>NZ_JBHWJI010000032.1:0-103291 GCF_042731515.1 Streptomyces sp. NPDC059850
ACCGTCTCCCCGCAGCTCTACATCGCGGCCGGTATCTCGGGCGCGATCCAGCACCGGGCCGGTATGCAGACCTCGAAGACCATCGTGGCCGTCAACAAGGACGCCGAGGCCCCGATCTTCGACCTGGTCGACTACGGCGTGGTCGGCGACCTCTTCGAGGTCGTCCCACAGCTCACCGAAGAGGTCAAGACCCGCGAGAGCTGATCTGGCGGCGAGAGCAGACGCACACCGGATTCGGCTTGTGCGGATCACCGTCGGCAGATTTACTAGGTCTTCCTAGTACCTCACGTTGAGTAATGACCTCGATCTCGCTGTCGTACCGCCTGTCGGCGGCCACTTGGAGGACACCGTGTCTGCTGCCGTCCCTACCGAGCCCCTCTACCGAGCGAAGCACCCGGTCCGGTTCGTCACGGCCTCCAGCCTGTTCGATGGGCACGACGCGGCGATCAACATCATGCGCCGCATCCTGCAGTCCCAGGGGGCCGAGGTGGTGCACCTCGGACACAACCGCTCGGTCGACGAGGTGGTGACCGCGGCGCTGGAGGAGGACGTCCAGGGCGTGGCCGTCAGCTCCTACCAGGGCGGACACGTCGAGTACTTCGAGTACCTGGTGGAGCTGCTCCGCGAGCGTGGCGCCGGGCATGTGAAGGTCTTCGGCGGGGGCGGCGGGGTCATCGTCGCGGACGAGATCGCACGGCTGGCCCGCGCCGGGGTGCGGATCTTCTCCCCGGAGGACGGCCAGCGCCTCGGCCTGGCCAGGATGATCAACTCGATGGTGGAGACGTGTGACACCGCCCTGTGGGAGCTGGACCCGGCCACCCCGGACAGGGTCCTGGCGGGGGAGAGGCAGGCACTGGCCCGGCTGCTCACCGGCCTGGAGGCCGGTGCGGTGGCCGACGCGGAGCTGCGCGTCGTGCGCGAAGCCGCGGTGTCCCGTCGGACACCCGTCCTCGGCATCACCGGCACCGGCGGCTCGGGAAAGTCCTCGCTGACCGATGAGCTGGTCCGCCGGTTGCGCATCGACCAGGGCGGCAGGCTCAAGGTGGCGGTGCTGGCGGTGGATCCGACCCGGCGGCGCGGTGGCGGGGCCCTGCTGGGCGACCGGATCCGGATGAACTGCCTCGACGGCGACACGGTGTTCTTCCGCTCGCTCGCCACCCGCGGCGGACGCGAGGTCCCCGAGGGGCTGGCGGATGCCATCGCGGCCTGTCAGGCGGCCGGTTTCGACCTGGTGATCGTGGAGACGCCGGGCATCGGGCAGGGGGACGCCGCGATCGTCCCGTACGTGGACCTGTCGCTGTACGTGATGACGCCGGAGTTCGGCGCGGCTTCCCAACTGGAGAAGATCGACATGCTCGACTTCGCCGACGTGGTGGCCATCAACAAGTTCGAGCGGCGCGGAGCCAAGGACGCGCTGCGCGACGTGGGACGTCAGCTGGTGCGCAACCGGGAGGCGTTCGGGCAGCGGCCGGAAGACATGCCGGTGTTCGGAACCAGCGCGTCGACCTTCAACGACGACGGGGTCACCGCGCTCTACCAGCATCTGCGGGACCTGTTCGCCGAACGCGGCCTGCCGGTGGGGCCCGGAGCGCTTCCGGCGGTGACGCTGCGGCACTCCAGCGGCGCCACCCAGATCGTGCCCCCGTCCCGGGTGCGTTACCTGGCGGAGATCGCCGACACGGTGCGCGGTTATCACGAGCGAACCGACGACCTGGCCGGGCAGGCCCGCCGGATCCAGCGCCTGGCCGCCGTCCGCGACGAACTCGCGGCGGCCGGAGCGCACACCGATGACGTCGAAAAGCTGCTGAAGGACGCCGAGGAGGTCTTCGCACCCGAAGCGCGCAGGCCGCTGGCCGACTGGGCGCAGACCGTGAGCGACTACTCCGGCGACGAGCTGGTCGTGACCATCCGCGACCGCGAGCTGCGCACCACCCTGGTGCGCGAGTCGCTGTCCGGCAGCCGGATCCCCCGGGTGGCGCTGCCGCGCTACACCGACCACGGAGAACTGCTGCGCTTCCTCCGCTCCGAGAACCTGCCGGGATTCTTCCCGTTCACCGCCGGAGTGTTCCCGTTCAAACGGGAGGGCGAGGACCCGGCCCGGATGTTCGCCGGGGAGGGCGATCCGTTCCGTACCAACCGCCGCTTCCACTACCTCTCCGAGGACAGCGAGGCCACCCGGCTGTCCACCGCCTTCGACTCGGTCACCCTCTACGGCCGCGATCCGGGCCTGCGCCCCGACATCTACGGCAAGGTGGGCACCTCGGGTGTGTCGGTGGCGACCCTGGAGGACATGAAGGCGCTGTACGACGGCTTCGACCTGACCTCGCCCACCACATCGGTATCCATGACGATCAACGGGCCCGCACCGACGATCCTCGCGTTCTTCCTCAACACCGCGATCGACCAGCAGCTCGACGCCCATACCGCCGAGCACGGGTGCGAGCCGACCCCCGAGGAAGCGGAGCGGATCCGGGGCCATGTGCTGCGCAGCGTTCGCGGCACGGTGCAGGCCGACATCCTCAAGGAGGACCAGGGCCAGAACACCTGCCTGTTCTCCACCGAGTTCAGCCTGCGGATGATGGCCGACATCCAGGAGTGGTTCATCGAGAAGGAGGTGCGCAACTTCTACTCCGTGTCCATCTCCGGCTACCACATCGCCGAAGCCGGGGCCAATCCGATCAGCCAGCTCGCCTTCACCCTCGCCAACGGCTTCACCTACGTCGAGGCCTACCTCGCCCGTGGCATGCGCATCGACGACTTCGCCCCCAACCTGTCGTTCTTCTTCTCCAACGGCATGGACCCGGAGTATTCCGTGCTCGGCCGGGTGGCCCGCCGCATCTGGGCGGTGACCATGCGGGAACGTTACGGGGCGAACGAGCGCAGCCAGAAGCTCAAGTACCACGTGCAGACTTCCGGACGCTCCCTGCACGCCCAGGAGATGGACTTCAACGACATCCGCACCACCCTGCAAGCGCTGATCGCCATCTACGACAACTGCAACAGCCTGCACACCAACGCCTACGACGAGGCCGTCACCACGCCCACCGAGGACTCGGTGCGCCGCGCCCTGGCCATCCAGCTGATCATCAACCGGGAGTGGGGCCTGGCGATGAACGAGAACCCGCTGCAGGGCTCGTTCGTCATCGACCAGCTCACCGACCTCGTGGAGGAGGCGGTGCTGGTCGAGTTCGAGCGGATCAGCGAGCGCGGAGGTGTGCTCGGCGCCATGGAGACCGGCTACCAGCGCGGCCGTATCCAGGACGAGTCCATGCTCTACGAGCAGCGCAAGCACGACGGCACCCTGCCCATCATCGGCGTCAACACCTTCCGCCACCCCGACGCCGACACCGAACAGGGCCAGGTGGCCGTGGAGCTGGCCCGCGCCACGGAGGACGAGAAGCAGTCCCAGCTGAAGCGCGTCCACGAGTTCCAGGACCGCCACCAGGAGCAGGCACCCGCCGCCCTGAGCACCCTCAAGGAAGCCGCCATCAGCGGCCGCAACGTCTTCGCGGCGCTGATGGACGCCGCCCGGGTCTGCTCCCTGCAGCAGATCACCGAGGCCTTCTTCGAGGTCGGCGGGGAGTACCGGCGCAACGTCTGACCACGAGCGGCTGTCTCGGTGCCCCACGCCCGTCACGAGCCTTGCCGCTGTTCCGTTCAGGGCAGTACGCTCCCCGCAGAATTGAAGTCAATTCAATCTCTGTCGTCCAGCGCGCGGATGAAGGGTGGGGGCACCATGACGCCAGCAGTGGAGGCCGACTGGGTGGTCGTCGGCGGTGGTAGCGCCGGGAGCGTGCTGGCGGCGCGGCTGAGCGAGGATCCGGCCAGCGAGGTCGTGCTGCTGGAGGCCGGGCGCGACTGGCGGTCCGCCGACGCCCCACCGCAGCTGCGCAGCATGAACGGCTGGCGGGCGCTGGACGAGACGGCCTGCGCGGAGTTCCAGTGGCCGGGCCTTACGTCACGGCGCAGCCGCGCCCAGGCGCCGCGGACGCATGTGCGCGGACGCGGCCTCGGCGGCTCGTCGTCGGTCAACGGCATGATCGCTTTCCGCGCCATGCCGGACGACTACGACCGGTGGGCGGCGTACGGCTGTCCCGGCTGGTCGTACGCGGACATGGTGCCGTACCTGCGGCGCATGGAGAGCGACGCGGACTTCGGTGACCGCCCTCACCACGGCGACCACGGGCCCATACCCGTACAGCGGCTCGGCCGCGAGGACTGGGGCCCCGCCGACCACGCACTCGCCGAGGCCGCGCTCGGGCTTGGCCACCCGTGGTGCGACGACCACAACGGGCCCACGGGGACCGGTGTCTCGCCGTACGCCATCAGCTCCCGCGACGGTGCGCGCGTCACGACCAACGACGGCTACCTCGAACCGGCCCGACAGCGCCCCAATCTGCGGGTGTTCGGCGGCGCGACGGTGGACACGGTGCTCATCGAGGGCGGCCGGGCGGTGGGGGTGCGAGTACGCCGGGGGAACGACTGGACGGAAGTCCGTGCCCAGCACGTCGTCCTGTGCGCCGGAGCGGTGCACTCCCCGGCGATTCTGCTGCGGTCCGGCATCGGGCCGAACGGCCCCGTGGCGGCGCTCCCGGTCGGCGAGGGGATGCAGGAACATCCGCTGGCGCTGTTCTGGCTGTACGCCTGGCCCGGACAGCAGCCCGACATCGACGCCCGGCACGCCAACTGCTGTCTGCGCTACTCCTCCGGACTGGCGGGAGCGGGCGAGAACGACATGATAATCACCTCGATCAACCAGACGCTCGCCCTGCCGAACCCCGGCGACTCCCACCTCGTCGCGGAAGGCACCGGCGGAACCTGGGGCGGCGTAGGGGGCGGCCACGTGGCGGGCGGTCCCGGCCTGCTCTGCCTGTGGGCGAACCAGCAGTTCTCGCGCGGCGTGCTGCGCCTGGCCTCCGCCGACCCCGACGTGCATCCGGTGATCGACCAGGACCTGCTGAGCGACCCCTCGGACCTCGTCCGGATGCGTGACGGCGTCAAGAGGTGCGTGGAGTTGCTGCGCAGCGGACCGTTCGACACCGCCTTCGAGCACATCGCCATCGACATCACCGGCCGAAGCCTCGACGCGCTGTCCGACGACGCGGCGATCGACCGCTGGCTGATGGAGACCATCGGCGACACCGGCCACATCTGCGGAACCTGCCGCATGGGCGCACCCGACGACCCCCGCGCGGTGGTCGACCCGACCGGCCGCGTCCTCGGCCTCGACGGGCTCTGGGTCGCCGACGCCTCCGTGTTCCCGGAAGTGCCACGGGCCAACACCAACCTGCCGACCATCGCCGCCGCGGAACGGCTGTCCGACCTCATCCGAGGACGCCGCGCCGCACCCATCGCGGGCGCTGTCCCTCAACCGTAGTCACGATCATGACCGATGCCGGAGGTCGCATGACCGCATCACCTCTTCCGGCGGCGGCCGCGCCGCTGGTCGTCGGTGCGTCGACGCTGCGGAACCGAATGGTCGCCACGGCCCACGCCAGCGGCTACGTACGTGATGGGCTGCCGATACGCGGCGACGCCGAGTACTGGGGCCGTCTGGCGGCCGGTGGCGCGGCGCTGCTGGTCTGCGGCGGTACGACGGTGGCGCCGGAGTCCGTGCCGCGGCAGGGAAACATCCTTCAGCTCCATCGTCCGGAGGCGGTGGGACCGCTGCGGGAGCGGGTGAAGGCCATCCACGCCGAAGGCGCGGTCGCCGTCTGCCAGCTTGTCCATCTGGGCCGCGAGACGCTCGGTGCGCAGTCGTACTACGCACCGGTCGCTCCCGCGGCCGTGCGCTCTCCCCGTGAGCCGACGGCGCCGCGCGCTCTGCTCGGCAGCGAGATCGACGAGGTGGTGGAGGCGTTCCGGGTAGCGTCCGCCCACGCTCTGGAGGCGGGGTTCGACGGCATCGAATTGCACGCCGCGCACGCCTATCTGCTGGAGCAGTTCCTCTCCCCGCGCACGAACCCGCGCGGTGACGGGCTCGCGGTACTGGAGCGGGTGATCGCCGCGATTCGCGGGCTGTCGGCCGACGCGCTGCTCGGCATCCGTTTCAGCGTCGACGCCTCGGAGGACGTGGCGCTGACGCCGGACGAGCTGGCCGCGCTGCTGCCGTCCGTGGATCCGCTGGTCGACTACGTCAACGTCACCGTCGGGGTGCGGACCACGTACGTCCGTGACATGGCCACCGAACGCCCCCCGGTGCTGGACGATCTGGCCCAGTTGCGGCCACTGGTCACCCGGCCGCTCGTGGCGTCCCACGCCTTCCGCACCGCGGCCTCGATCGGCGACGCCCTGGCGGCCGGAGCCGACCTCGTGGGGATGGCGCGCGCACTCATCGCCGACCCGGACCTGCCGCACAAGGTGCTCACAGGACGCGCGACGGAGGTCCGGCCCTGCGTGGCCTGCAACGAGGACTGCCGGACGTTCGACCCGGTGCTGCTGTGCGTGGTCAACCCTGACCTCGCACCGCCCGGCGAACCGCGTCGCCCCGCCGCACCGCTGGTGCGTGCGTGGCGCCCGGCGCACGCCACCGCGCAGCGCGTCGCCGTCGTGGGGGCGGGACCCGCGGGCCTGGAGTGCGCGCTGAGTCTCACCCACGCCGGGGTGGCGGATGTCGTCCTCTACGAGGCCGCCGACCGGCTGGGCGGACAGCTCGCCACGGCGGCTTCGGCGCCCCACCGCACCGGCTGGGCCGCGCTGCTCGGCTTCTACGAACAGGGGCTGTCCGCCGCGCGTGTCGACGTACGTCTCGGGCAGACCGCAGGGCCTGAACTCGAAGAATTCGGCGCCGTCGTTCTGGCCACGGGCGCGGCGGAGACCTCACCGCTGCTGGAAACCGGGGCCATGGCCTCGTCGGCCGTGCTGGCGCGGGGCATTCCGTCGCTGGCAGGCGCCGCCCATGTGCTCGTGGCCGACGACGGGTTCGGCTGGTGGCCGGGGTGCGACGTCGTAGAACTGGCCGTGGCCGCAGGAGTGCCCCGCATCACCCTCGTCACCCCGGGAACGGCCTTCGCCGGGGCGATCCCGCCCGAGAGCCGCGTCCAACTGCTGGAACGCCTGTCGGGCACCTGCGAACTCGACATCCTGCCGCTGTGCACGGCGACCGGCATCGGCCCCGAGGGCGTCACGCTCGCCCACCGCACCTCCGGCCGGGCCACCACCGTGCCCGCGGACCGTGTCGTCGTGGTGGGGGAACGCCGCCCCCACGGCCCCCTGGACTGCGCCGCCCCCTTGGTACTGACGGTTGGCGACGCCGTGGTTCCGCGCCGTGTGGCGCACGCGATCGCCGAGGGGCGGGAGGCCGCCGCCAGAATCGCCACCGCCGGAGGACACCGTATGCCGCGAAGACCCGCTGCACCCTTGCCCCTGGCCAAACCAAACTGATATTGGTTCAATGTGGTCCAAGCGATGTGCGTGGACGATGACAGCGAAAAGGTCGTGAAACTGGCATGACGCGGACCGGACGCGAGATCCGGGTCAGGACATACCCGGCCGGGAGCGTCAGCCCGGATGACTTCGAGGTGGCCGAGGTTCCCGTGCCCCGGCCCGGGCCGGGGCAGGTGCTCGTACGCAACACATGGACATCCGTCGACCCCGGCCTTCGGCTCCGGCTGCGTCCCGACGCGCCCTCCGGCTACTTCGCCGCCTTCGCCCCCGGCCGCCCCATGGACGGCATCATGACCGTGGGGGAGGTGGCGGAGTCCCGGGCCGAGGGCTTCGCCCCGGGTGACGTCGTGTGGCACGCCCAGGGCTGGCGCGAGTACGCCGTCGTGGACGCGGGTGCGGAGCAGCTCAGCGGACTCGGCACCCTGACGCGCCTGGACGTCGACGCATGCGAGCCCCGGTGGTATCTCGGCCCGCTCGGCGGTATGGGATTGACGGCCTACGCCGGTCTGCACGTCGTGGACGCGCTCCGAGGCGGGGAAACGGTCTGGGTCTCGGCGGCCGCGGGAGCGGTGGGCAGCTTGGCCGTGCAGATCGCGCGCCTCACGGGCAACCGGGTAGTGGCCAGCGCGGGCACCGACGACAAGGTGGACTGGCTGCGCGACCACGTCGGCGCCGACGCCTTCAACTACCGGGCAGGAAACCTCGAAGCAACGCTGGCCGACCTCGCGCCCGACGGGATCGACGTCTACTTCGACTCCGTCGGGGGGACCCATCTCGAAGCCGCCCTGTCACACCTCAGAAGGGGCGGCCGCGTAGCGATGTGCGGCTCGATCTCGGAGTACGAGTCCGGCCCGGCCGGGCCACGCAACCTGTTCCTCGCGGTGTCCAAGGACCTGACCCTCCGCGGGTTCCGGGGGAGCAGCCACCTGCATCTCATGGGGCAGATGCGACACCGGATGGCCGAGTGGCTTCGCAGCGGCGACCTGCGTTACCGCGAGACCGTGTTCACAGGCCTGGAGTCGGCTCCGCACGCGCTGACGGAGATGATCGCCGGACGGACGACCGGAAAGACGCTCGTCAGCCTCGGCTGACCCGATGAACGAGGGTTGCGGTGCCAGCGATAGACGAACGCATCAGAGGCAAGGTCGTGTGCCTGACCGGCGCCACCGGGGGACTGGGCACGGCCACGGCCGCCAGACTCGCGGAGGAGGGCGCCCACCTGGTGCTCACCGACCTCGACGAGCAGGCGTGCACCACCCTCGCCGCCGAGCTGGACGGCACGCCGGGACGGCATGTGACGGCGCGGCTCGATGTGGCCGAGGAGTCCCAGTGGGTCGACGTGGCGAGCTTCATCCGGAGTGAGTACGGCCGACTGGACGGGCTGATCAACAACGCCGCCATCGGCAGCATCGCCACGGTCGAGGACGAGACGGTCGACCGCTGGGAGGCGGTTATGTCGATCGGTTCCACCGGGGTCTGGCTCGGCATGAAACACCTCGGCCCGCTCATCGCCTCCTCGGGCGGCGGATCGATCGTCAACCTCTCCTCGATCCTCGGCACGGTGGGCGGCATGGGGAACAGCGCGGCCTACCACGCGGCAAAGGGCGCCGTCCGCACGCTCACCAAGAACGCGGCGCTGCACTGGGCGGAATCCGGAGTCCGCGTCAACTCCCTGCACCCCGGCTTCATCGGGACCCGGCAGCTGCTCGAAAGGTACGAGGGAACAGCCCGCCACGAGGCCATGCTGGACGGCACCCCGATCGGAAGGCTGGGCCGTGGGGAGGAGATCGCAGCCGTCGTCGCATTCCTGATCAGCGACGATTCCACCTTCATGACCGGCTCGGAGGTCTACGCGGACGGCGGATACACCGCGCGGTAAGGACGACGCCGACGGCATGAGGGGACCATTACGGCAGTCACTGGTGACGAGGTCGTCGGTCCCCCGGCGGATCGGACCTACCGTCGTCGGCGGGCTCGGCGGCCGGACGACGGCCCGCGGCGGCCAAGCCGATCATCGCCGTCAGCAGCCCGAGCACCTGGCTGATCAGCCCGATCCAGGAGGTGAGCAGCGCCGCCGAATTGGCCATCACCTCCTGTGTGCCCTGGGCCAGTGGGCCCGATGCGGGGCCGGACGTGGCGGGCGCGGATGGCGGGGAGGTGGGCGGAGACGTGACGGGCGAGGTCGGCGGCGTGGTGGGTGGCGTGGTGGGTGGCGAGGTCGGCGGGCCGGAGGTGGTGTCCGTGTCGGTGGGGGTCGGCGTGACGGTCCGCGTGGGATGCACCGTCAGCACGGTCAGACCACCCGCCGACAGGAGCGTGCCGAAGCCCATCAGCGCGAGGGTGACCAGCAGCAGGGTGGCCGGGAGCTTGAGGACGGCGAGGGTACCGGCTTGCGGGAGGCGCCACATGGGGCCACTGTACGAACGCGACGCGCGGATTCGATCACGCCGCGTTACGCCTGTCGGGGCAACGCCGGGGCGCGCCCGGGGCCGCGTCAAAACCTGTGTGCCCGCCAACGGTGTTGTCCACGGCTCGGTCGCGCCCTCATGCGTCTTCTACGAGTTGGGCATGGTGATGTCGTCGTAGGACTCCAGGAGGGTCCAGCGCCGTTCTGCCCGCACTCCGGTCGGGAGCCGGTCGGCGGCCGGCAGTGGGCCCAGGTCCAGGCCGGTGAGGTCGGCGATGTCGGCCACAGGCACCTGGAAGGTGCGGAAGGCACCGAGCGGGGGAGGATCCCCTGCTCGCGCGGCCTCTGCCATGGCTTGGGCGGCGGCGTCTTTGGTGAGGTCGGGGCTCTGGTCGAGTACGTAGGCGGTGGCCGCGAGATCCCCGTCCTGCATGAACGCGGCGACCTTCCAGAAGCGCAGCGGTACCCGGATGCCCCGATAGGGCGGGTCGGAGTCCTCGAGCACCGGCCCGGTGAAGACCGTCAGTTTGCGGTCGAAGTCTTCGGCGTGGTCCAGCAAGAAGTTCTCCAGCCCCTGCCAGAGCTGTTTGCCCTGGTTGAAGACGTTCATCTGGGGCGCGGCGTTGGTGTAGTGGAAGGTGTCGTCGTTCGCCGTGGGCGCGTCGGGACCCCATACGGGGTCCATGCGGCGGACCAGGTGTCCCTTGTCCAGCGGGTTGTCCTGGTAGATGGGGTGGCCGGCCTGCTGGGCCTCGGGGAGGCGGGGGTCGAAGCGCCACTCGTCCTCGCGTGGCACATCGATGAGCTGCGCGCCGTCGATCGTGACGGCGGTGGCCGCGGCCAGCCGTCGGTCCGGGCGGAAGACGACGGTGAAGTGGGTGTAGGGGAGGGTAATCGTTTCTGCGCCGGAGTCGGTTGGCAGGGGCAGCGGCAGGGCCGGGCCCAGGAAGCGCTCGTCGTAGCCCTTGCGGTCCGTCAGGGAATGGCGGCCGGCGATTTCCGTGTTCGGCTGGGGTTCGGGGTGAGTGGCCATGCTGGAGCCGTACCGCGCCGCCTTGGCCCACACGCTGGCACGGCGTGCGCACTCACCTGGATGGTCGAAGGAAAGTTCGACCGCGAGAACGTGCTGCTGGCCGCTTGGGCAGGGGAGTGCCCCGTCCGGCATGAAATCCGGGCGGGGCGCGATCCCTTCCCAGCCATGATGGCAGGTCACCACAGCGGGAGGGGAGCGTTCGTCCGTGGCGCGGCAGTGGGTGGAGGGACGAAATCCGTTTGGGTGCATCGCCTTACAGAGAATTAGGCTGTTCGAATGATTCATCACATAAATGCCGGGACGTAGGTGGAAAGAAGATCAAGGCAAGAAAACCTCTTCCGGGAATTCCCCGGCTCGCGTCCCAAGGGAGTACTGAATGCGTTCTCAAAGCAGGGCCACATCACCGCGGGTGCGGTGTTCATGGCGGCCCACACGGCTGGCGCTCGGCGGCCTTACCTCACTGGCCGCCGTCTCGCTGGTAGGTGTACTGGGTGCGCTGCCCGCAGAGGCGCAAGGCCTCGGAGTGGAAGCACAGTCGACTTCGACCGTCATGTCCACCGACCGGGTCTTCTCCTTGGCGGACCCCGAGCCTGTCTCCGACGCCGGCTATCCGGGTAAGCCGAAGCCTCCGCGGCCGGGGGCCAACGGGTGCTTCGACATCGACACCGTTCGTCAGGAAGGCGCTGGCGGTGGAGCCTTCTACGCGGCCGTCAGTTTCGGCATCCCCTACGTCGGAGACGAGTCCGGCCCCGGCGGGGACATCGACTGGGACGACCTCTCCGACGAGGGGGGAGCGGTACCCGTGGGCGCCTGCGGCGTGTCCATTGACGTCGGTCCCGGCGGCCCCGGCAGTGACATTTTCATCGACGTCATCACCACATCCGGGACCGTGCACGGCATCACCTGCAACCGCATGGGGTCGGTGATCACGTTCTGCGGCACCTGGGTTCAGCGCGCGACCCCGACGCCGGGTGACACGTTGACACCGTAAGCCGTGCTCGCACCCTAGCGGCCAGTGACGCGGGGGCAATCGGCAAGGTCCGGTTGCCCCCGCGTTGTCGCATGGTGTCGAGGTCTGACGCGAGCCCCTCGCTCGCAGCCAACCCCACGCCCCCACGCCTCACGCCTCCGCACTCTCGTTGGCCGCGTTCTCGGCCGAGGCCGCGGCGGCTCGGGAACCACTGGAGAGATCGGCTGCCGCCCCGGGAGCGTCGAGGGCGTCACGTCCGCGTCGCAGCCGGGGGCTCACCGGTCCCGCTGAGGACGTGGTCGGTTTCGCGCTGGGCGGCGTACCAGCCCAGGGCGCGCACCATGGCCTTGTGCGGGGTGGGCGGCAGGAGAGGGGCGAGGCTGTCCCACGCTTCGTCGACGAGGTCGCGCGCTTCGGTCATGCACGCCTCGAGGGCGCCGCTGCGGACGAGGAGTTCGGATGCTGTGCGCGCCCCGGCGTCGGAACGCTGCCGGAGCGCATCGCGCAGGTGCTGGCGGCCGGTCGCGTCAAGGAGCCCGACAGCGTGGGCCACGGGATAGGTGACCTCGCCGTTGCGCAGGTCTTCCGCGGGGGAGCGTGTGGTGATGCCCTGCTGATGTTCCTGGGCGGTCACCAGCCCGTACAGGTCGGCGACGTCGTCAGTGATCTGGTAGGCGGTTCCGACGGCTTCGAAGTACCGGCAGATGGCATCGAGTTGCTGCTCGTCGGCGCCGCCGAGGATCGCGGACACCTCGGCGGTGCTGCGGACGAGCATCCCTGTCTTGAGCCGGTGCGCGGTGCGGACTTCGTCCAGGAGCGGGCGGGCGTCACCGCTGGTGACGGCCTCGTCGAACGCGGCGTGGTGCCCGGCGATGTCGAGGGCCTGGCCGGCGTGGGCGGCGCGCAGGTCCCGCAGGTAGAGCCGGTAGATGCGGAGCATGGTTTCCGGGGCGGCCTGCGGGACCCGCTGCATGAGGGCGTCGAAGGTGTAGTAGCCGAGGGTGCCGGCGGTGATGGCGGGAGCGGTGCCGAAGACCTCGTGGACGCTCGGGCGGCCGCGCCGTGTCGGCGAGTTGTCCTGGATGTCGTCGATGACCAGTGCGGAGAGGTGGAGGAGTTCGGTGATCGCGGTGAGAGGCCGGTAGGGCTCTGGGTCGGTGTCGAGAAGGCAGAGGACGGCCGCGGCGACGTAGGGGCGCCAGGAGCGTCCCGGGTTGTCCAGCAGGTGCAGGAGAGGAGCGGCGACCGCCTGATGGAGACGGGTACGAGTGCCGGTGTCGAGGCCGGTCAGGCCGCTGGTACCGGTGAGGAGCCCGAGCGCGGCGTCGTCCGCCGGGTCGGGGGAGTACAGGGCCGCGGCTTCCGCTCCGGCGATGTCGTGGGTACGGCGCATGTAGTGCTCGATGTCGCCGATGGTGTTGGTCGGGAGGGTCTGCAGGAAGGCGGTGCCGCTGACCGGCGTGGTTCCCATGGTGCCGTGGACGGCTGCGGGGCTCTCCCACATGGCGCGGCCCACGACCAGGGTGCGGACCTCGCCCTCGGCGATCGTCGCGGTGATCTCGGCGTCCAGGCCGAGGCCGGGCACGCTCACCTGCACCGTGGTGGGGTAGGTGTTGAGGGTGGCCAGTGAGGTCCAGTGCGTGAGGGGCCGCCAGGTCAGGTCGTGGTAGCTGACGTTGCCGTCCGGGTCGACCGCTGTGGCACGGGTCAATTCCAGCCCGGTGGCGCCGGTGGCGGGATCGCTGGTGCGGGAGTGGATGCAGCTGATCTCCCAGCCGTTGTCCAGCTGGATACCGGCCCACTCCCAGGTGTGGTCCGGTGTTCCCGGAGCCCGCTCCACGTCGTAGTAGGTCGCGCCCCAGTCCTGCTCGAACCAGGCGTGCCCCTCCAGCCGCCCCTGGCTTCCGTCCTCGCGGCGCACCGTCCCGTGGGCGTGCAGTCGCGGTACGAAGTACGAGGTCATCGCGTCCGCGTCGGTGGGAAGCCGCCCCGGGTGACGCCCTGTGGCGTCGAACTGCGGGGCCGCGCTCTTGCCGGGGGTGAGGACGAGGTCGAAGCGGTCCCCGTCACGGAAGCTCAGCCGGTAGCCGCCGTCTTCCTCCCGGCGCAGCGCCGCCAGGTCACCGAAGGAGAGGTCCAGGGTCTCGGCCGACTCGGCCACGGAGTCGGCCAGCAGCCGGTCCGGAAGCAGGGGGCCCTCGGCCAGGGCCTGCGTCAGCGCTTCGCGGACCCGGTGATCCTGCGCGGTGTCGCCGGTGAGCGCGTCGCGCACCGCGTCGTGCATGGTGGGCGAGAGCCACGCGCCGTGGGACACGCCCTTCGGGCCTGAGCAGATGGACACCAGGGCATAGCCGGGGGTGGCGGCATCGTCCCGTACGTCGTGGTGGCGCAGCATGCTGATCATCCACGTGTAGGTGCCGCCGTCCTCATCGCGCAGATGACCGTTGAGGTACCACGCCTCGGCACCGGCGGAAGGGTGCGGTGAGCCGAACGGCACCGAGACCGTGGCGTGATGGCGCGCTGCTTGAGAAGGGACCCGCGCCCCAGGGCGGGAGGATGTGGTCATGCCAAGAAGCTAGATGTCCGTCGTCTCCCCTGAATGACCACTGACCACCAGATCATCAGATCGGATGAATGTCTGGCTGTAATAACGGAGGTGCCGTGCCCTCTTCGCTCCCGGCTCGTTAGAGCGGAACGCCAAGGGGAGGAGGCCCTCGATGGAGGTAAAGGGCGTGCACCACGCCTACGGCCGACGTGAGGTATTGTGCGGTATCGACCTACGGCTGCGACCGGGAGTCCTGGCCGGGATAGTCGGGGAAAACGGTGCGGGCAAGTCGACCCTGTTGAAGATCCTTTCGGGTGAACTGGCCCCCGACCGGGGCGCGGTCATCCATGACGGAGGGTTCGGGTATTGCCCGCAGGCGGCCGTTCTCAACGACGCGCTCACCGTTCGCCAGCACCTGGACTACTTCAAAGTCGCCTACGGAATAGCCGACCTGGGGCGCGCCGAAGAGGTCATGGAGACACTGCGGTTCAGCGCGTACGCGGACGAGCGGGCCGGAGTCCTCAGCGGCGGGACCCGGCAGAAGCTGAACCTCACCCTCGCCCTCATGCACGACCCGCACACCCTGCTCCTGGACGAGCCCTACCAGGGCTTCGACTGGGAGACCTACCAGCGGTTCTGGGACCTGGCGACGTGGCTGCGCGGCGACGGCCGATCGGTGCTCCTGGTCTCCCACCTCGCCTACGACGCGGAACGCCTCGACGTGCTGTGGCGCCTCGAAGACGGCGTTCTGCACCAGCAGCTCCCGGAGCGTGCGGCATGACGCCCCGCCACCCCGGTCGCCGCCATCGCACGCTCTTCACGACCGCGGCCCGCTACGCGCTGACCGAGCACCTGCGCAACCGCTTCGCCATGGTGCTCATGGCCCTGTTCATCCCGGTGTGGACCGCGCTGGCCTTCTGGTCCGTCCCCGACACCCGCACCCGCTTCCGGCTGCGCGCCACCGGAGATCTGCTCACGCCCCACGGCAACCAGCTGACCGAGATCACCGGCGCCCTCAACGCCGTCACCCTGATCATCGGCTTCATGATGTTCGCGGCCTCCTTCGCGGGCGGCCGCTTCGACCGACGGCTGGCCCTGTCCGGCTACCCCCGCACCCATCTCGTCCTCGCCAAGCTCACCTCCCTCACGCTGGCCTCCGCGGCCGTGGCCGCCTACACGACAGCACTCACCTGCGCGCTCTGGAGACCCGAGCAACCAGCCCTGCTCGCCGCGGCGCTCTTCCTCGCCGGGATCACTTACGGCGCCCTGGGCGTCGCCTTCGGCTCCTTGCTGCGACGCGAAGTGGAGGGCATGTTCGCCGTCGTGATGACCAGCGTTATCGACCTCGCCCTCCAAAACCCCCTCTACAGCTCCAGTTCAAATGGCAGCATCGTGCGCTATCTGCCGTCCTACGGCGCGATGCAGGCCGCCACGGGTGCGGGGTTCTCCACCACGCCCCTGCCGAAATACCTGGCCATCCAGGCCGGATGGTTCGCAGCCGCCGCGCTCGTCGGCCTTCTCGCCTTCCACATCCGAACCCGGAACAGCCTCAGCAACCCACAACCGCACCCCATCGCGCCGCCCACCCCTGACATCACCCCTGCCGTCCCCATGGCCGGCCAGCGCTCCTGGGGACGCCGAGACCGTTGACCGGGGGACCGGGGGACCGGGGGACCGCGAGAGCCTACGCGTGCTCTTCGGCGGGGCCCGTTCCAGAAGGATCTCCGCGGCCGCGCGTGCGTGCCTGCCGTAGACCGCCTGGTTCAGCGCCATGGCGCGGCTTGCCGCTCCGTCCGGGAGGGGCACCAGCTGCTCGGCGAGCGCGACGGGTTCACGGCAGCCCAGTTCCGCCACCAGATCGGGCGACGTCGGCGCCCACATGCAGACGCTGCTGCTGGCGATGACCGCGTACGGCGAGGCCAGCTGCCCGCAGGGACTGCTGAGCTTCTACGCCGACGAGGTACGCGCCGAGCTGGACGGTCCCGTGGGGAAGCTGCTCGTCGGCATCTCGTTCGGATACGCCGACGACGCCGCACCGGTGAACCACATCGACACCGGACGTGCCGCGCTGCGGGAGACCACGACATTCCACGACTGACCGGCGGGGGTGACGCCTTCACGGAGGTCAGGTGGTGGTGAGGTCCCGCGGGCGCTGTTGTCGAAGCCGGTGGAACGCGGGGGCATGGGGCGCGGTGGGGGAGAGGCTGTAGGTGACGATGGTGAGGCCGGGGTCGGCGGGGATTTCGAGGGCGTCGTAGTCGAGGTCGAGATCACCGGCGTGGGGGTGGTGGAAGCGTTGCTGTCCGCTGCGGTAGTAGTCGACGTCGTGGGCGTCCCAGCGCTCGGCGAACTCGATGCTGCAGGTGGCGAGTTCGTCGATGAGGCCGGTGAGGTCCGGGTCGTCCGGGGTGCGGGCGGCTTCGGCGCGCAGGCTGCCTACCGCGTCGTGGGCGATGCCCTCCCAGTCGCGGTAGAAGCGTCGGGCGCGCGGGTCGCGGAAGACGAAGCGGGCCAGGTTGGGCGGCTGATCCTCGGTGTCGAGGGCTTCTTGGTACAGGGCGCGGGCGAGCTGGTTGGTGGCGAGGATGTCCAGGTGGGCGTTGCGGACGAAGGCGGCGGCGCCGGTCATCGCGTCGAGGAGCTGCTGGAGGCTGGGGCGTACGTGTGACGCTCCGCCGTCGCGGTCGGTGGCGCGGTGAGGGGCGTTGGCGGCGCGGACGAGGGCGGCCAGATGGGCGCGTTCGACATCGTCGAGGCGGAGGGCGGTGGCAAGGCTGGCCAGGATGGCTTCGGAGACGCCACGGACGTTGCCGCGCTCCAGCCGGGTGTAGTACTCGACGCTGATGGCGGCGAGCTGTGCCACCTCCGAGCGCCGCAGCCCGCTGACCCGGCGCCGCCCGCCGACGTCGGGCAGGCCCGCGTCCTTCGGGGTGAGGCGGGCCCGGCGGCTGGTGAGGAAGTTGCGGATGTCTTCGCGGACGGTGTCGGCTGGCACCGTTCCAGCGTAGGACGTGTGCTGTCGAGGGGGTCCCCGCCAGTACCCCTCCCAGCCAGGACTCCCTGGTCAGCGGGGGTGCGTGGTTCCGTGAATACGTGGCCGGGCAATGAGGACCCGGCATCCGCACCTCCCGTTAGGACCACGCACGGACATGTCCCTCCCCGCTTCTCTGCGCCGGTCAGCGGCCTCGGACACTCCGGCCTCGGACACTCCGGGCACGGACCGGCGCCCGGTGGTGACGCTGGCCGCCGCCGTCCTGGGTTTCTTCGTGATCACCCTGGACGCGACGATCGTGAACGTCGCGCTGCCCTCGATCCGTGACGCGCTCGGCGGCGGCATCACCGGCCTGCAGTGGGTCGTGGACGGCTACACCCTGATGTTCGCCGCGCTGCTGCTGTCGGCCGGAGCACTGTCGGACCGGATCGGTGCCCGCCGCGCCTTCGCGGGCGGGCTGGTCCTGTTCGTGCTCGCCTCAGTGGCGTGCGGGCTGGCCCCCTCGCTGCCGATACTGGTCGCCGCGCGCGTGGTGCAGGGCATCGGCGCGGCCGTCACCATGCCGACCTCGATGGCGCTGGTACGCCAGGCATTCCCCGACCCGGCCCGCCGGGCACACGCCGTGGGGGTATGGGCGATGGGCGGTGCCATGGCGGCGGCGGCCGGACCGGTGCTCGGCGGCGTGCTGAGCCTGCTCTCCTGGCGGATGATCTTCTGGAGCAACCTGCCGGTCGGCGTCATCACCCTGCTGCTCCTCTCCCGCACCCCGCACTCGCCGACCCGCCCGGCGCCGTTCGACTGGATCGGGCAGATCACCGGGATCCTGGCCATGGGCGGGCTGACCTTCGGCGCGATCGAGGCCGGGGAGGCCGGGTTCACCGCGCCGCAGGTCCTCGGGGCGCTCGGCCTGGCCGTGCTGTCGTCCGCCGCGTTCGTGACCGCGCAGGCCAAGGGCACGCACCCGATGGTGCCGCTGGAGCTGTTCCGCGCCACGACAGTGGTGATCGCCACCGGCATCGGATTCGCGTTCATGGTCGGCTTCTACGGACTGCCGTTCCTCTTCAGCCTCTCCTTCCAGCAGCAGCACGGCCTGTCCGCACTGGCCGCCGGGATCGCGTTCCTGCCGATGATGCTGCTCAGCGCCTGCCTGACCCCGTTCGCGGCACGGATCGCGGAGCGCACCGGTCCGCGCGTACCGATCATCGCGGGCCTCGCGTTGATGACCGCCGGGTCCGTCGCGCTGGCCCTGGTGCCGGACTCGACGCCGGTGTGGGGCAGCGCGCTGTTGCTGATCCCGGTGGGGCTGGCGGGCCCCCTGGTGATGCCCCCGACCACCGCCCTGCTGCTGGAGCACGTGCCCGTCCACCAGACCGGCACCGCCAGCGGGGTGTTCAACACCAGTCGCCAGATCGGCGGCGCCCTGGCCGTGGCCGTCTTCGGCGCCCTGATCTCCGCCCCGGACGGCTTCGAGTACGGGCTGCGCGCCAGCCTCCTCCTGACCGCCGCCGTAGCGCTGGTCGCCGCGCTCGCCGCCATCCGAATGACCAGCGCCCGACACGGATCCTGACCCCCATGCCCCGGCACGGGAGCTCGAATGGTGGCATGCTCGGCTTCGACCCATCCGACATCGGGAACGCCGCGTGGAGCACCGCCCCCTGCGTGTAGCTGTACGTGTAGCTGTCCCCGTGCGGTCTTGCGGGAGTTCCCGAGAGACTGACGGAGGCACCGACCGATGGGAAGTCACCTCTTCGCAGCACTGTCCCGGCGCACTCTGGACGACGCACGCCATGAAGTCGAGGTCTACGGACGGGAGATCCCCGAGTACCGGTTCGTGGAGGACGACGGCCGGCTGAGAGCCGAAGCGCTGGAGTACGCGGTCTGGCTCAGACGCCGCACCCTGGAGTTAGCCCCCGAGGGCACTCCCCTCACCCCCGAGGATCTCGACCACATCGCGTCGATGGGCGCGTCGCGGGCCAGAACGGGGATGTCCGCCGCGTCCCGGCGGCGGGTTCTCGGTCTGCACACCAACCTCATGCTCCGGGAGATCCAGGAGGCCTCCGGCCCGGAGAACACCGATGAACTGATGCGGCTCATGGTCTGGTTCACCGCACAGGGCACCCGCGGCATCGACGCCTATACCCGCGGCCACGCGGCGGAGCAGAAGCGCCGCCTGCCCTTCGCGGCCCGGGTGGGCGCGCTCGCCCGGGCCCTCCTCGCCGACGACGCCCTGGCCCCTGGCCTCGCCCGCGCCGTCGGGATGAGCCTGGCCGCTTCGTACGAGGTGGTGGTCGTCCACGTCCCCGGCCGTCCCGCCCTGGCCGCCGCAGGACGTGAGGGGATCGTCGAATCCCTCCTGGCCCACCACCGGGTGCCGATGGCCTGGCCCCGGGCGGAGGAGCTGGTGGCCCTGATACCCGCCGACCAGGACCGCGCCCCTGGCACGGCCCGGCCGGTTCACGCCCGGTCCGCGCGGGACCGGGCGCTCGCCTTCCTCCGCGACGCGGGCCAGGCGGTGGCGCTGCCCTGCGCGGTCGGCGCCAGTACGGGCCGCGTCCGCGCGCTGACCGACGCGTACGCGCGCGCCCGGCGCATCAGCCTGGCGGCTCCGCTCCAGCCCGTACCCCGTCGCCTGCACACCCTGGCCGATGTCTTCGTCGAACTGGCCGTCGCCGAAGACCGCGAGATCGACACCTGGTTGTCCGGCATAGCCCAAAGCCTCGCCCGGGGACCCGAACTGCTCGTCACCCTGGAGCGGTATTACGCCCATGACATGCACCGCAGGAACACCGCCGCCGCGCTGAACATCCACCCGCGAACCCTCGACTACCGTCTCCAGCGGGTGCGGCAACTCACCGATGTCGACCCCGGATCCGCCCGTGGCGTCCGCATCCTGACCGCCGTGGTCGCCAGGGCCTCCTCCGGCGCCTGGACGACATGAG
Organism: Streptomyces sp. NPDC059850; assembly: GCF_042731515.1. NCBI lineage: Bacteria > Bacillati > Actinomycetota > Actinomycetes > Kitasatosporales > Streptomycetaceae > Streptomyces > Streptomyces sp. NPDC059850. The sequence goes on from NZ_JBHWJI010000032.1 coordinate 20,273, forward strand.
CCCGGCGTGCCGAAGGGATGTGTGCCCTACGAGGCCCCCGGCACCCGTCCTCAGAGCTCGCAGTTGATCTCGACTTCGGCGTCACACCGGTCGATCCCGGGACCGCCGTTGGCGATGTCGTAGCCGGGGCCGCCGATCAGGGTGTCATTGCCGGAGTGGGAGGCGTTGTCGGGGCTGTCGCCGAAGAGGTAGTCGTTCCCCGTGCCTCCCGTGATGTTGTCATTGCCGTTCTGGCCGCTCACGCCGAAGTACGTCCCCACCGACACATCGGTCGGGTCGCTGGGGTTGAAGTTGTCCGAGCCGTCACCGAGGCAGACCACGGCGGAGGTGCTGATCAGGTCGGAGAAGACCCAGTCGTCCCCCGAGAAGGCATTGACGACGCTGCCCGGCGTGCCCCAGATCGCGTTGGCGTTCTTGTCCCCCTCGATCGTGGCGGTGAACGGCACGCCCGTCTTGGGGTCGGTACAGGTGCTCGCCGCCGAAAGCGTCGGCGCCTTCGCCGAGGTCGCCGCCTGAGCCGCCCCACCGGCGCCGAGCGCGGCGCCGGTGAGGGCCGCGGTGCAGGCCAGCAGCGCGGTGAGGCGTCTGATTCCGTGTCGGGTCATTCGGTGTTCCTCCTCGGAAGGGGGTACGAAGTGACGCCGCCCAGCCTTCCGCCCGCCCACCCGGCGCGTCTTCGTGAACCAGGGAGAAAACACCGGTCCGCGATGGGCGCCGGACTGTGAACCCGCGCAAGGGCCTCCGGGCCGGAACCTCTGCGCCCCCGCCCTGGACACGCAGCGAGCGGCGCTGATCCACGGCCTGGGACTGCCGGACCGGCCGCCACCCCGGGGCGGTCCGCGCTGGGCGGGGTCCCGCGGACGCCGTGCGAAACGATGTGAGTACGTACCTGAGTATCTGGGCGGATGTGGGAGCGGTGGCGGCCGCCGATTCTTTGCCCATGAGTGAGACACCGGTCAAGCAGCAGGGCACGACTGCGTTCTATGGTCAGGCGGTCGCCTCTTTTTCCATCGCCATGGCGGCCACCGCTATCGGCATCTTCCGGTTGAACGCCGACGCCTGGGTACGAGGTTTCCTGGCCATCGCGGTGCTCTACCTGGTGACCTCCGCGTTCACCCTGGCCAAGGTCATCCGGGACCGGCAGGAGGCCGGGCAGATCGTCAGCCGCGTGGACCAGGCGCGGGTGGATAAGCTCCTCGCCGAGCACGACCCCTTCGAAAAGCTGTGAGCACTCGGCCTGCGGCAGGACGGCGGGTAGCAGATGCCGCACCACCACCCGCCACCTGCCACCGGGGTGCGCCACCGGAACAACTCGGCGTATTCAGTCGTCACTCCTCGTGGTTCGTCACAGGATGATCTCGCTTGACAGTCCGCCGAGTCACGGTATTAGCTAGGTGGCGAGTTGATCACGGGGCGCGGGGGATTGTGTGCGCCGTGCAGCACGGGGGATGTAAGTGATGCGCACGGGGGCGGCTGGCGGTATGTTCTTTACCGCGTCGGCCTTTGCGGCATATTTCTGATCGTTTTCCCCTGCGTACAGCCGACCCCCGACCCTGTTGTAAAACCGTTGAGATATCAATCGGCTACGGGGGACGGGGAATGTCGGAATCGCTTTCCTGGCGACGCGCGAACGGTCATTCGCCGACGTTACCTTGGGTCGTTTCCGCGCCAACCGAAAAGGCCTTGCGCGCGAGGGCGCGGCAGCTGCGGGAATATCTCGATACCCGGCCCGAGTGGGCCGTCGCCGACATCGGACACGCGCTCCTCGCGGACGACACCACGGGACCGCACCGGGCCGTCCTCATAGGCGCCGACCGCCAGGAACAGGACTTCGGGCTGCGGGCGTTGGCGGACGGTACGGCCGCGCCCAACCTCGTCACCGGAACGGCTCACGACGGCGCACCGCCGGTCTTTCTGTTCCCCGGACAAGGTCCCCAGTGGCCCGGGATGGCCCGTGAACTGCGGCACTCCTCGCCCGTCTTCCGGGATTCCCTGGCAGCGTGCGCCGAGGCGCTGAAGCCGCACGTCGACTGGTCCCTGGAAGACCTTCTGACGGGCGATCAGGACTCTGCCCTGTGGGCGCGGCCCGACGTCGCCCAGCCCGCGCTCGTCGCCGTGATGATCTCTGTTGCCGCCCTGTGGCGGTCCGCCGGAATCGAACCCGGCGCGGTCGTCGGCCACAGCATGGGCGAGTTCGCCGCCGCCCACGTCGCCGGGGCGCTTTCCCTCCCCGACGCGCTGCACGCGGTCGCCGCCTTCAGCCGTGCTCAGATGTCCCTGGTCGGCCACGGCGAGATGCTTTCCGTCCTGCTCCCGGTCGATCAGCTGAGCCCGCGCCTGGAGCCGTGGGGCTCCCGCATCGCGATCGCCGGCGTCAACAGCCCCTCGTGGACCGTCGTCTCCGGTGACACCGAGGCCGTGGCCGCCCTGCGTGCCGAACTCGTCGCCGACGGCGTGCGCGCCCAGCTCATCTCCGTCGGCTACGCGGCCCACTCCCCGCACATCGTCTCCGTACGCGACCGACTGCTACGGGACTTGGCCCCCATCACCGGCGGCCCCTCGACCATCCCCTTCTACTCGGGACTCACCGGCGGCCGCTACGACACCACCCGGCTCGGCGCCGAGTACTGGTACCGGATGGTGCGTGGCACCGTCCTGTTCGAATCCGCTGTCCGGGCCGCGCTCACCCATCGGCCCACGGCTTTCGTCGAGATCAGCCCGCACCCCGTGCTGACCCTCGGCGTCCAGCAGACCTTGGACGACGCCGGCAGTGTGGCCGCCGTCGTCGGCACCCTGCGGCGCGAGGACGGCGGCCGCGCACGGTGCCTGGCCAGCATGGCCGAAGTCCACGCGCACGGCGGGAGCGTGGACTGGGCCGGTGCGTTCGCCGGGACGGACCCGCGCCCCGTCGAGTTGCCCGCACCCGACCCCGGCGTGCGGCAGGAGCCGGACCGGGCCGTTGCCGTCTCCCGCTTCGCCGCACTGTCCGACACCGAACTGCCGCGAGAACTCGCCGGGTTGGTGCGCACCGAACTCGCCGCGGTCCTGGGCGACCAGGCCGCCGTCGGCGCCGACTCGGGCCGTGCCTTCCGTGACCTCGGCATCGACTCCTCGGCCGCGGTGGCGCTGCGCAACCGGCTCGTCGCCGCCCTCGGCCTCAGGCTGCCCGCCGCCGTGGTCTTCGACCACCCCACCCTGGAATCACTGGTACAACGGCTGAGTGCGGCCGTCCGCGGCACCGAGGCCGAGCACGTGGCGGAGCCGGTGGCGCCGGACACCGCCGACGACGAGCCGATCGCCATCGTCGGCATGGCGTGCCGTTTCCCCGGCGGCGTACACAGTCCCGAACAGCTGTGGGAGCTGCTGCTCTCCGGAGGCGACGCCATCACCGGCTTCCCCACCAACCGCGGCTGGGACCTCGACAAGCTGTACCATCCGGACCCCGCCCACCCCGGCACGTCGTACACCCGCGAAGGCGGATTCCTGCACGACGCCGACGAGTTCGACGCCACCTTCTTCGGTATTCCGCCCCGCGAGGCGCTCGCCATGGACCCGCAGCAGCGGTTGCTGCTGGAGACCTCCTGGCGGGCCTTCGAGGCGGCCGGTATCGACCCGGGCTCGCTCAAGGGCGGCCGCACCGGTGTGTTCGTCGGTGCCATGACCCAGGACTACGGCCCGCGCATGCACCAGGCGCCGGACGGCGTCGAGGGTTTCCTGCTCACCGGCAACACCGCCAGCGTCGCCTCCGGCCGTATCGCCTACACCTACGGCTTCGAAGGCCCCGCCGTCACCGTCGACACCGCCTGCTCCTCCTCCCTGGTCGCCCTGCACCTGGCCGGTCAGGCGCTGCGTCAGGGCGACTGCACCCTCGCCGTCACCGGCGGCGTCACGGTCATGCCCAACCCCGGGATGTTCGCCGAGTTCAGCCGTCAGCGCGGACTGGCACCGGACGGCCGGTGCAAGCCGTTCGCCGATGCCGCCGACGGCACCAGCTGGGCCGAGGGCGTCGGGCTGCTTGTGGTGGAACGGCTCTCCGACGCCCGCCGCAACGGCCACCAGGTGCTGGCCGTGATCCGCGGCACCGCCATCAACCAGGACGGCGCCAGCAACGGCCTGTCCGCCCCCCACGGCCCCTCCCAGCAGCGTGTCATCCGCCAGGCCCTGGCCAACGCCCGGCTGACCGCGGCGGACGTAGACGCCGTGGAGGCACACGGCACCGGCACCCGGCTCGGCGACCCCATCGAGGCCGAGGCGCTGCTCGCCACCTACGGGCGCGGCCACACCACCGAACAGCCGCTGCTGCTCGGCTCCTTGAAGTCCAACATCGGGCACACGCAGGCCGCCGCCGGAGTCGCCGGCATCATCAAGATGGTGCTCGCCCTGCGGCAGGGCAGGCTGCCCGGCACCCTCCACATGGACCGACCGACCAGCCATGTCGACTGGTCCGCAGGCCACATCGAGCTGCCGACCGACACCGTCGACTGGCCCGCCAGCGGTGCCGTCCGGCGTGGCGCGGTCTCCGCGTTCGGCATCAGCGGCACCAACGCGCACGTGATCATCGAATCGGAGCCGACACCGGCCGACGCCCCTGCTGGTGCCGACGCCGCTCCGGCCACCGGCGCCCACGGCGTGCGGGACGCCGAAGCCGCCACCGGCCGGTCCGCACTGCCCTGGTCGCTGTCCGCGCGTTCCGAGGCCGCGCTGCGTGAGCAGTCGGCCCGGCTGCGTGCCCACCTCGAAGCCCGGCCCGGGCTGCGCACCGCCGACGTGGCACATACCCTGGCCACCGGCCGGTCGCAGCTGCCGCACCGCGCGGTGGTGGTGGCCGCAGACCGCGACGAGGCCCTGACCGCGCTGAGCGCGCTGGCCGAGGGACGGGACGCGCCCGGACTGGTCCGCGGCACCACCACCGTCGGTGCCGACCGCGAAGCCGTGTTCGTCTTCCCCGGCCAAGGCTCCCAGTGGCCGGGCATGGCCACCGAACTCCTGGACTCCTCACCCGTGTTCGCACGCCGCGTCCAGGAGTGCGCCGACGCCCTCGCCCCCCACGTCGACTGGTCCCTCACCGACGTCCTGCGCGGCGCCCCCGGCGCGCCCGCGCTGGACCGCGACGACGTCGTCCAGCCCGCGCTGTTCGCCGTCATGGTGGCCCTGGCCGAGGTCTGGCGCTCCTGCGGAGTGCGCCCCGCGGCCGTCGTCGGACACTCCCAGGGCGAGATCGCCGCCGCCTGCGTGGCCGGCGCCCTCTCCCTGACCGACGCCGCCCGGATCGCGGCGCTGCGCAGCCAACTACTGCTGGGCCTCGCAGGCTCCGGCGGCATGGTCTCCCTCGCGCTGCCCGAGCACCGCACCCGCGAACTGATCGCCGCCTGGTCCGACCGGCTCACCGTCGCGGCCGTCAACGGGCCGTCCTCCACCGTCGTCGCCGGTGACCCGGCGGCACTCGACGAACTCCTCGCCCAGTGCGCCGAGCGGGATCTGCGCGCACGCCGCGTGCCGATCGACTACCCGTCGCACACCGCCGGGGTCGCGGCCATCCGCGAACGGATGTCGGCAGAGCTGGCCTCGGTCACCCCACGCGCCTGCGAGGTGCCGTTCTACTCCACGGTGACCGGCACACGCCTCGACACCGCCGAACTCGACGCCGCGTACTGGTACCGCAACCTGCGCCACCCGGTGGAGTTCGAGCGCACCACACGCGCCCTGCTCGCCGACGGCCACCGCGTCTTCGTGGAGGCCAGTCCGCATCCGGTGCTCAGCGTCGGGCTCGAGGAGACCTTCGCCGCCGCTGAGGCGGACGACGCCCGGGTCATCGGCACCCTGCGCCGCGCCGACGGCGGCCCCGCCCGGCTGCTGACGTCGCTCGCCGAGGCACATGTCGCGGGCGTACCGGTGCGCTGGGCGCAGGCGTTCACCGCCCGGGATGTCCAGCGGGTGCCGCTGCCGGGCCACCCCTTCCAGCGCGAGCGGTTCTGGCTGCTGCCCGGCACCACGGACCGGAACGTCGGCGCGGCGGGCCTGCTGGACGGTGACCACCCGCTGCTGATGGCCGCCGCCGAACTCCCCGGCTCCGACGGGCTGCTCTTCACCGGTCGGCTGTCCCTGGACACCCACCCATGGCTCGCCGATCACCAGGTCCTCGGCCAGCCCCTGCTGCCCGGCACCGCCTTCGTCGACATGGTCCTGCACGCCGCGACCGCCGCGGCCTGTGACCACATCGCCGAACTCACCGTCGAGGCCCCGCTCGTGCTCCCCGAGCACGGCGGTGTACGCCTGCGGGTCGCCGTCGCCGCCCCGGACGCCACCGGCCACCGACCGGTCAGCGTGCACTCCCGCGCTGAGCAGGAGAACGCCGACGCCCCCTGGACCCAGCACGCCACCGGGCTGCTGAGCAGCGCGCCGGGCACCCTCGCCGCGCCGCCCGCCCCGTGGCCGCCGCAGGACGCCACCGCCGTCCCGCTGAGCGGCTTCTACACCGGGCTCGCCGACCTCGGTTACGCCTACGGACCCGATTTCCGCGGGCTGCGCGGCGCCTGGCGCCGGGACACCGGCACCACCGGGCGTACCGAGGTGTTCGCCGAGGTCACCCTGGAAGGGGCGCAGCGCGCCGAGGCCGGTCGCTTCGGCATCCACCCCGCCCTGCTGGACGCCGCCCTGCACGCCGCCCTGCTCGACAGCGTCGGCGACGACGCCGACGCACACGGCACGGCCCCGCGGCTGCCCTTCGCGTTCAGCGGCGTCACCCTGCACTCCACCGGGGCCGACACCCTCCGTGTCCGCATCGCGTCCGACGACCGCGCCGACGGTGCCGACGGCGCCGCGCTGACCGTCACCGCCACCGACCCGCTGGGCCGCCCGGTCGCCGTGATCGACTCGCTCGTGATGCGTCCGGTCGCCGCGGACCGGCTGCGCTCCGCCGCCACCCGCTCGCTCTACCAGGTGGAGTGGACCCCGCCGCAGACCGAGGCCCCACGCCGGGCCCCCGCCTCCTGGGCCGTCCTCGGCCCCGTGCCGGAGGACCTGGGCACCGCCCTCGCCGCGGCCGACGCGACGGTGGCGAGCCACCCTGACCTCGCCGTCCTGCGGCAGACCCTCGACTCCGGCGCCCCGCCGCCGGACGTCCTGCTGACCCTGCGCACCGCCGACGGGCACCCGGACACCGGTGCCGGACCCGCCACCGGGGCCCGTGCCGCCACCGCCGACCTGCTGGCACTCGTCCAGGAACTGCTGGCCGACACCCGGCTCACCGCGACCACGCTCGTGGTCGCCACCCGTGGCGCGATCGGCACCCGACCCGACGAACCCGTCACCGACCTGACGCACGCGCCGCTGTGGGGCCTGATCCGCTCCGCGCAAACCGAACACCCCGGCCGATTCGTCCTCGTCGACCTCGACACGGACGCCCGATCGACCATGGCGCTGCCCACGGCGGTCGCCTCCGACGAGCCCCAAATCGCCCTGCGCCGCGGCACCCTCACCACCCCGCGGCTCACCGCGGCCCCGCCGACCGGCACCGACCCCGGCACTCCGCTCCTCGACCCGGACGGCACGGTCCTCGTCACCGGCGCCACCGGCGTCCTCGGACGGCTCGTCGCCCGCCACCTGGTCACCGAGCACGGGGCCCGGCATCTGCTCCTCACCGGCCGCCGCGGCATCGACGCGCCGGGCATGCCCGGCTTCCGCGACGAACTGCGCGCCCTGGGCGCCGACGTCACCATCGCCGCCTGCGACATCGCCGACCGCGACGCCCTGGCCACACTGCTCGACCCGCTCCCGGCCGCGCGCCCGCTGACCGCCGTCGTGCACACCGCGGGTCTGACCGACGACGGCGTCATCGAGACCCTGACGCCCGAACGCGTCGACCAGGTGATGCGCCCCAAAACGGACGGCGCGTGGAACCTCCACCAGCTCACCCAGGACGCGAACCTCGCCGCGTTCGTGCTCTTCTCCTCCGTCAACGGCCATCTCGGAGGCCCCGGCCAGGCCAACTACGCCGCTGCCAACACCTTCACCGACGCCCTCGCCCACACCCGTCGCGCCCAGGGCCTGCCCGCCACGGCGCCCGCCTGGGGACTGTGGGAGGAGGCCTCCGGCATGACCGGCGAACTCGCCGGGACCGACCTGCACCGGATGGCCCGCTCCGGCCTGCAGCCCCTTCCCACCGAGCAGGGACTGGCCCTGTTCGACGCGGCCGTACGCCACGACCGCGCCCTGCTGGTGCCCGCCCGCCTCAACCTCGCCGGACTGCGCGCGCAGGCCGCCACCACGCCCGTACCCGCCCTGCTGCGGCACCTCGTGCGGCCCCCCGCACCCGACGCCGCCGATGCTCCCGGCTCCCTGGCCGGACGGCTCGCGGCCCTGCCCGAGGCGGAACGGCACCGCACCCTGCTCACCCTGGTGCGCGAGCAAGTGGCCGCGGTCCTCGGCCACGGGTCGGCCGACGCCGTCGGAGCCGAGCAGACCTTCAAGGACCTCGGCTACGACTCGCTGACCGCGATCGAACTCCGCAACCAGCTGGGCACCGCGGTCGGCCTGCGGCTGCCACCCACCGTGGTCTTCGACTACCCCACCCCGCTCGCCGTCGCCCGCCACCTGCACGGTGAACTGCTGCGCGACCGTACACCGGAGACCGCGCCACAGCAGGCGAAGGCGGCGGACACGGACGAGCCGATCGCCATCGTCGGCATGGCCTGCCGCTATCCCGGCGGCGTCAACTCCCCCGAGGAACTGTGGCGGCTGGTCGTCTCCGAGCTGGAGGGCACCGGCGAATTCCCCGCCGACCGCGGCTGGGACCTGGACAGCCTGTACCACCCGGACCCCGACCACCACGGCACCTCCTACACCCGCTCCGGCGGATTCCTGTACGACGCCGGGCACTTCGACGCCGGACTGTTCGGCATCAGCCCGCGTGAGGCGCTGGCGATGGACCCGCAGCAGCGGCTGCTGCTGGAGACCTCCTGGGAGGTCTTCGAACGGGCGGGCCTCGACCCCACCGCCCTCAAGGGCAGCCGGACCGGTGTTTTCGCCGGGCTCATGTACCACGACTACGCCGTCCACTCCGCCGGACTCTCTGGCGAGGCCGAGGGCTACACGGTCACCGGCACGGCGGGCAGTGTGCTCTCCGGCCGGGTCGCCTACACCTTCGGTCTTGAGGGTCCGGCGGTGACCGTCGACACGGCGTGTTCGTCCTCGCTGGTGGCGTTGCATCTGGCGGCCCAGGCGCTGCGGCAGGGTGAGTGTGAACTGGCGCTGGCCGGCGGTGTCACCGTGATGGCCACGCCCTCCACCTTCGTGGAGTTCTCCCGGCAGCGCGGCCTCGCCCCCGACGGACGCTGCAAGTCCTTCGCCAGGGACGCGGACGGCACCGGCTGGTCCGAGGGCGTCGGCGTCCTCCTCGTGGAGCGGCTGTCGGACGCCCGGCGCAACGGCCACCGGGTGCTCGCGGTGCTCCGCGGCTCGGCCGTCAACCAGGACGGCGCGTCGAACGGCCTCACGGCACCCAACGGTCCCTCGCAGCAGCGGGTCATCCGCCAGGCCCTGTCCGGCGCGGGCCTGCCCGCCGCCGATGTCGACGTGGTCGAGGCGCACGGCACGGGGACCCGGCTCGGCGACCCCATCGAGGTCCAGGCGCTGCTGGCCACCTACGGCCAGGACCGGCCCGAGGACCGCCCGCTGTGGCTGGGGTCCGTCAAGTCCAACATCGGGCACACGCAGGCCGCCGCCGGTGTCGCCGGTGTGATCAAGATGGTCATGGCGATGCGGTACGGAGTGCTGCCTCGTACGCTCCACGTCGACGAACCGACCCCTCAGGTCGACTGGTCGATGGGCGCGGTGGAACTGCTCACCAAGACCCGCGAGTGGCCGGGCCTCGACCGGCCGCGCCGGGCGGCCGTCTCCTCCTTCGGCATCGGCGGCACCAACGCCCACGCTGTCCTCGAACAGGCACCGCCCGCCGACGAACCCGCCACCGTCCCGGCCCGCGTCACCACCCCGGTCGTGCCGTGGCTGCTGTCGGCGGCCACCGCGTCGGGACTCGCGGATCAGGCCAGGCGACTGCTCTCCCACACCAGGGCGGCGGACACCTCCGAACCGGCCGACGTCGCCCTCACGCTGGCAACCGCCCGCGCGGCGCTGGACCACCGCGCCGTCGTCGTCGCCGACGACCGGAACGCTTTCCTCACCGCGCTGACCGCCCTCGCGGAGGGCCGCGACGCCCCCGGCGTGCTGCGAGGCGTCGCCTCCGAGCCGGGCAGGACTGCTTTTCTGTTCACCGGGCAGGGGGCGCAGCGGGTTGGGATGGGCCGGGAGTTGTATGCGGCGTTTCCGGTGTTCGCGGAGGCGTTCGACGCGGTGTGTGCGCGGTTCGATGTGGAGTTGGACCGGTCGTTGCGGGAGGTTGTGTTCGAGGACGCGGCCGCGCTCGATCAGACGGTGTACACGCAGGCGGGTTTGTTCGCTCTCGAAGTGGCGTTGTTCCGGCTTTTGGAGTCTTGGGGTGTGACGCCGGATGTCCTGCTGGGCCACTCGATCGGTGAGTTGGCTGCCGCGTATGTGGCGGGGGTGTGGTCGCTTGAGGACGCGTGTGTGCTGGTGGCGGCGCGTGGTCGTTTGATGCAGGCGCTGCCCTCCGGGGGCGCGATGGTGGCGGTGGAGGCGAGCGAGGCCGAGGTCGCCGAGGCCCTGGCGGGCTTGGACACGGTGTCGATCGCCGCTGTCAACGGGCTCGCGTCCGTTGTGGTGTCCGGTGACGAGGACGTCGTACTGGAGATCGCGGAGCGGTTCGTTCAGCAGGGTCGTAAGACTAAGCGGCTCGCGGTTTCGCATGCTTTCCATTCGCCGCGTGTGGAGCCGATGCTGGCGGAGTTCCGCCAGGTCGCGGAAGGCCTGTTGTATGAGGCGCCGCGTATCGCCGTCGTATCCAATGTCACCGGTGCACCGGCGGGCGCCGAGGAATTGCGCGACCCGGAGTACTGGGTACGGCATGTGTGCGAGTCGGTGCGATTCGCCGATGGCATGCGGACGTTGAGCGAACAAGGTGTGCGGACGCTCATCGAGCTGGGCCCGGACGGTGTGCTCTCCGCGATGGGTCAGGACAGCGCCGACGCGGAATTCGTGCCCGCGCTGCGATACAGCAGCCCCGAAGTACAGACCCTGACCGCGGCCGTCGCGCACGCCCATGTCCGGGGAGTCCCCGTCGCCTGGGCGGCCTTCTTCGCCGGGCGCGGGGCGCGGCCGGTTCAGCTGCCGACGTACCCCTTCCAGCGGGAGCGGTACTGGCCCGAGCCCACCGTGACGGCGGACACCGACGGTCCGGCGGACGCCGCGTTCTGGGACGCCGTCGAGCGCGCCGACGCCGTTACGGTCGCCGAGGTGCTGGAACTGGCCGAGGACGACCGGGCGTCGCTGACAGCGGCGCTGCCCGCGCTGGCCTCCTGGCGCAGGCGGCACCGGACCCGGCACGCCGCCGACTCCTGGCGGTACCGGATCACCTGGCAGCCCCTGGCGGACGGACCGGAACCGGTGCTGAGCGGCACCTGGCTGGTGGTGCTCCCGCAGGGCCTGGAGGACCACCCGTGGGCGGCCGGATGCCTGCGGGCGCTGACCGTACGAGGTGCCCGGACGCTGCCGGTCGTGGTGGGCACGGCTACCGGCGAACGCGCGCCGCTCGCCGAGCGCATCGCCTCGGCCGTCGCCGAGGCGGACGGACCCATCAGCGGTGTCGTCTCACTGCTGGCGCTCGCCGAGGCACCGTCCGCACAGCAGCCGGCCGTCTCTCAGGGCCTCGCCGCAACCCTCGCCCTCGTACAGGCGCTGGGCGATGCCGAAGTGGCGGCGCCGCTGTGGTGCCTGACGACCGGCGCGGTCTCCCTGAGCCCCGCCGACCGCCCCGCCCATCCCGAGCAGGCACAGATCTGGGGTCTGGGCCGGGTCGCGGCGCTGGAGCATCCGGACCGCTGGGGCGGCCTGGTGGACCTGCCCGAGAACCCGGACGAGCGGTCCCTGTCCCGTCTGACGGTCGCCCTCGCGGGCCTGGCTTCCGAGGACCAGCTGAGCGTACGTGCCTCGGGGCTGGCCGTACGACGCCTCACCCGCGCCCCGCGCGGGAGCGCCGACGCCACGCCGTGGCAGCCGCGGGGGACCGTGCTCGTGACCGGCGGCACCGGCGCGCTGGGCGCCGAAGTCGCCCGCTGGCTGGCCCGCGACGGGGTCGGACACCTGCTGCTCACCAGCAGGCGCGGTCCGGCGGCGGACGGCGCCGCCGAACTCCGCGACGAACTGATCGCGCTCGGTGCCGACGTGACGATCGCGGCCTGTGACGCGGCCGACCGGACGGCCCTCGCCGCCCTGCTCGCCTCCGTGCCCGCCGAACAGCCGCTGACCGCGGTGATCCACTCGGCCGGAGTGCTGGATGACGGTGTGCTGGACGGGCAGACGCCCGAGCGGTTCGCACGAGTGCTGCGGCCCAAGGCCGACGCGGCACGCAACCTCCACGAGCTGACGGCGGACCACGACCTCGCGGCGTTCGTGCTGTTCTCCTCCGTGGCGGGCACGCTGGGCAACGCCGGGCAGGCCAACTACGCGGCCGCCAACGCCTACCTGGACGCCCTCGCCGAGCAGCGCCGGGCCGACGGACTGCCCGCCACCACGATCGCCTGGGGCCCCTGGGCCGGGGCAGGCATGGCCGCCGCCGAAGACCCGGACGGCGACCGCCTGCGCCGCATCGGGCTCGCGCCCATGGACCGGGACACCGCCGTCGAGGCGCTGCGCCGGACCCTCGAGGGCGGGGCGGCGGTGACCGCGGTCGCCGACATCGATTGGGCCCGGTTCGCAGGGGTGTTCGCCGCACAGCGCCCGAGCGCCCTGCTGAGCGACCTCCCCGAGGCCCGTGAGGACCTGACCGGCAGCGGCGGGCCGGTCACGGACCAGGCCGCCGAGTGGCGGCTGCGGATCGCCGCGCTGCCCGAGGACGAACGCGAACCCGCCCTCCTGGAACTGGTCCGCGAGCAGGTCGCCCTTGTCCTCGGACACGCCTCGGCGGCGGCGATCCCGGCCGACAAGGCGTTCAAGGACACCGGCTTCGACTCGCTGGCCGCCGTCCAGCTGCGCAACCGGCTCGGCCAGGTCACCGGTCTGCGGCTGCCCGCCACCCTGGTCTTCGACCACCCCACTCCGACCGCCCTGGCCCGATTCCTGAAGGCGGAGTCGGCCGCTTCCGCGACCGTCGCGCCCATGCCGCAGGCCGTCGCCGTCGCCGAGACGGAACCGATCGCGATCGTCGCCATGGCCTGCCGTTACCCGGGCGGAGCGGCCTCCCCGGAAGAGCTGTGGCGACTGGTCACGGACGGCGCCGACGCGATCTCCGGCTTCCCGACGGACCGTGGCTGGGACCTGAGCGGCCTCTACCACCCGGACCCCGATCACCAGGGCACCTCCTACACTCGCTCCGGCGGATTCCTGCATGACATGGCCGACTTCGACGCCGGACTGTTCGGCATCAGTCCGCGTGAGGCCCTGGCCATGGACCCGCAGCAGCGGCTGCTGATGGAGACTTCCTGGGAGGTCTTCGAACGGGCGGGCCTGGACCCCACCGCCCTCAAGGGCAGCCAGACCGGCGTCTTCGCCGGTATCAGCAACCAGGACTACGCCGTCCTGTCCAGTGCCTCGACGGACGCCGCCGAGGGCTATATCGGCACCGGCAGCGCGGGCAGCGTGCTCTCCGGACGCGTCGCCTACACCTTCGGCTTCGAGGGCCCGGCGGTGACCGTCGACACCGCGTGCTCCTCCTCGCTGGTGGCGCTGCACCTGGCGGCCCAGGCCCTGCGTTCGGGGGAGTGCTCCCTGGCGCTCGCGGGCGGTGTGACCGTTCTGTCCACGCCCAGCCTGTTCATCGAGTTCTCCCGGCAGCGCGGTTTGGCTCCTGACGGCCGTTGCAAGGCCTTCGCGGACGCGGCGGACGGCACCGGCTGGGGCGAAGGCGTCGGCGTCCTCCTCGTGGAGCGGCTGTCCGACGCGGAGCGCAATGGGCATCCGGTATTGGCCGTGCTGCGGGGGAGTGCGGTGAATCAGGATGGTGCGTCGAATGGGTTGACGGCGCCGAATGGTCCGTCGCAGCAGCGGGTGATCCGTCAGGCGCTGGCGAACGCGCGGCTCACCCCGGCCGAAGTGGACGCGGTGGAGGCGCACGGCACGGGGACGACGTTGGGTGACCCGATCGAGGCGCAGGCGCTCCTCGCCACCTACGGGCAGGACCGCGAACAGCCCCTGTGGCTGGGGTCGGTGAAGTCGAACATCGGGCACACGCAGGCGGCCGCGGGTGTGGCTGGTGTGATCAAGATGGTGATGGCGATGCTCCACGGTGAGCTGCCGCGCACCCTGCACGTGGATGAGCCGTCCGCGCATGTGGAGTGGTCGTCGGGCGGGGTGTCGCTGCTGAGGCAGAGTGTGCCGTGGCCCGAGGGCGAGCGGCCCCGCCGGGCGGGTGTCTCCTCCTTCGGTGTCAGCGGCACCAACGCCCACGTCATCGTCGAGCAGGCGCCCACAGGCCCCGAGCCCGCAGTGCCCGCCGACGACCACCCGGAGCCGGAGCCGGAGCCGCAGGAGCGGCCGACCGCGTGGTTGCTGTCCGCCGCCGACGACGCTGCGCTGCGCGAGCAGGCCGAACGCCTACTGAACCGGTTGAGCGACGAACCGGCTCCTGCGGCCACCGACGTGGCGCACGCCCTGTTCTCCGGCCGGGCCGCCCTGGAACACCGGGCAGCGGTCGTGGCCGAGCGGTACGAGGACTTCCTCGCGGGCCTGCGCGCCCTCGCCGACGGCGGCACCGCCCCGAACCTGGTCCGGGCCACCGCCGGACCGGGCGGCAAGGTCGTCTTCGTCTTCCCGGGGCAGGGGGCCCAGTGGGCCGGTATGGCCCGCGAGTTGATGGCCTCCTCGGACGTGTTCCGCGAGCAGCTGCTGGCCTGCGAGGAGGCGCTGGCACCGTTCGTCGACTGGTCCCTGGGGGACGTACTGGGCGAAAAGGATGACGCGCCCTCTCTGGAGCGTGTCGACGTCGTGCAGCCGGTGCTGTTCGCGGTGATGGTGTCCCTCGCCGCGCTGTGGCGCTCCTGCGGTGTGCACCCCGACGCGGTGATCGGCCACTCCCAGGGTGAGATCGCCGCCGCCCACGTGGCCGGGGCGCTGACCCTGGAGGACGCCGCGCGCGTCGTCGCGCTGCGCAGCCGCGCCCTGGTGACGCTGGCCGGGCGGGGCGGCATGATGTCCGTGGCGCTGCCGGAGGCGGAACTCGGCCCGTGGCTGGCGCCGTGGGGCGACCGGCTCGCCGTCGCCGCGCTCAACGGGCCCGGCTCGGTCGTCCTCGCCGGTGACCCCGACGCCCTGAACGGGCTGCACGCCGAGCTGACCGCCGCCGACATCCGGGCCCGCCGCGTCCCGGTCGACTACGCCTCGCACAGCCCCCAGGTCGAGGCGATCCGCGCCGAACTACTGGAGCTGCTGGCCCCGGTCGCGCCGGTCGCGTCCCGTGTGCCGTTCCACTCCACGGTGACCGGCGAACGCATCGACACCACCGGCCTCGATGCCGAGTACTGGTACACCAACTTGCGGCAGCCCGTGCGGTTCGCCCACACCGCCCGCGCGCTGCTCGACTCGGGGCACCGCGCGTTCATCGAGATGAGCCCGCACCCGGTGCTGGGCATGGCCCTCCAGGAAACCCTCGACGAGGGCGACGACCCGGTGCGCGACGGCACGGTGGTGGGCTCACTCCGCCGCGACCAGGGCGGCCTGGACCGCTTCCTCACCTCGCTCGCCGAGGCCTACGCCCGCGGTACCGCGGTCGACTGGCCGACCGTGCTCGGCGGACCCGCCCGGCAGCGCGTTGACCTGCCGACCTACGCCTTCCAGCGGGAACGCTTCTGGCCCACACCCGCCGCCCCCGTGACGGCGACCGCGGCCGATCCGACCGAGGCCCGCTTCTGGGAGGCCGTCGAACAAGAGGACCTCGTGGCACTCGCCGACGCGCTGTGTGTCGGGGAGACCGACGACCGCTCCGCGCTGGGCGCGATGCTGCCCGTCCTGTCGTCCTGGCGACGACAGCGCCAGGAGCGCACCACCGTCGACGGCTGGCGCTACCGGGTCGACTGGCAGCGCCTGCCCGAACCGTCCCCGCGCCAGCTGACCGGCACCTGGCTGCTGCTCGTGCCTCCGGGACCGGAGGCACGGCGCGCCGCGGACGCCCTCGCCGACTTGGCGCCCCGTACGGTCCAGGTGACCGTCACCGACCGGGACGGCGACCGTGCGGCGCTCGCCGCCCGGGTACGGGAAGCGCTGCCCGAGGACGACGCGGTCGACGGCGTGCTGTCGCTGCTCGCCCTCGACGAGACCGCCCACCCGCGCCACCCCGAGCTGCCGCTGGGCCAGGTCCTCACCGTGTCCTTGATCCAGGCACTCGGCGACCTGGGCGTCGACGCACCGCTGTGGTGCGCCACCCGTGGCGCCGTCCAAGCAGACCCGTCCGACCCGGTGGCCGCCCCGCTCCAGGCGCTGACCTGGGGCCTGGGCCGGGTGATGGGCCTGGAGCACCCCAAGCGCTGGGGCGGCCTGGTGGACCTGCCCGACCCGCTCGACGAGCGGGTACGCACCCGGCTGCGCGGCCTCCTGGCCGACCCGGGCGACGAGGACCAGCTGGCGATCCGCCCCTCCGGCGCCCACGCCTGCAGGCTCGTCCCCGCCACCGGCACGGCCGACGGCCGACCCTGGCGGCCCTCCGGAACCGTGCTCGTCACCGGCGGTACGGGCGCCCTCGGCAGCCAGGTCGCGGGCTGGCTGGCCCGTACCGGCGCCGACCATGTCGTCCTGGTCAGCCGCGCCGGGCGCGCCGCCCCGGACGCCGGCGCGCTGGAGACCGAACTGACCGACCTCGGCTGCCGGGTGACCCTGGCCGCCTGTGACGTCACCGACCGCACAGCCCTGGCCGCGCTGCTCGCCGACGTCGAACGCGACCACCCGCTGACGGCCGTATTCCACACCGCGGGCGTCAACCGCCTGTCCACCCTGGAGGAACTGAAGCACGCCGAGCTGGCCCAGGTGGTCGGCGCCAAGGTCCGTGGCGCCGCCCTCCTCGACGAACTCCTTCACGACCGCCCCCTCGACGCGTTCGTGCTGTTCTCCTCCATCGCCGGAGTCTGGGGCAGCGCCGAACACGCCGCGTACGCGGCCGCCAACGCCTGCCTCGACGCGCTGGCCGGTCACCGCCGGGCGCGCGGACTGGCCGCCACCTCGGTGGCCTGGGGGCCGTGGGCCGAACGCGGCATGGTCGCCGACCATGTCGCCGAAGGCACCCTCGACCGGCGTGGACTTCCGCTGCTGCCGCCCAAGCTGGCGATCGAGGCACTGCAACAGCTCCTGGACCGGGACGAGACCTTCCCGGTGGTCGCCGACGTCGACTGGGACCGGTTCGCCGCCGCCTTCACCGCGGCCCGCCCCAGCCCGCTGCTCGACGGCATCCCACAGGTGCGCGCCCTGCGCGCCGCTGACGCCGCACCGGACAGCGACGAACACGGTGGCAGCCCGTTGCGGCGGCGCCTGGCCGGGCTCACCGCCGCCCAGCGCAAGCGGGCCCTGGTGGGCCTGGTCCGCGACGCGGTCGCGACCGTGCTGGGCCGCGACGACCCCCAAGCCGTCGACGTGAACCGGCCGTTCAAGGACGTGGGTTTCGACTCGCTGACCGCGGTGGAACTCCGCAACCGGCTCAACGAGGCCACCGGGCTGTGGCTGCCGGTCACCGCCGTCTTCGACCATCCGACACCGACGGTGCTCGCGGCGTTCCTGGGCGACCAACTCCTGGGCACACAGGCGGAACCCGATGTGTCCGAGGTGCCGGTTGACGAGGCGGAGACCCGCCGCCTGCTCACCGCCATCCCGCTCGCCCGCCTCCAGGAGGCCGGTCTGCTGGACACCCTGCTGAAGCTGGCGGACGGCACCGACATCGCCGAGGGGACAGCGCCCGAGCCGAAGGACGAGGGCACGGCCGGCGAGATCGACCTGATGGACATCGACGGGCTCGTCCAGCTGGCGCTCGACACCCCCGACTCTTGATGACGCTCGAAGTGTGAGGCAAGGACATGACTGCATCCACCGACAAGGTCGTTGAAGCGCTGCGAGCGTCCCTGAAGGAGACCGAGCGTCTGCGGCAGCAGAACCGGGAACTCGCGGCGGCCGCCCACGACCCCATCGCCATCGTGGGCATGGCCTGCCGCTACCCCGGCGGGGTCGCCTCCCCGGAAGACCTGTGGCGGCTGGTCACCTCCGGCGGCGACGGGATCTCCGGACTGCCCACCGACCGCGGCTGGGACCTGGAGAGCCTGTACGACCCCGACCCCGCGACCTCGGGCACCACCTATGTCCGTGAGGGCGGATTCCTCCACGACGCCGGAGACTTCGACCCCGGGCTCTTCGGCATCAGCCCCCGTGAGGCCCTGGCCATGGACCCGCAGCAGCGGCTGCTGCTGGAGACCTCCTGGGAAGCCCTGGAACGGGCGGGCATCGACCCGTCCTCCCTCAAGGGCAGTCGCACCGGCGTCTTCGCCGGGGCCAGCCACCAGTACTACGGTCCCAGGCTTCACGAACCGGCTGAAGGCGTCGAGGGACATCTGCTCACCGGCAGCGCGACCAGTGTGCTGTCCGGTCGCGTCGCCTACACTCTGGGCCTTGAAGGCCCGGCGGTGACGGTCGATACCGCCTGCTCGTCCTCCCTCGTCGCTCTCCACCTCGCCGCGCAGGCGTTGCGCTCGGGGGAGTGCACGCTCGCCCTTGCCGGTGGCGTCGCCGTGATGGCGACGCCTGGCCCGCTGGTGGAGTTCTCGCGTCAGCGTGGCCTTGCCGCCGACGGGCGTTCCAAGGCGTTCTCGGCGGATGCGGACGGTATGGGCATGGCCGAGGGTGTGGGCGTGCTGCTGGTGGAGCGGCTGTCGGACGCGGAGCGCAACGGTCACCGGGTGTTGGCGGTGGTGCGGGGCAGCGCGGTGAATCAGGACGGTGCGTCGAATGGGTTGACGGCGCCGAACGGCCTGTCCCAGCAGCGGGTGATCCGTCAGGCGCTGGCGAACGCGCGGCTGACGGCGGCCGAAGTGGACGCGGTGGAGGCGCACGGTACGGGGACCCGGCTGGGCGATCCGATCGAGGCGCAGGCTCTTCTCGCCACCTACGGGCAAGGCCGGGAAGAGCCCCTGTGGCTGGGGTCGGTGAAGTCGAACATCGGGCACACGCAGGCGGCCGCGGGTGTGGCTGGTGTGATCAAGATGGTCATGTCGATGCGGCAGGGCGTACTGCCACAGACCCTGCATGCCGCCGAGCGCACCGCGCAGGTGGATTGGTCCGAGGGCGCTGTGGAGCTGCTGACCGGGGCGCGGGAGTGGCCGGAGTCCGGGCGACCGCGTCGGGCCGCCGTGTCCTCCTTCGGCATCAGCGGCACCAACGCCCACACGATCGTGGAACAGGCCCCGGAACCGGGCCCCGCCGACACCCAGCCCGAAAAGACCGCCCCGGTCCGCACGGACGTGGTGCCCTGGGTGCTGTCCGGTCGCACCGAGGCAGCCCTGCGGGCCCAGGCCCGGCGCCTGGCCGAGCACGTGGGCTCCCGGCCCGAGGACGGATCGGCCGACATCGCACTCTCCCTGGTCACGTCCCGGTCGGCCCTGGAACACCGGGCTGCCATCGTCTCCGGGGACAGGGACGAACTCCTGGACGCACTGGAGGCATTGGCCGAGGACCGGCAGGCCCCCGCACTGCGCCGCGGAGCAGCCCCGGGAGAGAGCACGCTCGGTTTCCTGCTGACGGGTCAGGGGGCGCAGCGGATCGGGATGGGCCGGGAGTTGTATGCGGCGTTTCCGGTGTTCGCGGAGGCGTTCGACGCGGTGTGTGCGCGGTTTGACGTGGAGTTGGACCGGCCGTTGCGGGAGGTTGTGTTCGAGGACGCGGCCGCGCTGGACCAGACGGTGTACACGCAGGCGGGTTTGTTCGCCCTGGAAGTGGCGTTGTTCCGGCTTCTGGAGTCTTGGGGTGTGACGCCGGATGTCCTGTTGGGGCATTCGATCGGTGAGTTGGCTGCCGCGTATGTGGCGGGGGTGTGGTCGCTTGAGGACGCGTGTGTGCTGGTGGCGGCGCGTGGTCGGTTGATGCAGGCGCTGCCCGCTGGTGGTGCGATGCTGGCGGTGCAGGCGAGCGAGGCCGAGGTGGCCGAGGCCCTGACGGGCCTGGACACGGTGTCGATGGCCGCCGTCAACGGGCCCGCGTCCGTTGTGGTGTCCGGTGACGAGAACACTGTGCTGGAGATCGCGGCCGGGTTCGCGGAGCAGGGGCGTAAGACCAAGCGGCTCACGGTTTCGCATGCTTTCCATTCGCCGCGTATGGAGCCGATGCTGGCGGAGTTCCGCAGGGTCGCGGAGGGGCTGTCGTATGAGGCGCCGCGTATCGCGGTCGTCTCGAATGTGACCGGACGGACTGCGACCGCCGAGGAGTTGTGCGATCCGGGCTACTGGGTGCGGCACGTCCGTGAGGCGGTGCGCTTCGCGGATGGGATGCGAGCGCTGGCCGCGGAGGGTGTACGCACCCTCATCGAGCTGGGCCCGGACGGTGTGCTCTCCGCGATGGGGCAGGAGTGTCTGCCCGACGACGCCGACGTGCTCGGTGTGCCCCTGCTGCGCGGCGGACGTGCGGAGGACGACACACTGACCGCCGCCGTCGCCGCGGCTCATGTGCGGGGCACCGCCGTCAACTGGGCGGCATTCTTCGCGGGGCGCGGAGCCGAGCCGGTCGACCTGCCGACCTACGCCTTCCAGCACGAGCGGTACTGGCTGCGGACCAAGCCGCTGCCGGGGACGGGCGAACTGCCCGGTGGCGTGGCCCTGCTGGACCATCCGCTGCTGGGCGCCGCCGTCACCCTGGCCAGCGAGGACCGGCTGCTGCTGATGGGCAGGCTGGCCGTCGACGTCGAGCCGTGGCTCGCGGACCACGCGGTGCTGGGCTCGGTGCTGCTGCCCGGCACGGCGTTCGTGGAGCTGGCTCTGCGGGCCGGCGATCAGGTCGGCTGCGACCGGCTGGACGAGCTGACCCTCGAGGCGCCGCTGATCGTGCCGGAACAGGGCGCGGTGGAGCTCCAGCTCGAAGTGGGCGCGGCCGACGCGTCCGGCCGCAGGCCGGTGACCCTGCACTCCCGCCCCGCCGTCTCCGACGACCGGCCGTGGTCCCGGCACGCGAGCGGCGTGCTGTCCGCCGTTGCGCGGGAGGTGGCGCCCGCCGAGCCCGTCGGCCGGGTATGGCCGCCGACCGGGGCCGAGCCGGTCGAACTGGACGGCTTCTACGAGCGACTGGCCGCCCTGGGCCTCGACTACGGCCCGGTGTTCCAGGGCTTGCGTGCCGTGTGGCGCGGTGACGGGGAGGTGTTCGCCGAGGTCGCGCTGGAGGAGCGGGCGGCCGGGGACGCCGCCCGGTTCGGGCTGCACCCGGCGCTGCTGGACGCCGCCCTGCACGCCCTGGGGCTCGCCGACCTGGTGGCGGAACCCGACCGGGTCCAGCTGCCGTTCGAGTGGCGAGGCGTCTCGCTGTACGCCTCCGGCGCGGCGGCCCTGCGGGTCCGGCTGTCCTCGGCCGGAGCCGACAGCGTCGCGCTGGACATCGCCGACTCCCTGGACCGGCCCGTGGCATCCGTGGACCGACTGGCCCTGCGACCGGTCACCGGGGAGCAGCTGGCCCAGGCCCGCGTCGGCCGACACGACGCCCTGTTCCGGGTGGAGTGGACCGCGCTTCCGACCACGGAGGAGCCGCCGTCCGGCTCCACCGGGGACTGGGTCGAGCTGATCGCGGAGGAGACCGCGTCCGGCGAGCCGGGCGGGGGAGGGGAGCGGTACGCCGATCTGGGCGCGCTCGCCGCAGCGGTCGACACCGGTCGGCCCGCCCCCGAGGCGGTCATCCACCGTGTCACCACCGGCACCGCGAACACCGGCTCCCTCGCCGACGTCGGCTACGACGCCGCCCGTGCCGTACTGGACCTGCTCCAGGCATGGCTTTCCGACAGCCGGTTCACCGCGTCCCGGCTGGTGCTGATCACCACCGGCGCCGTCGCCGCGACCGGCGACGGGGACGTGCGCGCCCCCGAGGCGGCAGCGGTGTGGGGCCTGGTGCGCTCGGCGCAGTCGGAACACCCCGGCCGACTGGTGCTGCTGGACGCCGACCCGGCGACGCCCGGCGCCCCACTGCCGACCGCGGCCGTGCGGTCCGCCGAACCGCAGCTCGCCGTCCGCGGTGGCGACCTGCTGATACCCCGACTGGCCAGGGCGCCGCAGAACGAGGCCGTCACGGGCCTGGTGCCCGACCCTGCCGGGACGGTCCTGCTCACCGGTGCCACCGGCGCCCTGGGCGGCCGGTTCGCCCGGCACCTGGTCACCCGGCACGGCGTACGACACCTACTGCTGACCAGCCGCAGCGGCGCCCAGGCCGAGGGCGCCCCGGAGCTGGCGGCGGAACTCACCGCGCTGGGCGCCACGGTGACCCTGGCGGCCTGCGACATGGCCGACCGCGACGCCGTCGCCGCGCTGCTGGCCGGAATCCCCGCCCCACACCCGCTGACCGCCGTGGTGCACGCGGCAGGCGTACTCGACGACGCCCTTGTCGACACACTCACCCCGCAGCGCCTCGACCGGGTGTTCCGGCCCAAGGCGCACGGCGCGGTCCACCTGCACGAACTGACCCGCGACCTGAACCTGTCCGCGTTCGTGCTTTTCTCCTCCGTCTCGGGCGTCGTGGGCAGCCCCGGTCAGGCCAACTACGCCGCCGCCAACGCCTTCCTCGACGCCCTGGCCCGACACCGCCGCGCCCAGGGGCTCCCCGCGACCTCCCTGGCCTGGGGCCTGTGGGAGGGCGACACGGGTATGACCGGCAGCCTCGACGAGGGCGATCTCGCCCGGATGCGCCGCGCCGGAATGGTCGGGCTCACCGCCGAGGAAGGGCTCGCCCTGTTCGACGCGGCCTGCGCCGGGGCCGACGCCGCGCCCGTGCCGGTCCGCCTCGCCCCGGCCGCCCTGCGCCGCACCGGAAACCCGTCCCCGTTGCTGCGCGGTTTGGTCCGAGGTCCCGCCAGGCGCGCGGTGGACACCGTCGGCCCCGACACCGCCGCCGGAGCGTTCGCCGACCGTCTGACCCGGTTGCCCGCAGCCGAACAGGCACGGCTCATACTCGACCTGGTCCGCACGGAGACCGCCGCGGCGCTCGCCTTCGCCGGACTCGACGAGGTGCCGCCCGCCAAGGCGTTCAAGGACCTCGGTTTCGACTCGCTGACCGCCGTGGAACTCCGCAACCGCCTCAACGCGGCCACGGGCCTCCAGCTGCCCGCGACCCTGATCTTCGACCACCCGACCCCGGCCGCGCTCGGCGACCGCCTCCGGGCCGAGCTGCTGGGCGAGGACGACGCGGAGGACACCTCGGCGACGACGGTGGCCGGGGCCGACGAGCCGATCGCGATCGTCGGCATGGCCTGCCGCTACCCCGGCGGCGTCCTGTCACCGGAAGACCTGTGGCGGCTGGTGGCCGGTGGCGCCGACGGTATCGGGGAGTTCCCCACCGACCGCGGCTGGGACCTGGAGAACCTGTACGACCCGGACCCGGCCCGCGTCGGGACGTCGTACGCCCGTGAAGGCGGCTTCCTCCACCAGGCGGGCGACTTCGACCCCGGCCTGTTCGGGATCAGCCCGCGTGAGGCGCTGGCGATGGACCCGCAGCAGCGGCTGCTGCTGGAGGCCTCCTGGGAGGTCTTCGAGCGGGCGGGCATCGACGCCGGTTCGCTGAAGGGCAGCCGCACCGGTGTGTTCGCCGGGGTCATGTACCACGACTATGGCGCCCGGCTGAGCACCGTCCCGGACGAGGTCGAAGGCTTCATCGGCACGGGCACGTCGAGCAGCGTGGTATCCGGCCGGATCGCCTACACCTTCGGCCTGGAGGGCCCGGCCGTCACCGTCGACACCGCCTGCTCCTCCTCCCTGGTCGCCCTGCACATGGCCGTGCAGGCCCTGCGGTCGGGGGAGTGCTCGCTCGCCCTCGCCGGCGGTGTCACGGTGATGTTCACGCCCGGTACCTTCGTGGAGTTCTCCCGGCAGCGCGGCCTGGCACGCGACGGTCGCTGCAAGTCCTTCGCGGACGCGGCGGACGGCACCGGCTGGGGCGAGGGCGTCGGTGTGCTCCTCGTGGAGCGGCTGTCGGATGCCCTGCGCAACGGGCATTCGGTACTGGCGGTGGTGCGCGGCAGTGCGGTGAATCAGGATGGTGCGTCGAATGGGTTGACGGCGCCGAATGGTCCGTCGCAGCAGCGGGTGATCCGTCAGGCGCTGGCGAACGCGCGGCTGTCGGCGGCCGACGTGGACGCGGTGGAGGCGCACGGCACGGGCACGACGTTGGGTGACCCGATCGAAGCGCAGGCCCTCCTCGCCACCTATGGACAGGGTCGGGAAGAGCCCCTGTGGCTGGGGTCCATCAAGTCGAACATCGGGCATACCCAGGCGGCTGCGGGTGTGGCTGGTGTGGTCAAGATGGTGATGGCGATGCGGCACGGTGTGCTGCCGCGGACCTTGCACGTGGATCAGCCGTCGCAGCAGGTGGACTGGTCCGAGGGCGCGGTGGAGCTGCTGACCGAGGCGCGGGAGTGGCCTGAGTCGGGGCGACCGCGTCGGGCCGCCGTGTCCTCCTTCGGTATCAGCGGCACCAACGTCCACACCATCATCGAGCAGGCACCGGACACCGTCCCGGCCGAGGAGCCGGTACGGACCGTGACCTCGCCGGTCGTGCCGTGGGTGCTCTCCGGCTCGGCCGAACCCGCCCTGCGCGCCCAGGCAGCGCGCCTCCTTGCCCACCTGGACCGTCACCCGGAGGTCGAACCTGGCGATGTGGCACTGTCGCTGACCACTGCGCGGATGGCGCTGGAGCATCGGGCCGCGGTCGTCTCCGCGGATAGGGCCGAACTCCGCGCGGGACTGGCGGCTTTGGCCGAGGGTGAGCGCCTGCCGGGGCTCGTGCGCGGATCGGCCGGTGACGGTGGCAGGGTCGGATTCCTCTTCACCGGGCAGGGGGCGCAGCGGGTCGGGATGGGCCGGGAGTTGTATGCGGCGTTTCCGGTGTTCGCGGAGGCGTTCGACGCGGTGTGCGCGCGGTTCGATGTGGAGTTGGACCGGCCGTTGCGGGAGGTCGTGTTCGAGGACGCGGCCGCGCTCGATCAGACCGTTTACACGCAGGCGGGTTTGTTCGCTCTCGAAGTGGCGTTGTTCCGGCTTCTGGAGTCTTGGGGTGTGACGCCGGATGTCCTGCTGGGCCACTCGATCGGTGAGTTGGCTGCCGCGTATGTGGCGGGGGTGTGGTCGCTGGAGGACGCGTGTGTGCTGGTGGCGGCGCGTGGTCGGTTGATGCAGGCGCTGCCCTCCGGGGGCGCGATGGTGGCGGTGGAGGCGAGCGAGGCGGAGGTCGCCGAGGCCCTGGCGGGCTTGGACACGGTCTCGATCGCCGCTGTCAACGGGCCCGCGTCCGTTGTGGTGTCCGGTGACGAGGACGTCGTACTGGAGATCGCGGAGCGGTTCGTTCAGCAGGGTCGTAAGACTAAGCGGCTCGCGGTTTCGCATGCTTTCCATTCGCCGCGTATGGAGCCGATGCTGGCGGAGTTCCGCCAGGTCGCGGAAGGCCTGTTGTATGAGGCGCCGCGTATCGCCGTCGTATCCAATGTCACCGGTGCACCGGCGGGCGCCGAGGAATTGCGCGACCCGGAGTACTGGGTACGGCATGTGCGCGAGTCGGTGCGATTCGCCGATGGCATGCGGACGTTGACCGAACAAGGTGTGCGGACCCTGATCGAGCTGGGCCCGGACGGTGTGCTCTCCGCGACGGGCCAGGACAGCACCGACGCCCTCTTTGTGACCACCCTCCGTGCCGACCGGCCCGAGGCGCAGACCGTGACCACGGCCGTCACCCAGGCCCACGTCCGCGGAGTCACTGTCGACTGGGCGGCGTTCTTCGCCGGGCGCGGCGCCAGGACGGTCGACCTGCCCACCTACGCCTTCCAGCACCAGCGGTACTGGCTGGCTGGCGGCCGTTTCGCGGGTGGCATGGAACTCGGCGGCCTCGGTCCTGCCGGTCACCCGCTGCTCAGCGCGGCGGTGGAACTGCCGGACACCGGTGGTGTGCTGTTCACCGGTCGGCTGTCGCTGGAGGAGCAGCCATGGCTGGCGGACCACGCCGTCCTGGGCTCGGTCCTGCTGCCCGGTGCCGCTCTGGTGGACCTGGCTGTGTGGGCGGGTGATCAGGTCGGCTGCGGGCGGGCCGTGGAGCTGACGGCCGACAGCCCGCTGGTCCTCCCGGAGCTGGGCGCCGTACAGCTCCAGGTGGTGGTCGGGGACGCGGACGAGGCGGGGCGGCGTGCGCTGAGCGTGTACTCGCGTCCGGCGGACGCGTCCGAAGGCGGCACCTGGACACGGCACTCCGGCGGTCTGCTGGCCCCGGAGAACACGGTCCCCACGGCAGAGGTGTCGGTCTGGCCGCCCGTGGACACCGAGCCGGTGGCGGTCGACGGCCTGTACGAGGACCTTGCGGGCCTGGGCCTGGCCTACGGGCCGGTGTTCCAGGGGCTCCGGGCCGCGTGGCGTCGGGGCGCGGAGGTGTTCGCCGAGGTCGCGCTGCCGGAGGCCATGGCGGACGCGGCCGGACGGTACGGCCTGCATCCGGCATTGCTGGACGCGGCGCTGCACACGGTCGGACTGGTCTCACCGGCCGAGGAGGCCGGTGCGGCGCGGCTGCCGTTCTCCTGGGCCGGGGTGAGCCTGCACGCGACCGGCGCCACCGAGCTGCGGGTACGGCTGAATCCCGTCGGTACCGACGTCTTCTCGCTGACGCTCACCGACCCCTCGGGCGAGACGGTCGCCACCGTGGACGCGCTGACCGCACGGCCGGTGCGCGGCGAGCAGCTCGACGCCGTCCGCGGCACCGGCCACGACGGGTCGCTGTTCCGTGTGGAGTGGACGGCTCCGCCCATGGCACCGTCGGGCGCCGTGGAGGGCGCCTGGGCCGTGCTGGACGACCCCACCGACCCCACCGGCGTGGCAACGCTGCTGGGCGGCGAGGGTGACGAGGGCGTCGCGGTGCCGTCGTACCGGGACCTCGCCGAGCTGGCGGCGGTGGACGGGCGAGTACCGGATGTGGTCGTGGCGGCCGTGCCCGACCGCTCGGGCGCGCTGTTCGGCGAAGCGGGCGGCGACGGCCACACCGAGCCGGTGCACGAGACGGCTCGATGGACGCTGGAGCTGGTGCGGGAGTGGCTGTCGCGGGAGCGGTTCTCCCGCTCTCGTCTGGTCCTGGTCACCCGTGGCGCGGTGGCCGTCGAGGCGGGCGAGGACGTGCCCGACCCCGCCGCTGCCACCGCGTGGGGACTGGTGCGTTCGGCGCAGTCCGAGCAGCCGGAGCGGTTCGTCCTGGCCGACCTCGACGCGGCCCCGGCCTCCGGTACGGCGACAGCGCTGGCGGCGCTGCTCGCCGCCGGTGAGCCGCAGGCCGCGGTGCGGTCCGGTGTCGTACGCGTGCCACGGCTCACCCGAGAGGTCTCCTCGCCCCCGGCCACCGCACCGGTGTGGGACGCCGAGGGCACGGTGCTCGTCACCGGGGGTACGGGCGCGCTCGGCGCCCTGGTGGCCCGGCATCTCGTGGCCGAACACGGCGTACGACACCTGCTGCTGACCAGCCGCCGGGGGCCGGCGGCGCCAGGCGCCGCCGAGCTGCGCGACGAGCTGACCGGGCGGGGCGCACGGGTGACCGTGGCCGCCTGCGACGTCGCCGACCGGGACGCGCTCGCGAGCACCCTGGCGGAGGTGTCGGCGGAGCATCCGCTGCGCGCCGTGGTGCACACAGCCGGTGTCCTCGACGACGGCGTGCTGGCGGCGCTGACGCCGGAGCGCGTCTCACGCGTCCTGCGCGCGAAGGCCGACGGCGCGTGGCATCTGCACACGCTGACCCGGCACCTCGACCTGTCCGCGTTCGTGCTGTTCTCCTCCGCCGCCGGAGTGCTCGGTGGCCCCGGACAGGCCAACTACGCCGCCGCGAACGCCTTCCTGGACGCGCTGGCCGCGCACCGCCACGCCGCCGGGCTGCCCGCCCGGTCCCTGGCCTGGGGCCTGTGGGAGCAGCCGGACGGTATGGCGGGAACGCTCGGGGCCGAGGACCTGGAGCGGCTGCGGCGCTCCGGGATGAACCCGTTGTCCGCCGAGCAGGGCATGGCCCTGTTCGACGCCGCGTGCCAGACCGGTGAGCCCGTCCTCGTACCGCTGCGCCTGGACACCTCCGCGCTGCCCGCGGAACCGGCCGCGGCGGTTCCCGCGCCGCTGCGCGGCCTGGTCCGCAGGCCGGTCAGGAGGCGGGCGGGAACCAGCGGTGGCGCGCTCTCCCCGCAGGCACGGCTGCGGGCCCTGGCGGAGGCCGACCGCACCCGTACGCTGCTGGAGCTGGTCCGTACCGAGGTCGCGGCCGTGCTCGGCCACGCCTCCGGGGAACAGGTCGACGCCTCGCGGGCCTTCGGCGAGCTGGGTTTCGACTCCCTGACCGCCGTGGAACTCCGCAACCGCCTGACCGCGGCCACGGGCCTCCAGCTGCCCGCGACCCTGATCTTCGACCACCCGACCCCGGCCGCGCTCGGCGACCGCCTCCGGGCCGAGCTGCTGGGCGAGGACGAGGCGGAGGACACTTCGGCGACGACGGTGGCCGGGGCCGACGAACCGATCGCGATCGTCGGCATGGCCTGCCGCTACCCCGGCGGCGTCCTGTCACCGGAAGACCTGTGGCGGCTGGTGGCCGGTGGCGGTGACGGCATCGGCGGGTTCCCCACGGACCGGGGCTGGGACCTGGAGAAGCTGTACGACCCCAGCCCGGACAATCCCGGTACCTCGTACGCCCGCGAGGGCGGCTTCCTTTACGACGCGGCCCTGTTCGACCCCGGACTCTTCGGCATCGTCCCCAGCGAGGCGCTGGCGATGGACCCGCAGCACCGGCTGCTCCTGGAGACCTCCTGGGAGGCGTTCGAGCGGGCGGGCATCGACCCCGGCACCCTCAAGGGCAGCCGTACCGGTGTCTTCGCCGGAATCATGTACCAGGACTACGCCTCCCAGACCGGCACCGTCCCCGAGGGCGTCGACGGCTACCTGGGCTCGGGCAACGCGGGCAGCATCGCTTCGGGGCGTGTCGCCTACTCCTTCGGGCTGGAAGGCGCGGCCATGACCGTGGACACCGCCTGCTCGTCCTCGCTGGTCGCCCTGCACCTCGCCGCGCAGGCCCTCCGACAGGGCGAGTGCACGCTCGCGCTGGCCGGTGGTGTCTCCGTGATGTCCACGCCGAACACCTTCGTGGAGTTCTCGCGCCAGCGCGGGCTCGCCGCCGACGGCCGTTGCAAGTCCTTCGCGGACGCGGCGGACGGCACTGCCTGGGGCGAGGGCGCGGGCATGCTGCTGCTGGAGCGGCTGTCGGATGCCCGTCGCAACGGTCACCGGGTGTTGGCGGTGGTGCGGGGGAGTGCCGTGAACCAGGATGGCGCGTCGAATGGGTTGACGGCGCCGAATGGTCCGTCGCAGCAGCGGGTGATCCGTCAGGCGCTGGCGAACGCACGGCTGTCGGCCGCTGACGTGGACGCGGTGGAGGCGCATGGTACGGGGACCCGGCTGGGTGACCCGATCGAGGCGCAAGCCCTCCTCGCCACCTACGGGCAGGGCCGCGAAGAGCCTCTGTGGCTGGGTTCGGTGAAGTCGAATCTCGGGCATACGCAGGCGGCCGCGGGTGTGGCCGGGGTCATCAAGATGGTGATGGCGATGCGGCACGGTGTGCTGCCGCGGACCCTGCACGTGGACGAGCCCTCGCAGCAGGTGGACTGGTCCGAGGGCGCGGTGGAGCTGCTGACCGAGGCGCGGGAGTGGCCGGAGACCGGGCACGCGCGGCGGGCCGGGGTGTCTTCCTTCGGGCTCAGCGGTACCAACGCGCACGTGGTCCTGGAACAGGTCCCGCAGGACGAACCGGTCGACTCGGCGGAGACGGTGAACGTCGACTCGCCGGTTGTGCCCTGGATGCTGTCCGGAGGCACGGATGCGGCACTGCGCGCCCAGGCCCGGCGTCTGGCCGAGCATGTCCGCTCCCGTCCGGCGGAGGCACCGGCCGACATCGCCCTGTCGCTGGCCACGACGCGGGCGGCGCTGGAACACCGGGCTGCTGTCGTCTCCGGGGACCGAAACGAACTCCTGGCTGGGCTGGCCGCGTTGGCCGAGGGCGCGCCGGGGCTCGTACGAGGCTCGGCCGGTGAGGCTGGCCGGGTCGGGTTCCTGTTCACGGGGCAGGGGGCGCAGCGGGTCGGGATGGGCCGTGAGCTGTATGCGGCGTTTCCGGTGTTCGCGGAGGCTTTCGACGCGGTGTGTGCGCGGTTCGACGCGGAGTTGGACCGGCCGCTGCGGGAAGTCGTGTTCGAGGACGCGGCCGCGCTCGATCAGACGGCGTACACGCAGGCCGGTTTGTTCGCCCTCGAAGTGGCGTTGTTCCGGCTGCTGGAGTCGTGGGGCCTGGCACCGGATGTCCTGCTGGGGCATTCGATCGGTGAGCTGGCCGCCGCGTATGTGGCGGGTGTGTGGTCGCTTGAGGACGCGTGTGCGCTGGTGGCGGCGCGCGGGCGTTTGATGCAGGCGCTGCCCTCCGGGGGCGCGATGGTGGCGGTGCAGGCGAGCGAGGCCGAGGTCGCCGAGGCGCTGATGGGCCTGGACACGGTGTCGATCGCCGCTGTCAACGGGCCCACCTCCGTGGTGATGTCCGGCGACGAGGATGTCGTACGGGAGATAGCCGGGCGGTTCGCGGAGCAGGGTCGCAAGACCAAGCGTCTGACGGTCTCGCACGCCTTCCATTCCCCGCGTATGGAGCCGATGCTGGCGGAGTTCCGTCAGGTGGCCGAGAAGCTGTCCTACGATGCGCCGCGCATTCCTCTGGTCTCCAACCTGACCGGTGGGATGGCCAGTGCCGAGGAGTTGTGCGCTCCGGAGTACTGGGTGCGGCATGTCCGTGAGGCGGTCCGGTTCGCGGACGGGGTCAGGTCCCTGGACGAGCTGGGCGTACGGACCTTGGTCGAGCTGGGCCCGGGCGGTGTCCTGTCCGCGATGGGTCAGGAGAGCACGGACGCCGTCTTCGTGCCCGCCCTGCGCGCGGACCGCCCGGAGGCGCAGGGCCTCACATCCGCCGTCGCCCAGGCGCATGTCCGTGGAGTCCCCGTCGACTGGGCGGCGTTCTTCGCCGGGCGCGGCGCCAGGGCCGTCGAGCTGCCCACCTACGCCTTCCAGCGCGAACGCTACTGGCTTGGCCGTGGCCAGCCCACTGTGGACGTAGAACTTGCCGGTCTGGGCACAGCGGACCATCCGCTGCTGGGTGCGGCGGTGGAACTGCCGGACACCGGCGGGCTGTTGTTCACCGGACGACTGTCGCTTGAGACACATCCGTGGCTCGCGGACCACGCCGTGATGGGCTCGGTGCTGCTGCCGGGCACGGCGTTCGTCGAGCTGGCCGTACGGGCGGCCGACGCCTGCGGTTGTGACGAGGTCGCGGAACTGACCCTCCAAGCGCCGCTGATCCTGCCGGAGCGGGGCGGCGTACGGTTCCAGCTGCTGGTGAGCGGGCCGGGCGAGGGCGGACGGCGCGAGTTCAGCGTCCACGCGACGCCGGAGCGGGCGACGGACGAGCAGGTGTGGACCCGGCACGCGACCGGCGTGCTGGTTCCCTTCACCGGCAGCGCGGCCCCGCCCGCCGAGCTGCGCGTATGGCCTCCGGCGGGGGCGACGCCGCTGGCGGCCGACACCTTCTACGACCGTGCCGCACGGGCCGGGTTCGGATACGGTCCGGCGTTCCAGGGGCTGCGGGCCGCCTGGCGGCTCGGCGACCAGTTGTTCGCGGAGGTCGAGCCTGCGGACGATGCCACGGCAGGTGCCGAGGCGTTCGCGTTGCATCCGGCGCTGCTGGACGCGGCCCTGCACACGCTCGGGCTGATCGCGGACGGCGCGGACGACGCGTACGGCGCGCGGCTGCCGTACGCCTGGTCCGGGGTCCGGCTGCATTCCGCTGGCGCCGGCGCCCTGAGGGTGCGGCTGTCGGTCGCGGAGAACGACGTGGTGGCACTGGACGTCGCCGACCGGAACGGGCTTCCGGCGGCGAGCGTGGCGTCGCTGACGCTGCGCCCGGTGACCGGGGAACAGCTCAGGGCGGCCCGGGGCGGCCACCGGGACGCGCTGTTCCGGCTCGACTGGACCGTGGCGGCCCCCGTGAGCACCGTACGACCCGCCGCGTGCGCCGTGGTGGGCCCGGACAGCCTGGGACTTGCCGACGGGCTGCGAGCGGGCGGTGTCGCCGTGTCCGCCCACCCGGAGAGCCTGCGGGACGCCCTCGAGGAAGGGGCCGAGCTGGTGTTCTTCGACAGCTCGGGCCCGGGGAGCCAGGGGCAGGACACCCCGGGCGCGGTCGCCGCGGCCACCGGCACCGCGCTGGCCGTCGTACAGCGCTGGCTGACCGAAGAGCGCGCGACCGGGGCGCGGCTGGTGCTGGTGACGCGGGGCGCGGTGGGCACGGGGGCGCCGGGCGAGGGGGCGCCGGACCCGGTTCAGGCGGCGGTCTGGGGGCTGGTGCGCTCCGCGCAGTCGGAGCATCCGGACCGGTTCGTGCTGCTGGACATCGATGAGGACGAGGCTTCCCGGCGGCAGTTGACGGCCTGTGCCGTCAGCGGCGAGCCGCAGGTCGCACTGCGTGCCGGGACCGCGTATGTGCCGAGGCTGGAGCGTATGACCGGCGCGGAGCCGGGCGGTCGGGCCTGGGACGGAGCCGGAACCGTGCTGATCACCGGCGGGACCGGGGCGCTGGGGAAGCTGGTAGCCCGGCATCTGGTGGCCGAACACGGCGTCCGCGGCCTGCTGTTGGCCAGTCGGCGGGGCGAGGCCGCGCCCGGTGCGGCGGAGCTGGTGACCGAACTCGCCGCCGTGGGTGCGTCGGTGCGGGTTGCCGCGGTGGACACCGCGGACCGGGACGCCCTCGCACGCCTTCTCGCGGAGATCCCCGCAGAGCGTCCGCTGACCGCCGTGGTGCACACCGCGGGCGTGCTGGACGACGGCGTGGTGGCCTCGCTGACACCGGACCGGCTGGCCGAAGTGTCGCGGCCCAAGGCGGACGCGGCCTGGCATCTGCACGAGCTGACCCGTGACCTGGACCTGTCGGCGTTCGTCCTGTTCTCCTCCTCCGCCGGGGTCTTCGGCGGTGCGGGCCAGGCCGGATACGCCGCGGCCAACTCCTTCCTGGACGCGCTCGCCCACCACCGGCGCCACCAGGGCCTGCCCGCGACCTCGCTGGCCTGGGGACTGTGGGAGCAGGACGACACCGGCATGGCCGGTGGCCTCGACGAGGCGGACCTCGCGCGGGTCCAACGGCTGGGCATGTCCCCGCTGTCCCCGGCGGAGGGCCTGGCCCTGTTCGACCTCGCGCACGCCGCCGACGAGCCCGTGCCCGTAGCGGCCCGGCTGGACCTGACCGGAATGCGGAACCAGGCTGCCCGGGGCGGCGCCGTACCGGCCCTGCTGCGGGGCCTGCTGCCCGCGCCCGCCCGCCCGGCCACGCAGGACGGTCCGGCGGCGCCGAGTGGACTCGTCGAGCAGCTGGCCGGGCTGTCGGAGAGCGAGCAGGAGCGCGCCGTGCTCCAGTGGGTGCGCGAGGAGACCGAGGCGGTCCTCGGCCACCGCGCCCCCGGCGTCTTCGACCCCGAACGCGGATTCATGGAGTCCGGCTTCGACTCTCTGACCGCCGTGGAACTGCGCACCCGGCTCGCCTCGCTCACCGGTCTTCACCTGCCCGCCACGCTGCTCTTCGACTATCCGGCACCGCTCGAACTGGCCCGCCACCTGCGGGCCCTGCTCGCACCGGCCCCGGCCGCCGCGCCGTCGGTCGACGCGGAACTCGACCAGATCGAAGCGGCCCTCGCCGTGCTCGCCGACGACCAGGACCAGCGCGCCCGGGTCGCGCTGCGTCTGGAGAGCCTGCTGGCCAAGCTGGGCGGCGGCCGTAGCGACGCGCGTCCGGAACCCGGACCGGCGGCCGGTGCCGTCAGCCTGGCCGATCGGCTCGCATCGTCGACCGACGACGAACTCTTCGACTTGGTCGACAAAGACCTCGGCCTCTCATGAGTCGCCAGGTGAACGAAACCCCACGCTTTCCGCACGCCATGAGGAGCCAACGTCAAGTGGAGAATGAGCAGAAGCTTCGGGACTACCTCAAGCGAGCCATCGCGGAGCTGCACGAGACGCGGCAGCGGCTGCGCGAGGCCGAGTCCCACGAGCCGGAGCTCATCGCGATCGTGGGAATGAGCTGCCGGTACCCCGGAGGCGTGCGGTCTCCGGAGGACCTGTGGCGTCTCGTCGACTCCGGCACGGACGCCGTCTCCGGCTTCCCGGACGACCGTGGCTGGGACCTGGACGGACTGTTCGACCCCGATCCGGACCACCCCGGCACCTCCTATGTCCGCGAGGCCGGTTTCCTGCACGACGCCGCCCGCTTCGACGCCGCGTTCTTCGGCATCTCGCCGCGCGAAGCGGTGGCCATGGACCCGCAGCAGCGGCTGCTGCTGGAAAGCTCCTGGGAGGCGTTCGAACACGCCGGCATCGACCCGAAGACCATGCGCGGCAGCCGCACCGGCATCTTCGCCGGCGTCATGTACCACGACTACCTCGCCCGGCTGCACGACGTCCCCGAGGAGTTCGAGGGCTACCTCAGCCAGGGCAGCGCGGGCAGCATCGCCTCCGGCCGCGTCGCCTACACGCTCGGCCTGGAAGGGCCGGCCGTCACCATCGACACCGCCTGCTCCTCGTCGCTCGTGGCCCTGCACCTGGCCGCCCAGGCGCTGCGCGAGGGCGAATGCTCCCTCGCCCTGGCCAGCGGCGTCACCGTGATGTCCTCGCCGGCCACCTTCCTGGAGTTCTCCCGGCAGCGCGGACTGGCGCCCGACGGGCGGTGCAAGCCGTTCGCCGCCGCCGCCGACGGCACCGGCTGGGGCGAGGGCGTCGGCATGCTCCTGCTGGAGCGGCTCTCCGACGCCCGGCGCAACGGACACCCGGTGCTCGCCGTCGTGCGCGGCAGCGCCGTCAACCAGGACGGCGCCAGCAGCAGGCTCACCGCCCCCAACGGGCCCGCCCAGCAGCGGGCCATCCAGCAGGCGCTGAGCAACGCCCGGCTGACCCCCGCCGACGTGGACGCCGTCGAGGCGCACGGCACCGGAACGACGCTGGGCGACCCGATCGAAGCGCAGGCCCTGCTCGCCACCTACGGCGGGCAGCGGCGGGACGGGCAGCCGCTGTGGCTGGGCTCCGTCAAGTCCAACATCGGGCACACCCAGGCGGCCGCCGGTGTCGCCGGGGTCATCAAGATGGTGCTGGCGATGCGGCACGGCGTGCTGCCGCGCACCCTGCACGTGGACGAACCCACCCCCCAGGTGGACTGGACGGCCGGCGCCGTCGAACTCCTCACCGAGAACACGCCCTGGCCCCGCACCGGCGCCCCGCGCCGCGCCGCCGTGTCCTCCTTCGGAGTGAGCGGCACCAACGCCCATGTGATCCTGGAGCAGCCGGAGCCCGCCGAGCACACCGCTCCCGGGGGCGCCGCTCCCGAGAGTGACGCGGACGGCGCACTGCCCTGGGCCTTGTCCGCCCGCACCCCGGCTGCCCTGTCCGAGCAGGCCACCCGGCTCGCGTCACATCTGCGGGACCACCCCGCGCTGCGCCCGGCCGACGTCGGCCACTCCCTCGCCACCACACGTGCCCTCTTCGAGCATCGAGCCGTCGTCGTCGGCACCGACCGCGAACGGCTGCTCGCCGGACTCGACAGCCTCGCCGCGGGCACCGAGCCGGCCGGAGTGGTGCGCGGTGCGGCCACCGGCGGCGCCGAGGACATCGTTTTCGTCTTCCCCGGACAGGGCTCCCAATGGGCCGGTATGGCCATCGAACTGCTCGACACCTCCGAGGTGTTCGCGGCCCGGATGCGCGAATGCGCGGCCGCCCTGGAACCCTTCACCGACTGGTCGCCGCTCGACGTCGTGCGCGGCGTGCCCGGCGCACCGTCCCTGGACCGGGTCGACGTGGTCCAGCCGGTGCTGTTCGCGGTGATGGTGTCCCTGGCCGCCCTCTGGGAGGCCCACGGGGTCAAGCCCACCGCGGTGGTCGGCCACTCCCAGGGCGAGATCGCCGCCGCCGTGGTGGCCGGTGCGCTCACCCTGGAGGACGCCGCCCGGGTGGTCACCCTGCGCAGCCAGGCTCTGACCGAACTCTCCGGCAAGGGCGGCATGGTGTCCGTGGCGCTGCCCGTCGCCGAACTGGAAAAGCGGCTCACCCGCTGGGCGGACCGGCTGTCCGTCGCCGCGATCAACGGCCCCGCCTCCGTCGTCGTCTCCGGCGACACCCAGGCCCTTGACGAACTGCTCGCCGAGTGCGCGGCCCAGGAGATCCGGGCCCGCCGTGTCTCCGTCGACTACGCCTCCCACTCCGCCCACGTGGAGGCCATCGAGGAGCGGCTGCTCGCGGCCCTGGCGCCGATCGCGCCGCGCACCGCCGAGGTGACGCTGTGCTCCACGGTGACCGGCGAACCCATCGACACCGCCGCGCTCGACGCCGCCTACTGGTACCGCAACCTGCGCCGGACGGTCCGCTTCGAGGAAGCGGTACGCACCCTGTCGCAGCGCCGCCGCGCCGTGTTCATCGAGGTGAGCCCGCACCCCGTGCTGACCATGGGGATGCAGGAAGTGCTGTCCGGCATCGACGGCGCGGCCTTCGCCCTGGGCACCCTGCGCCGAGGCGAGGGCGGCCTCGAACGCTTCCTCGTCTCCCTCGCGGAGGCCCACACCCAGGGCGTCGGCGTCGACTGGCGGCCGGTGTTCGCCGACCGTGACCCGCGGCGGGTGGAACTGCCCACCTACGCCTTCCAACGGGAGCACTTCTGGCTCCGGGGGTCCGGCCGTCCGGGCGACACCGCCGGTCTCGGTCTCGGCTCGGCCGACCACCCGCTGCTGGGCGCGGCGGTCACCCTGGCTGACGGCAACGGCTTCCTGCTGACCGGACGCCTGTCGCTGTCCACCCACCCCTGGCTCGCCCACCACGCCGTCGCGGGCGCGGTCCTGCTGCCCGGTACCGCCTTCGTGGAACTGGCGGTCAACGCGGGCGACCAGGTCGGCTGCGGCCGGGTCGCGGAACTGACACTGCACGCCCCGCTGCCCCTCGCCGAATCCGCCCCGGTCGACCTCCAGCTGCTGGTCGGCGCACCCGACACGGACGGACACCGACGGCTGAGCGTGCACGCCCGCCGTGCGGGCGCCGCCACCGACGAGCCGTGGACCCTGCACGCGGACGGCGTCCTCGCCGACAGCGCGGCACCCGCCTCGGACGGCCCGACCGCCTGGCCCCCGGCGGGCGCGCGACCGATACCCCTCGAAGACCTGTACCCGCGCCTGGCAGACACCGGCCTGGAGTACGGCCCGCTCTTCCAGGGGCTGCGCGGTCTCTGGCGGGACGGCGACAGCCTGGCCGCCGACGTGGCACTGCCCGAGCACACCGAGGCCGACGCCGAGCGCTACGGGCTGCACCCCGCACTCCTGGACGCCGCCCTCCACGCCATCGGCGCCGCCGGCCTCCTGACGGACCACGACGACCCCGCCGGGGTACGGCTGCCGTTCTCCTGGACGGGTGTGAGCCTGCACACCGGCGGGGCGTCGGCGCTGCGGGTACGGCTGACCCGGCTCGGCGCGGACACCGTCTCGCTCACGGCCACCGATCTCACCGGCGCGCCCGTGGCCACGGTGGAGTCGCTGACGCTGCGCCCGGTGGCCCCGGAGACGCTGGGCGCCGCCCACGACCCGCTGCGGGGCTCCATGTTCCGCGTGGAGTGGGCACCGGCCCGGCCCCCGTCCGACGAGCAGGAGGCCGCCTCGTACGCGGTGCTGGACGACCGCTTCGGGCTGACGGAGGAACTGGGCGTCCCCGTGCGGTCGTACGACGGTACGAGCGCCGCCGACCCCGCTCCGGATGTGGTGCTGGCGCCGGTGCCGGACTGCGGCACGGGTGCCGAAGCCGTCCACCGGGCCGCGCAGTGGGCCCTCGCCCTGCTGCGGTCCTGGACCGAGGACGCGCGTACGGCGGCGTCGCGGCTGGTCATCGCGACCCGTGGCGCCGTGAACGCCGAGTCCGGGGACACCGTGCCGGACACGGCGGCCGCCGCCGTGTGGGGCCTGGCGCGCTCCGCGCAGGCCGAGCACCCGGACCGGTTCGTCCTGCTGGACCTCGACGAGCACGCCGCGTCGCCCGGCGCGGTCCCGGCCGCGATCGCCACCGGTGAGCCGCAGCTCGCCGTACGCGCCGGCACCGCCTTCGCGGCCCGCCTCACCCGCGCCACCGCGCCGGCAGACCCCACCACCCGCCCCGCCTTCCCCACCGACGGCACCGTCCTCATCACCGGCGGCACCGGCGCACTCGGCAAGCTGGTGGCCCGGCACCTGGTGGCCGAGCACGGCGTACGCGGACTGCTGCTGACGAGCCGGCGGGGCGAGGCCGCGCCGGGGGCGGCGGAACTGGTGGCCGAACTGACCGCGCTGGGTGCCTCCGTGCGGGTCGCCGCCGTGGACGTGGCGGACCGGGAGGCGCTGGCCGAGGTGCTGGCCGGGATACCGGCCGAGCGACCGCTGACCGGCGTGGTGCACGCAGCGGGCGTCCTCGACGACGGCGTCCTGTCCTCCCTCACCCCCGACCGGCTGACCGGCGTCCTGCGTCCCAAGACGGACGGGGCCTGGCATCTGCACGAACTGACCCGCGACCTGGACCTGTCGGCGTTCGTGTTGTTCTCCTCCGCCGCGGGCCTGCTGGGCGCCGCCGGTCAGGCGGGCTACGCCGCCGCGAACAGTGCCCTGGACGCGCTCGCCGAGCACCGCCGGGCGGCCGGACTGCCGGCCCGGTCCCTGGCCTGGGGCCTGTGGGACGAAGACGGCTCCGATATGGCAGGCCGCCTCGACGACGCCGACCTCGCCCGCATCCGGCGCCGGGGCATGGCCCCGCTCACCGCCGCCGAAGGCATGGCGCTGTTCGATATGGCCGGCGCGTGGGGCGACCCCGTCCTCGCGCCGATGCACCTGGACCCGGCCCGCCTGCCCGCCGCCGGGGAACCGCCGCATCTGCTGCGCGCACTGCTGCCCCGTCCGGCCCGCCCCAGCTCGGCTCGCGCCGCCCAGCCGGACGGCACCCTGCCGGAGGCCGTCCGGCGGCTGGCCGGACTGTCCCCGGCCGAACGCGCACGCGCCCTGGAGGATGTGGTCCACACCCATGTGGCGGCGGTCCTCGGCCATGTCTCTCCGGCGGCCATCGAGCCCGACCAGGCGTTCAAGGACCTCGGTTTCGACTCGCTGACCGCGGTGGAACTCCGCAACCGGCTCAGCACCGCCACCGGCCTGCGGCTGCCTCCCACACTGGCCTTCGACCACCCCAGCCCGCGCGGCCTGGCCCGGCACCTGGACGCCGAACTGCTCGGCGCCGCCGAGGAGACCACCGGGCCGGTGGCCGTGACGGGCTCCGGCGAGCCGATCGCCATCGTGGCCATGGCTTGCCGTTTCCCCGGCGGCGTGCGGTCACCGGAGGACCTGTGGCAGCTGGTCGCCAGCGGCGCGGAGGGCACCGGCGAATTCCCCGCCGACCGCGGCTGGGACCTGGAGCGGCTCCTGCGCGACGCCGACCCCGACGCGCCCGGCACCTCCTCCACCTCCGGGGGCGGATTCCTCTACGATGCCGGTGACTTCGACCCCGCGCTGTTCGGCATCTCGCCGCGCGAGGCGGGCATCATGGACCCGCAGCAGCGGCTCCTCCTGGAGACCGCCTGGGAGGCCTTCGAACGCGCCGGCATCGACACGGCCACCCTGAAGGGCAGCCGGACCGGCGTCTTCGCCGGCGCCATGCACCAGGGCTACGACACGCAGATCGCCGCCGCTGTCGACGGCGACGAGGGCTACCTCGGCACCGGCAACTCGATCAGCGTGGCCTCCGGCCGGGTCGCCTACACCTTCGGTCTCGAGGGCCCGGCGGTGACCGTCGACACGGCGTGTTCGTCGTCGCTGGTGGCTTTGCATCTGGCCGCCCAGGCGCTGCGGCAGGGCGAGTGTGAGATGGCGCTGGCCGGTGGTGTCACCGTGATGGCCACGCCCTCCACCTTCGTGGAGTTCTCCCGGCAGCGCGGCCTCGCCCCCGACGGACGCGTCAAGGCGTTCGCGGACGGCGCCGACGGCACCGGCCTCGCGGAGGGCGCGGGCCTGCTGCTCCTGGAGCGGCTGTCGGACGCCCGGCGCAACGGCCACCAGGTGCTGGCCATCGTCAAGGGCAGCGCCGTCAACCAGGATGGCGCGTCCAACGGGCTGACCGCGCCCAACGGCCCCGCGCAGCAGCGTGTCATCCGCCAAGCCCTGAGCAGCGCACGCCTGACACCGGCCGACGTGGACGCGGTGGAGGCGCACGGCACCGGCACCACGCTCGGCGACCCGATCGAGGCGCAGGCCCTGCTCGCGGCGTACGGCCAGGACC
This sequence comes from Streptomyces sp. NPDC059850, assembly GCF_042731515.1. Lineage (NCBI taxonomy): Bacteria > Bacillati > Actinomycetota > Actinomycetes > Kitasatosporales > Streptomycetaceae > Streptomyces > Streptomyces sp. NPDC059850. The sequence continues at coordinate 60,931 of NZ_JBHWJI010000032.1, forward strand.
GGCCGGAGGACCGGCCGTTGTGGCTGGGAACCGTCAAGTCCAACATCGGGCACACCCAGGCCGCCGCCGGTGTCGCCGGGGTCATCAAGATGGTGCTGGCGATGCGGCACGGCGTGCTGCCGCCCACCCTGCACGTGGACGAGCCGACGCGGCAGGTGGACTGGTCCGCCGGGGCCGTGGAGATCCTGACCGAGGCCCGGGAATGGCCGGCCCTCGACCGGCCGCGCCGCACGGGCGTCTCCTCCTTCGGCATCAGCGGCACCAACGCCCACCTGGTCCTGGAGCAGGCCCCCGACGACCCGGCCTCCGCGCCCGCCGTCGCCGCGGACGCGGACGGCCCGGCGGCGCCGCTGCCGTGGCTGCTCTCGGCCCGTACCGAGACGGCGCTCGGCGCCCAGGCACGGAAGCTCCACGCCCATCTGCGGACCCGCCCCGACGCGCGCCCCGCCGACGTCGGCCTGTCCCTGGCGGTGACGCGCACGGCCCTGGAGCACCGGGCGGCGATCGTCGGCGACGACCGCGACGACCTGATCGCCGGGCTCGCCGCGCTGGCCGCCGGACGCACCGGGCCCGGCCTGCTGCGGGGCGTGGCGGGCGGTCGTGGCCGGGTGGGCTTCCTGTTCACCGGGCAGGGAGCCCAGCGCGTCGGAACGGGGCGTGAACTGTACGCCGCGTTCCCGGTGTTCGCGCAGGCCCTCGACGCGGTGTGCGCGCGTTTCGAGGGGCGGCTGGACCGTCCGCTGAAGGAGGTCCTGTTCGCCGACGCGACCGCCCTCGACCAGACCCGCTACACCCAGGCGGCCCTGTTCGCGCTCGAAGTGGCCCTGTACCGGCTGCTGGAGTCCTGGGGCGTCACCCCGGACCGGCTGGTGGGCCACTCCATCGGCGAACTGTCCGCCGCCCACGTGGCGGGCGTGCTGTCCCTCGACGACGCCTGCACGCTGGTCGCCGCCCGCGGCCGCCTGATGCAGGCGCTGCCCGCCGGCGGTGCGATGGTCGCCGTCCAGGCCACCGAGGAGGAGGTCGCCGCCGCGCTGGCCGGGCGGACCGACCGGGCGTCGGTCGCCGCCGTCAACGGTCCGGCCGCCACGGTCGTCTCGGGCGACGAGGACGTCGTCCTGGAGATCGCCGCCGATCTCGCCCGACAGGGCCGCAAGACCCGGCGGCTGACGGTGTCGCACGCCTTCCACTCCCCGCGCATGGAACCCATGCTGGCCGAGTACCGCGAGGTCGCGGCGGGCCTGACGTTCCATCCGCCGAGGATCGGGCTGATGTCCGGCGTGACGGGCGAGCCCGCCACGGCCGAGGACCTGTGCTCGCCCGATTACTGGGTACGCCAGGTGCGCAGGCCGGTCCGATTCGCCGACACGGTCCGCGCCCTGGCCGGGCAGGACGTCACCACCCTGATCGAGCTGGGCCCCGACGGCGTGCTGTCCGCCATGGCGCGGGAGACGCTGGACGAGGACGCCCCGGCCGACCGCCCCGAGACCGTGACCCTGCCCCTCCTGCGGGAGGGCCGCCCGGAGGCCCACACCCTGGTCGCCGCGCTGTCCGGCGCGCACACCCGGGGCGTGCCCGTGGACTGGGCCCGCTTCTTCACCGGCCGGGACGCACGACCGGTGGAACTGCCCACCTACGCCTTCCAGCACGAACGGTACTGGCCGCAGGCCCCGGCGCCCGCCGCCCCGGAGCCCACCACGGACCCGGCGGACGCCGCGTTCTGGGACGCCGTCGAGCGCACCGACGTGACGGCGGTGGCCGACGCCCTCGAGGTCGGCGAGGACCGGCGGACCTCGCTCAGCGACGTGCTGCCCGCCCTGTCCTCCTGGCGGCAGCGGCACCGCGCGCGCTCCACCGCGGACTCCTGGCGCTACCGCGTCACCTGGCGGCCCACCACCCACCCCGCCGCCCCGCCGCTCACCGGACGCTGGCTGGCGATCGTCCCCGAGACCCAGACCCAGACCGAGACCCAGACCCAGACCGAGCCCCAGACCGAGGCCGAGACCGTGCCCGCGCCGCAGTGGACCACCGCCGCCACGGACGCCCTGCGCGCTCACGGCGCTCGCGTGGACGTCGTCGAGGCGGGCGCGGGCGGCCGTACCGAACTGGCCGGACGGCTGGCCGGCCACCGCGAGCCGGTCGACGGCGTGCTCTCGCTGCTCGCCGCCGACGACGAGCGCGGCGCTCTGCGCACCGTCGAACTGATCCAGGCACTGGGCGACGCGGGCATCCCGGCACCCCTGTGGTGCCTGACGAGCGGCGCGGTCTCCGTAAACCGCTCCGATCGCCCCGCGCACCCGGAGCAGGCCCGGATCTGGGGCCTGGGCCGCGTCGCGGCGCTGGAGCACCCGGACCGCTGGGGCGGCCTCGTCGACCTTCCGGAACACCTCGACGAACGATCCGCCTCCCGTCTCACCGGCCTGCTCGCGGGCACCGGCGACGAGAGCGAACTGGCCGTGCGGGCCGCGGGCGTGTTCGTACGACGCCTGGTCCACGAGCCCCGCCCGGCCGGGCCCGCGACAGCGCCGCGCCTGTCCGGCACCGTCCTGGTCACCGGCGGCACCGGCGCGCTGGGCGCCCGGACCGCCCGCTGGCTGGCCCGCCACGGCGCCGAACACCTGCTCCTCATCGGCCGCCGAGGCCCGGCGGCCGAGGGCGCGGCCGCACTCCGCGACGAACTGACCGGACTCGGCACCGAGGTCACCCTCGCGGCCTGCGACATCGCCGCCCCCGACGAGCTGGCCGAGGTACTGGCGGCCATCCCGGCCGACCGGCCGCTGACCGCCGTCGTCCACGCGGCCGGCATCCTCGACGACGGGGTCCTCGACGGGCTCACGCCCGACCGGTTCACCGCCGTACTGCGCGCCAAGGCCGACGGTGCCCGGAACCTGCACCGCCTGACCCGCGACATGGACCTGTCGGCGTTCGTGCTGTTCTCCTCCCTGGCCGGTGTCGTCGGCAGCGCCGGCCAGGCCAACTACGCGGCCGCCAACGCCTGTCTGGACGCTCTCGCCGAGCAGCGCCGGGCCGACGGACTGCCCGCCGTGTCCATCGCCTGGGGCGCCTGGGCGGAGGCCGGAATGGCCGAGTCCGAGGACACCGCCCACCACCTCGCCCGTGGCGGCGTGACCCCCATGGACCCCGAGGCCGCGCTCGCCGCCCTGGCCCGCTGCTGGCAGCAGGACACGGCCGGGAGCGTCGTCGCGGACATCGACTGGGACCGGTTCACGGCCCACCCGGCCCACCCCCGGCAGCACACACTGCTGGCCGACCTCGCCGAGATGCGCCGGGGTGGCGGGGCGACGGCCCGGACCCCGGCCGGAGGCGCCGACGACCTCGTACGGCGGCTGATGGCCCTGCCCATCGACGAACGGCCCCGCCTCGTGCGGGAACTGGTCCTCGACCAGGTGGCGGCCGTGCTCGGACACCGGGCCCAGGGCGCCGTACCGGCGCGCACCGCCTTCCGCGAGCTGGGCTTCGACTCGCTGAGCGCGCTCGAACTGCGCAACGCGCTGACCGCCGCCACCGGCCTGCCCCTGCCCGCGACCCTGGTCTTCGACTACCCCACCCCGCGCGACCTGGCCGTCCACCTGACCGCCGAACTCCTCGGCGACGTGCGGACGGAAGAGACCGGGGCGGGCGCCACGGGAGCGCACGACGAACCGCTGGCCATCGTGGCGATGAGCTGCCGGTTCCCCGGCGGCGCGCACTCGCCCGAGCAGCTGTGGGGCCTGCTGCGAGACGGCGCCGACGCGATCGGGGACTTCCCCGCCGACCGTGGCTGGGACCTGGACAAGCTGTACGACCCGGACCCCGACCGGCCCGGGACCTCGTACGTCCGCGAAGGCGGATTCCTGCACGACGTGGCCGACTTCGACGCCGGGTTCTTCGGCATCAGCCCGCGTGAAGCGCTGGCCATGGACCCGCAGCAGCGGCTGCTGATGGAGACCTCCTGGGAGGCCTTCGAACGGGCGGGCATCGACCCCGACACCCTCCACGGCAGCCGGACCGGCGTCTATGTCGGAACCAACGGCCAGGAGTACGCCTCCCTGCTGCTGAACTCCGCCGAGGACCTGGCGGGATACCTCGCCACCGGCAACTCGGCCAGCGTGGTGTCCGGACGGCTCGCCTACACCTTCGGCTTCGAGGGCCCGGCAGTGACGGTCGACACCGCCTGTTCCTCCTCGCTGGTGGCGCTGCACCTGGCGGCCCAGGCCCTGCGTTCGGGGGAGTGCTCCCTGGCGCTGGCCGGCGGCGTCTCCGTGATGAGCACCCCCGGGGCCTTCGTCGAGTTCTCCCGGCAGCGCGGTTTGGCTCCTGACGGCCGTTGCAAGGCCTTCGCGGACGCGGCGGACGGCACCGGCTGGGGCGAGGGTGTGGGCATGCTGCTGGTGGAGCGGCTGTCGGATGCCCGTCGCAACGGCCACCGGGTGTTGGCCGTGCTGCGGGGGAGTGCCGTGAACCAGGACGGTGCGTCGAACGGGTTGACCGCGCCGAACGGTCCGTCCCAGCAGCGGGTGATCCGGCAGGCGCTGGCGAACGCGCGGCTGTCGGCCGCCGAGGTGGATGCGGTGGAGGCGCACGGTACGGGGACGACGTTGGGTGACCCGATCGAGGCGCAGGCTCTTCTCGCCACCTACGGGCAGGACCGCGAACAGCCTCTGTGGCTGGGTTCGGTGAAGTCGAACATCGGGCATACCCAGGCGGCCGCGGGTGTGGCTGGTGTGATCAAGATGGTGATGGCGATGCTCCATGGTGAGCTGCCGCGCACCCTGCATGTCGATGAGCCGTCCGCGCATGTGGAGTGGTCGTCGGGCGGGGTGTCGCTGCTGAGGCAGAGTGTGCCGTGGCCCGAGGGCGAACGGCCCCGCCGGGCGGGTGTCTCCTCCTTCGGTGTCAGCGGCACCAACGCCCACGTCATCGTCGAGCAGGCGCCCACAGGTCCCGAGCCCGCAGTGCCCGACCCCGACGTACGGCCCGACGGCACGACCCTGCCGTGGCCCCTGTCGGCGAAGACCCCCGAAGCGCTGCGCGAGCAGGCCGCCCGGCTGCGCGCCCACCTGGACGCCCACCCGGAGGCAGACCCCGCCGACATCGGGTACGCCCTGGCCACTTCCCGCGCCGCGTTCGCGCACCGGGCGGTGCTGCTCGCCGCCGACCGGGACGGCTTCCGCCGGGCCCTGACCGCCCTGGCCCGGGGCGACAGCGACCCCGCCGTCGTCGAGGGAACCGTCGCCGCCGAGGGCCGGACCGTGTTCGTGTTCCCCGGCCAGGGCTCCCAGTGGCCCCGCATGGCGACGGAACTCCTCGACGCCTCACCGCTGTTCGAAGAGCGGTTCGCCGCCTGCGCCCGCGCCGTCGAGGCGTACGTCGACTGGTCGCCGTACGACGTGCTGCGCGGCGCGCCCGGCGCGCCCCCGCTGGAGCGGGTGGACGTCGTGCAGCCACTTCTGTTCGCCGTCATGGTCTCGCTGGCCGAGCTGTGGCGGGCCCATGGCGTCCACCCCGCCGCGGTCGTCGGCCACTCCCAGGGCGAGATCGCCGCCGCCTGCGTCGCGGGCGCCCTGTCCCTGCCGGACGCGGCCCGGGTCGTGACGCTGCGCAGCAAGGCGCTCGGCGCGCTGACCGGCCGCGGCGGCATGGTCTCCATCGCGCTGCCGCTGGACGAGCTGACCGCACGCCTGGAGCCGTTCGACGGCCGGGTGTCCATCGCCGCGGTCAACGGCCCCAGCTCGATCGTCGTCTCCGGCGAACCGGACGCGCTGGACCGGCTGATGGCCGACTGCGCCGCCGAGGAGATCCGGGCCCGCCGAATACCCGTGGACTACGCCTCCCACTCCGCCCAGGTCGAGGCCATCCGCGAGGAACTGCTCGCCGAGCTGGCCCCGATCAGCCCGCGCTCCGGGGAGGTGCCCTTCCTGTCGACGGTGACCGGCGACTGGCTGGACACCGAACGGCTCGACGCCGAGTACTGGTACACCAACCTGCGGCAGCCGGTTCGCCTCGACGAGGCCACGAGGCGGCTCGTGGACGCGGACTTCGCCCTGTTCGTCGAGGCCAGCCCGCATCCCGTGCTGACGGTCGGGCTCCAGGACAGCTTCGACGCGTTCGGCTGCGACGCCCGCGCGGTCGGCTCCCTGCGCCGGAACGAGGGCGGCACCGACCGTTTCCTGCGGTCGCTGGCCGAAGCCCAGGTGCAGGGCGCCACCCCGGACTGGGACGCGGTGTTCGCGGGACGGCCCGGCCGGCGCGTCGACCTGCCGACCTACGCGTTCCGGCGTCGGCGCTACTGGCCGCAGGCCGCCCCGGCCGGGGCGGGCGACGTGGCCGGGGTCGGTCTCGGCGCCACCGGCCACCCGCTGCTGGGCGCCGCCCTCGAACTGCCCGACTCCGACGGGCTGGTGTTCACCGGTCGGCTCTCCCTGGACACGCATCCCTGGCTGGCGGACCACCTGGTGCTGGGCTCCGCGCTGCTGCCCGGCACGGCGTTCGTGGAACTGGCGCTGCGCGCCGCCCGCCAGGCCGACTGCGCACTGGTCGAGGAACTCACCCTGGAGGCACCCTTGTTGGTGCCCGAGCACGGCGCCGTCGTGCTCCGGCTGACCGTGGCCGCCCCGGACGAGTCCGGACGCCGGACCCTGACGCTGCACTCCCGGCCCGACGGAGCCGACCCCCACACCCCGTGGACCCGGCACGCCGAAGGCACCCTGCTCACCATCGGTGCCGGGCCACGGCCCGGCACCGTGGGCGGCATCTGGCCACCGGCCGGGGCCGAACCGGTGGCTCTCGACGGCTTCCACGAGCGACTGGCCGACACCGGCGTGGTCTACGGGCCCGCCTTCCAAGGCCTGCGCACCGTCTGGCGAAGCACCCCCGCGGACACGTCCGACCCGGCGGCCCCCGCGGAGATCCACGCCGAGGTCGAACTGCCCGACGCCATCCGGTCCGACGGCTTCACCCTGCACCCCGTCCTGCTCGACGCGGCCCTCCAGGCAGCCGCCGCCGTCGCGCTCACCGGAGCCCCGGAGGGCGAGCTGCGGGCCAGCCGCCCGTTCTCCTGGCGCGGCATCCGCGTGCACACGCCCGGCACGACCGGCCCGCTGCGGGTCACCCTCGGCACGGCCGGCCCCGACACCCTGTCGGTGCGCGTGGCGGACGCCGACGGAACCCTGGTGGCCGAGGTCGACGCGGTGATCTCCCGGCCCGTCTCCCACGCCGAACTCCCGGACGCCGCGACCGGCGACGCGCTCCTTCGGCTCGACTGGAAGGCACTGCCCGCGCACCCGCGACCAGGCACGGCCCCGCACACCCTGGCCCTCCTCGGCGAGCCCGACGCCGCCCTGACCGACGCGCTCCGCACGACCGGCACGACCCTCGCCACCCACCCCGACCTGGCCGCCCTCACCGCGGCTCACGAGACCGGCACCCCGGTCCCCCCGGTCGTCGTCGCCGCGATCCCGGCCCACCCGGCCGGCGTCACGGACCGGGCCGAAGCGGCCCGTACGACCACCCGCCGGGCCCTGGAACTGCTCCAGACCTGGCTGGCCGACCCCCGCCTCGCCGACTCCCGGCTGGTGCTGCTGACCAGCGCGGCCGTCTCCACCGCCCCGGGCGACGACGTGCCCGGGCTGGTGGGAGCGCCCGTGTGGGGCCTGGCGCGCTCGGCGCAGTCGGAGCACCCCGACCGGTTCGTGCTGATCGACACCGACGGTCACCCGGACTCCCACCGGGCCCTCCCGCGCGCCCTCGCGGCCGCTCTCGACCCGGACCAGGACGAGACCCAACTCGCCCTGCGCGCGGGCAGGACGCTGGTGCCCAGGCTGAGCCGGGCGAACACCGCCGAAGCGGGAACCCCGGTCGGAACCGCCACGCCCGCCCCGCTCGACCCGGACGGCACCATCCTGATCACCGGCGCCACAGGGGGCCTCGGGAAGCTGCTCGCCCACCACTTGGTGACCGAGCACAAAGTCCGCCACCTGGTCCTGGCCAGCCGACGCGGCCCGGCCGGCGACGGCATGCCCGAACTGAGCGCCGAGCTGGGCGAACTCGGCGCCCAGGTCACCCTGACCGCCTGCGACATCGCCGACCGCGACGCACTCGGACGCCTGCTCGGCGGCATCCCCGCCGCCCACCCGCTCACCGCCGTGATCCACACGGCCGGTGTCACCGAGGACGGCGTGATCGACACGCTGACCCCGGACGGGCTGGACCGGGTGCTGCGCCCGAAGGTCGACGCGGTACTCAACCTGCACGAGCTGACCCGCGATCTGGACCTGGCGGCGTTCGTCCTCTACTCCTCCTTCTCCGGCACGCTCGGCAGCCCCGGCATGGCCAACTACGCCGCCGCCAACGCCTTCCTGGACGCCTTCGCCCGGCACCGCGCGGCCCAAGGGCTGCCCGCGACCTCACTGGCCTGGGGCCTGTGGGCGCAGAGCGACGGCATGGGTGGACGCCTGGACGAAGTGGACCGCACCCGCATGGCACGTGGCGGAGTCGCCCCGATGCCCGCCGAGTTCGGCCTCGCCCTGTTCGACACCGCCCTCCAGCGGACCGACGCCGTACTGGTGCCGACCCGGCTCGAACCGGGCACCCTGCGCCGCCAGGCCCAGGCCGCCGGAACCCCGATCCCCGCGATCCTGCGCGACCTGGTCCGCGGCCCCGCCCTGCCGCTGCCCGAGCAGACCCCGACCGGTACCGGAACCCTCCGCGAACGCCTTGAGGCAACGCCCGACAAGGAGCGCGAGCGCCTGGTCCTGGACGTGGTACGGACCCATGTCGCCACCGTCCTCGGCCACAGCGGACCGGAGGCGATCGGCCCCGGCCAGAGCTTCAAGGAGTCCGGCTTCGACTCCCTGACCGCCGTCGAACTGCGCAACCGCCTGAACGCCGCCACTGGCCAACGGCTCCCCGCCACCCTGGTATTCGACTTTCCGACCCCGGCCGCCGTGGCCCGCCACCTGCTCGCGGAACTCGCACCCGCGCTCGCGGCACCGGCCGTCCCTCTCCTGGAGGACATCGGGAAGCTGGAGTCCGCGCTGTCCGCCTTCACCCCCGACGCGATCGCCGGGACGGACATGGACGACGCCGCGCTCGACGGCATCACGGAACGACTGCAGTCCCTGCTCTCCACGTGGCGGGAGACCCGTGCCGAGGTGCTGGGCGACACCGTCCCGCACACAGTCGACTCGGTCGCGGACGACGACATCTTCGACTACATCGACAAGAAATTCGGAAAAGGGTGACCACGTCACCGGACATCCCGCCCTGCCACGTGCCCGCCGTTTTCCCGCAAGTCTGAATGGATGCTGCTCCCATGGCGAATGAAGACAAACTTCGCACATATCTCCGCCGAGTGACCGCCGAACTCGACGAGGCGCACGACCGCCTGCGGGAGGTCACCGACAAGGAGCAGGAGCCGATCGCGATCGTGGCGATGAGCTGCCGCTTCCCCGGAGGTGTCAGCTCCCCCGAGGAACTGTGGCGGCTCCTCGCATCCGGCATCGACGCCATCACGCCCCTGCCCGCCGACCGCGGCTGGGACCTGGAGAGCCTGCACGACCCGGACCCGGACGCCATGGGCAGGTCCTACGTCCGCGGCGGCGGATTCCTGCACGAGGCCGCCGAGTTCGACGCCGGATTCTTCGGCATCAGCCCCCGTGAGGCGCTGGCCATGGACCCGCAGCAGCGGCTGCTGCTGGAGACCTCCTGGGAAGCCCTGGAACGGGCGGGCATCGACCCGGCCTCCCTCAAGGGCAGCAAAACGGCCGTCTTCGCGGGCATCAGCGGCCAGGACTACGCGGCCCTCTTCGGCACCGCCCCCGGCGAGGCCGAAGGCTATGTCGGCACCGGCAACTCCGGCAGCGTCCTCTCCGGTCGCGTCGCCTACACCCTGGGCCTTGAAGGCCCGGCGGTGACGGTCGACACCGCCTGCTCGTCCTCCCTCGTCGCCCTCCACCTCGCCGCCCACGCCCTGCGCAAGGGCGACTGCACCCTCGCCCTCGCGGGCGGCGTCACGGTCATGGCGACGCCTGGCCCGCTGGTGGAGTTCTCGCGCCAGCGTGGCGTCGCCGCCGACGGCCGGTCCAAGGCGTTCTCGGCGGACGCTGATGGTATGGGCATGGCCGAGGGTGTGGGCGTGCTGCTGGTGGAGCGGTTGTCGGACGCCCGTCGCAACGGTCATCCGGTGCTGGCGGTCGTACGCGGCACTGCGGTGAACCAGGACGGTGCGTCGAATGGGTTGACGGCGCCGAACGGCCCGTCCCAGCAGCGGGTGATCCGTCAGGCACTGGCGAACGCGCGGCTGACGGCGGCCGATGTGGACGCGGTGGAGGCGCACGGTACGGGGACGACGTTGGGCGACCCGATAGAAGCGCAGGCCCTCCTCGCCACCTACGGACAGGACCGCGAACAGCCTCTGTGGCTGGGGTCCGTCAAGTCGAACATCGGGCACACACAGGCGGCTGCCGGTGTGGCCGGTGTGATCAAGATGGTCATGGCGATGCGGCAGGGCGTACTGCCACAGACCCTGCACGCCGCCGAGCGCACCGCGCAGGTGGACTGGTCCGCCGGAGCTGTGGAGCTGCTGACCGGGGCGCGGGAGTGGCCGGAGAGCGGGCGACCCCGCCGCGCGGGCGTCTCCTCCTTCGGCATCAGCGGCACCAACGCCCACGTCGTGCTGGAGGAAGAACCCCAGGAGGAACCGGTCGGCGAACCGGAGACCGTGACGGTCGACTCGCCGACGGTACCCCTGCTGCTCTCCGGCCGAACCGACAGCGCCCTGCGCGCCCAGGCCGCCCGCCTGCACACCCACCTACTGGACACGCCGGACCTGCGACTCGTCGACACAGGCTTCTCCCTGGCTACGTCCCGGTCCGACCTGGAACACCGGGCTGCCGTCGTCTCGGGAGACAGGGACGAACTCATCGCCGGGCTGGCCGCGTTGGCCGAGGGCGCGCCGGGGCTCGTACGAGGCTCGGCCGGTGAGGCTGGCCGGGTCGGGTTCCTGTTCACGGGTCAGGGCTCGCAGCGGGTCGGGATGGGCCGTGAGCTGTATGCGGTGTTCCCGGTGTTCGCGGAGGCGTTCGATGCGGTGTGTGCGCGATTCGACGCGGAGCTGGAACGGTCGCTGCGGGAGGTCGTCTTCGAGGACGCGGCCGCTCTGGACCAGACGGTTTACACGCAGGCGGCACTGTTCGCTGTGGAAGTGGCGTTGTTCCGGCTCCTGGAGTCCTGGGGCGTCACGCCGGATGTACTGCTGGGCCACTCGATTGGTGAGTTGGCTGCTGCGTATGTGGCGGGTGTGTGGTCGCTTGAGGACGCGTGTGCGCTGGTGGCGGCGCGCGGTCGTTTGATGCAGGCGCTGCCCGAGGGCGGTGCGATGGTGGCGGTGCAGGCGGGCGAGGCCGAGGTGGCCGAGGCCCTGACCGGCCTGGACACGGTATCGATCGCCGCCGTCAACGGGCCCGCGTCCGTCGTTGTTTCCGGCGACGAGAACACTGTGCTGGAGATCGCGGAGCGGTTCGCCCAGCAGGGTCGCAAGACCAAGCGGCTCACGGTTTCTCACGCCTTCCATTCGCCACGCATGGAGCCGATGCTGGCGGAGTTCCGCAGGGTCGCGGAGGGGCTGTCGTACGAGGCGCCGCGTATCGCGGTCGTCTCGAATGTGACCGGTCGTCCAGCCACCGCCGACGAGCTGTGCAGTCCGGAGTACTGGGTGCGGCACGTCCGAGAAGCGGTGCGTTTCGCGGACGGAATGCAAGCGCTGGCCGAACAGGGCATACGGACGCTCATCGAGCTGGGCCCGGACGGTGTGCTCTCCGCGATGGGCCAGGACAGCACCGACGCCCTCTTCGTGCCCACCCTCCGCGCCGACCGGCCCGAGACCCAGGCCCTGACCACCGCTGTCGCCCGAGTCCATATTGAGGGAGTGGCCGTCGACTGGGCGGCGTTCTTCGCCGGGCGCGGCGCCAGGACGGTCGACCTGCCCACCTACGCCTTCCAGCGCGAGCGCTACTGGCCCGAGATCAGCGAGGGCACCGGTTCCGCCGACCCGGTGGACGCCGCTTTCTGGGAGGCCGTGGAGCGCGGGGACGTGGCGGCGTTCGCGGGCACGCTGGAGGTCGGCGAGGAGGAGCGGTCCTCGCTTGGCACGGTGCTTCCGATGCTGGCCTCGTGGCGCGAACGGCACCGCACGCAGTCGGCAGTGGACTCATGGCGCTACCGGATCGTCTGGAAGCCGGTGTCGCATGCCACCGAGCCGGGGCGGCCGCTGACGGGCCGTTGGATCGTGCTGCTGCCACAGGGCCGGTCGGCGGGGGCTGCCGCGGTTATCGACGCGCTAGACGCCTCCGGCGCCGAGCCGGTCCCCGTCGAGGTCGACGCGGCCGACTGCACCGTGGCCGCGCTGCTGCCCCGACTGCGGGACACGGTCGCCGACTCGGCGCCGGTCGCCGGTGTGCTGTCCTTCCTCGCGCTGGACGAGACCCCGCTCCGGGAGCACCCCGAGGTGACCTCCGGACTCGCCGCCACGCTCGAACTGGTGCGGGCCCTCGGAGAAGCGGACATCGCGGCGCCGCTGTGGTGTCTGACCCGGAGCGCCGTCTCGGTCGGCCGGTCCGACCGCCCGGCGAGCCCGGCACAGGCGCAGACCTGGGGGCTCGGCCGGACCGTGGCCCTGGAGCACTCCGACCGATGGGGCGGACTGCTCGACCTGCCCGAAACCCTGGACGACCGCTCGCTGGCCCGGGTGCTGCGCGTGCTGGCCGAGGACGGTACCGAGGACCAGATCGCGGTGCGCGCCTCCGGGGCGTTCGTACGACGACTCGCCCGCGCCCCCCGCTCCGAGTCGCCGGTCACCCCCTGGCGCCCGCGCGGCACCGTCCTGGTCACCGGCGGCACCGGCGCCCTGGGCGCCGAAGCCGCCCGCTGGCTCGCCCGCAACGGCGCCGAGCACCTGATCCTCACCAGCCGCCGGGGCCTCGCGGCTCCCGGCGCCGAGGAACTGCGCCGGGAACTGACCGAGCTGGGTGCGACGGTCACCGTCGCGGCCTGTGACATGGCCGACCGGGACGCACTGGCCAGGCTGCTCGCCGAGATACCCGCCGAGACGCCGCTCAGCGCGGTGCTGCACGCCGCGGGCGCGGGCCAGTTCACGCCCGTCGCCGACACCGCCCCGGCCGAACTCGCCGACGTACTGCGCGCCAAGGTGGCCGGAGCCCGCGACCTGGACGAACTGCTGGGCGACACCCCTCTGGACGCCTTCGTCCTCTACTCCTCCATCTCCGCCGTCTGGGGCAGCGGCGGCCAGGGCGCGTACGCGGCCGCCAACGCCTACCTCGACGCCCTCGCCGAACAGCGCCGCGACCGGGGACTGGCCGCCACCTCGGTGGCCTGGGGCCCGTGGAGCGGCGGCGGCATGGCCGACGGCGAGGCCGAGGGGCATCTGCGCCGCCGCGGCCTGAGCCCGCTCGCCCCCGAACTGGGCGTCGTCGCACTCCGGCAGGCCGTCGAGCACGACGACGTGGCCGTGTCCGTCGCCGACGTCGGCTGGGACCGCTTCGTCGCGGGCTTCACCGCCGTACGCCCCAGCCCGCTCCTCGGTGATCTGCCCGAGGTGCGCAGCGCCCTGGTCACCGAGGCGCCCGACGACGACGCCGACGCGGAACTGCCGCGCCGCCTCGCCGCGCTCTCCGAAGCCGAGCAGCAGCGCCTGCTCCTGGACCTGGTACGCACCGAGACCGCCGCCGTACTGGGCCACGCCTCCCAGGACGTGGTGGAAGCGGGCCGTGCCTTCCGGGAACTCGGCTTCGACTCGCTCACCGCGGTGGAACTCCGCAACCGGCTCAACACCCACACCGGGCTGGTCCTCCCGGCCACCCTCGTCTTCGACCACCCCACCCCCGTCGACCTGGCCGGACACCTCCGCGACGCACTGGTCGGCGCCGCGGGCCGGGTCCACACGGCGCTCCCCGCGAGCACCGCGCCCACCGACGATCCGATCGCGATCGTCGGCATGGCCTGCCGCTACCCCGGAGGCGTCTCGTCGCCGGAGGAACTGTGGCGGCTGGTGGCCGCTGACGGTGACGGCATCGGGGAGTTCCCCACCGACCGTGGCTGGGACCCGGACGCGGTCTACCACCCCGACCCCGAGCACCCCGGGACCTCGTACACCCGTGAAGGCGGATTCCTCTACGACGCCGGCCACTTCGACGCCGGGATGTTCGGCATCTCGCCGCGTGAGGCCCTCACGATGGACCCGCAGCAGCGACTCCTCCTCGAGGCCTCCTGGGAGGCCGTGGAGCGGGCGGGCATCGACCCGACCGCACTCCGGGGCCACCCCTGCGGCGTGTTCGTCGGCTCCAGCTACCAGGGCTACGGCGTCGGCGGCGGCCAGGGCGACGACCCGGCCGAATACTCCCTCACCGACATCTCCACCAGCGTCGCCTCCGGCCGTATCGCCTATGCCCTCGGCCTGGAGGGCCCGGCGGTGACCGTCGACACCGCCTGTTCGTCCTCCCTCGTCGCCTTGCATCTCGCCGCGCAGGCGTTGCGCTCGGGGGAGTGCTCGCTCGCGCTGGCCGGTGGCGTCGCCGTGATGCCGACCGCCAGTACGTTCGTGGAGTTCTCCCGGCAGCGCGGGCTCGCCGCCGACGGTCGCTGCAAGTCCTTCGCGGACGCGGCGGACGGCACCGGCTGGGGTGAGGGCGTCGGTGTGCTGCTGGTGGAGCGGCTGTCGGACGCGGAGCGCAATGGTCACCGGGTGTTGGCGGTGGTGCGCGGCAGTGCGGTGAATCAGGACGGTGCGTCGAATGGGTTGACGGCGCCGAATGGTCCGTCGCAGCAGCGGGTGATCCGGCAGGCGCTGGCGAACGCACAGCTGACGGCGGCCGACGTGGATGCGCTGGAGGCGCACGGTACGGGGACGACGTTGGGTGACCCGATCGAGGCGCAGGCTCTCCTCGCCACCTACGGGCAGGACCGCGAACAGCCCTTGTGGCTGGGGTCGGTGAAGTCGAACATCGGGCATACGCAGGCGGCCGCGGGTGTGGCTGGTGTGATCAAGATGGTGATGGCGATGCGGCACGGTGTGCTGCCGCGGACCCTGCACGTGGATCAGCCCTCACAGCAGGTGGACTGGTCCGAGGGCGCGGTGGAGCTGCTGACCGAGGCGCGGGAGTGGCCTGAGTCGGGGCGACCGCGCCGGGCCGCCGTGTCCTCCTTCGGTATCAGCGGCACCAACGTCCACACCATCATCGAGCAGGCCCCCGACACCCCGACGACCACGCCGCGGACACCGGTCGTGGCATCGCCGGTCGTGCCCTGGGTGCTGTCCGGACGTACCGAAGCCGCCCTGCGCGGCCAGGCACGGCGACTGAAGGACTGGCTGGAAGCGCACCCCGAGTCCTCCCTCGTCGATGTCGGCCACGCGCTGGCCACCTCGCGAGCGGCGCTGGAGGACCGCGCAGGGCTCGTGTCCGGAGACCGGGACGAATTCCTGGCCGTACTGGCGGCTTTGGCCGAGGGCGAGCGCCTGCCGGGGCTCGTGCACGGGTCGGCCGGTGACGGTGGCAGGGTCGGATTCCTATTCACCGGTCAGGGCTCGCAGCGGGTCGGGATGGGCCGTGAGCTGTACGCGGCGTTTCCGGTGTTCGCTGAGGCGTTCGACACCGTATGCGCTTGGTTTGACGCGGAGTTGGACCGCCCGCTGCGGGAGGTCGTCTTCGAGGACGCGGCCGCGCTCGACCGGACCGTCTACACGCAGGCGGGTTTGTTCGCTGTGGAAGTGGCGCTGTTCCGGCTGCTGGAGTCGTGGGGTCTGGCACCGGATGTCCTGCTCGGACACTCCATCGGTGAGCTGGCCGCCGCGTATGTGGCGGGGGTGTGGTCGCTGGAGGACGCGTGCACACTCGTGGCGGCACGCGGTCGGTTGATGCAGGCGCTGCCCGCTGGTGGTGCGATGGTGGCGGTGCAGGAGAGCGAGGCCGAGGTCGCCGAGGCCCTGACCGGCCTGGACACGATCTCGATTGCCGCCGTCAACGGACCCACCTCCGTCGTTGTTTCCGGCGACGAGGACGCCGTACAGGAGATGGCCGAGCGGTTTGCTCAGCAGGGTCGTAAGACCAAGCGGCTCACGGTTTCGCATGCTTTCCATTCGCCGCGTATGGAGCCGATGCTGACGGAGTTCCGCCAGGTCGCGGACGGCCTGTCGTATGAAGCGCCGCGTATCGCCGTCGTCTCGAATCTGACCGGACGGCTCGCGACCGCCGAAGAGTTGTGCGATCCGGACTACTGGGTGCGGCACGTCCGTGAGGCGGTGCGCTTCGCGGACGGGGTCAAGGCCCTGGACGATCAGGGTGTACGCACCCTGATCGAGCTGGGCCCGGACGGTGTGCTCTCCGCGATGGGCCAGGACAGCACCGACGCCCTCTTCGCGACCACCCTCCGCGCCGACCGGCCCGAAGCGCAGACCGTGACCACGGCCGTCACCCAGGCCCACGTCCGCGGAGCCACTGTCGACTGGGCGGCGTTCTTCGCGGGCTGGGGCACGCGCCCGGTGGAGTTGCCGACGTATGCCTTCCAGCGGGAGCGCTACTGGACGGTGTCGGAACCGGTGGGGGCCACGGACAGGGTCGATCCGGTGGACCGGGCGTTCTGGGAGGCCGTGGAGCGGGCCGATGTGGCGCGAGTCGCCGAGACCTTGCGGGTCGGTGCGGCCGAGCGGGATGCGCTGAGCGCGGCGCTGCCGGTGCTGGCGGCCTGGCGCAAGCGGCACCGCACGGAGTCGGTCGCCGACTCGTGGCGCTACCGGGTGACGTGGAAGCCGGTGCCGGAGAGCGGCGCCGTCGCTCCGACCGGGACCTGGCTCGTGGTCGTGCCCGAGGGGCGGCGCGGCGACGAATGGGCCGACGCCGTCCTGTCCGCGATGGACGGACGGGGGGCACGGACCGTCCTCCTGACCGTCGGCGCGGACGGGGACCACCGCGCGCGGCTGGCCCGGCGGCTGTCCGAACTGGCTGAGGAGGAGGGGCCCGTCAACGGCGTGCTGTCGTTCCTCGCGCTGGACGAGACCGTTCGCTCTCAGCACCCCGGAGTGACCGAGGGCCTGGGGTCCACCCTGGAACTCGTACGGGCCCTCGGCGACGCGGAGGTCACGGCACCACTGTGGTGCCTGACACGGGGCGCGGTGTCGGTGGGCCGGTCCGACCGGCTGGCCAGCCCCGCCCAGGCGCAGGCCTGGGGCCTTGGCCGGGTGGTGGGGCTGGAGCACCCCGACCGGTGGGGCGGTCTGGTCGACGTACCGGAGACGGCCGACGAGCAGGCGCTGCGGCGGCTGCTCGCGGTACTGGCCGGGAGCGGCGACGAGGACCAGATCGCGGTGCGGGCCTCGGGCGTGTTCGTCCGACGGCTCGCCCACGCTCCTCGCCGTACGGCGGACAGTGCCCCGTGGCGCCCGCGCGGCACCGTGCTGGTGACCGGCGGTACGGGTGCGCTGGGCGGTGAAGTCGCCCGCTGGCTCGCCCGCAACGGCGCCGAGCACCTGATCCTCACCAGCCGCCGGGGCCTCGAGGCTCCCGGCGCCGGGGAACTGCGCCAGGAGCTGACCGGGCTCGGCGCCGAGGTGACGGTGGCGGCCTGCGACATCGCGGACCGGGAGGCGCTGGTGGACCTGCTGGCGGCCCTGCCCCCGGAGCGGCCGCTCCGGGCGGTGGTGCACGCCGCGGGCGTCGGCCAGTACACCCCGCTCGCCGACATGGACGCCGAGGAGTTCACGCGCGTGGTGACCGGCAAGGTCGCCGGCGCCCGACATCTGCACGAACTGCTCCTCGACACGCCCCTGGACGCGTTCGTCCTGTTCTCGTCCGTCTCCGGCATCTGGGGCAGCGGCGGTCAGGGAGCCTACGCCGCGGCCAACGCCTACCTCGACGCCCTCGCCCAGCAGCGCCGGGACGCCGGACTGCCCGCGACCGCGCTCGCCTGGGGACCCTGGGCCGAGGTCGGCCTGGCAGCAGCGGACGCCACGGGTGAGGCACAGCTGCGCCGGGGCGGTCTGCTGCCGCTGGCGCCGGAGTCGGCCATCGCCGCCCTCCAGCAGGCCATGGACGCCGACGACACCGCCCTGACCGTCGCCGACGTGGAGTGGGAGCAGTTCCTGCCCGGCTTCGCCGTCGCCCGGCCCCGCCCGCTCATCGGCGACCTGCCGGCCGTCCGAGCGGTGCTGGACGAGGAACGCCCGCACGACGCGGACCTCGCGGACTCCGCGCTCGCGCGCCGACTGCGCGGCCTCTCCGAGGCGGAGCGCGGGCGGGCGCTGCTGGAACTGGTCCGTACCGAGGTGGCGGGGGTACTGGGCCACGCCGCGCCGGACGATGTGGCGGCCGAACGTCCGTTCAAGGAGCTGGGCTTCGACTCGCTGACCGCCGTCGAGTTCCGCAACCGGCTGAATGCCGCGACCGGGCTCACCCTGCCCTCCACACTCGTGTACGACTTCCCCACCGCGGCGGTCCTGGCCGAGCACCTGGGCCGCGAACTGCGCGGCGTGGGCGCGGAGCCCGCGTCCGACACCCCCGCCGCCGCGGTCGGGACCACCGACGATCCGATCGCGATCGTCGGCATGGCCTGCCGCTACCCCGGCGGCGTGTCCTCCCCGGAGGAACTGTGGCGGCTGGTCGCCGACGGCATGGACGGCATCGGGGAGTTCCCCGCCGACCGTGGCTGGGACCTGGAGAAGCTGTACGACCCGGACCCCGACCGGCCCGGGGCCTCGTACGTCCGCGAAGGCGGCTTCCTCTACCAGGCGGGCGACTTCGACCCCGGTCTGTTCGGCATCAGCCCGCGTGAAGCGCTGGCGATGGACCCGCAGCAGCGGCTGCTGCTGGAGGCCTCCTGGGAGGTCTTCGAGAATGCCGGGATCAACCCCGTCGGCCTGCGCGGCAGCCGGACCGGAGTGTTCGCCGGATGCGGCTACCAGGGATACGGCGCCGGATTCGACACCGCCGCGGAGAGCGTCGAGGGCTACGCCATGACCGGCGCCTCGGCCAGCGTGGTGTCCGGCCGCGTGGCGTACACCTTCGGTCTGGAGGGCCCGGCGGTCACCGTCGACACCGCCTGCTCCTCCTCCCTCGTCGCCCTGCACCTGGCGGTGCAGGCACTGCGCTCGGGGGAGTGCGCCCTCGCCCTCGCGGGCGGCGTCACGGTCATGCCGACCGCGGGTACCTTCGTCCAGTTCTCCCGTCAGCGCGGCCTCGCCGCCGACGGCCGGTGCAAATCCTTCGCGGACACCGCCGACGGCACCGGCTGGGGCGAAGGCGTCGGCGTCGTGCTGGTCGAGCGGCTGTCGGACGCCGAGCGCAACGGCCACCGGGTGCTGGCGGTCGTACGGGGCAGCGCGGTCAACCAGGACGGCGCGTCCAACGGCCTCACGGCCCCGAACGGCCCGTCCCAGCAGCGGGTGATCCGCCAGGCGCTCGCCAACGCGCGGCTTACGACCGCCGATGTCGACGCCGTCGAGGCACACGGCACCGGCACCACCCTCGGCGACCCGATCGAGGCGCAGGCGCTGCTCGCGACCTACGGCCAGGAGCGGGAACAGCCGCTGTGGCTCGGCTCGGTGAAGTCCAACATCGGACACGCCCAGGCCGCCGCCGGTGTGGCTGGTGTGATCAAGATGGTGATGGCGATGCGGCACGGTGTGCTGCCGCGCACCCTGCACGTGGACGAGCCGTCCCACCAGGTCGACTGGTCCGCGGGCGCCGTGGAGTTGCTGACCGAGGCGCGGGAGTGGCCGGAGACCGGGCACGCGCGCCGCGCGGGTGTCTCCTCCTTCGGCATCAGCGGTACCAACGCCCACGTCGTTCTGGAACAGGCACCGCCGAGCGAGCCCGCCGACGAGCCGGACACGGCCACTGTCAGCTCCCCGGTGATCCCCTGGGTCCTGTCCGGCAAGACCGCCACGGCCCTGCGCGCCCAGGCCGCGCGCCTGCACGCGCACCTGGTGGAGAGGCCCGAGCTGCGGCAGCTCGACGTGGCGCTGACCCTGGCCACCTCCCGGATGGCCCTGGAACACCGGGCCGCCGTGGTCGCCACGGACCGGGATGAACTTCTCGCCGCCCTGAACGCGCTGGCCGAGGAGGGGAGTTCGGCGACACTGTTCGAGGGCGTCGCCGGTGAGGACGGGCGCGTCGGGTTCCTGTTCACGGGTCAGGGCTCGCAGCGGGTCGGGATGGGCCGGGAGCTGTACGCGGCGTTCCCGGTGTTCGCGGAGGCGTTCGACGCGGTGTGCGCACGGTTCGACGCGGAGCTGGACCGTCCGCTGCGGGAGGTCGTCTTCGGAGACGCGGCCGCGCTGGACGAGACCGTCTACACGCAGGCTGGTCTGTTCGCGTTGGAGGTTTCCCTCTTCCGACTGCTGGAGTCGTGGGGCGTCACGCCTGACGTTCTGCTGGGCCATTCGATCGGTGAGCTGGCCGCCGCGCATGTGGCGGGTGTCTGGTCGCTTGAGGACGCGTGCACGCTGGTTGCCGCGCGCGGCCGTCTGATGCGGGCGCTGCCGCCCGGCGGCGCGATGGTGGCCGTGCGGGCGACCGAGGCCGAGGTCGCCGAGATGGTGACCGGCGCCGTGTCGATCGCTGCCGTCAACGGGCCCGAGTCGGTGGTGATCTCGGGTGACGAAACCGGGGTACTGGAAATCGCGGAGCGGTTCGCTCAGCGGGGCCGTAAGACCAAGCGGCTGACGGTCTCCCACGCCTTCCACTCGCCTCGTATGGAGCCGATGCTGGCGGAGTTCCGCCGGGTCGCGCAGGGACTGTCGTACAGCGCGCCGCGTATCGCGGTGGTCTCGAATGTGACCGGTCGTCCGGCCACCGCCGAGGAGCTGTGCGGCCCGGAGTACTGGGTGCGGCACGTCCGTGAGGCCGTCCGTTTCGCGGACGGTGTCGGGACGCTCGCCGAGCAGGGCATCCGCACCCTGGTCGAGCTGGGGCCGGACGGTGTCCTCTCGGCGATGGGGCAGGACAGCGCCGACGCTCTCTTCGTTCCCGTCCTCCGTGCCGACCGCCCCGAGGCGCACACGCTGACCTCGGCCGTCGCGCGGGCACACCTCGGGGGCGCCGCCGTGGACTGGGCGGCGCTCTTCGCGGGCCGGGGGGCCAGGCAGGTGGAGCTGCCGGCCTACGCCTTCCAGCACCAGCGGTACTGGCTGGAGGCCGGGGTCTTGGCGAGCAACGTCGAGCTGGCGGGCCTGAGCGCCGCGGACCATCCGCTGCTGGGTGCCGCCGTGGAGACGCCCGCCACCGGTGGGCTGCTGTTCACCGGCCGGCTGTCGCTGGACACACATCCGTGGCTCGCGGACCACTCCGTCATGGGCTCGGTGCTGCTGCCCGGCACCGCCTTCGTGGAGCTGGCCATCCGGGCCGGCGACCAGGTCGACTGCGGCCGTCTGGAGGAGCTGACCCTTGAGGCGCCGCTGCTGCTGCCCGAACGCGGCTCGGTGCAGGTGCAGTTGGTCGTCGGCGGACCGGATGGCTCCGGCGCCCGGGGCTTGAGCATCCACTCCCGTCACGAGGGCCGGGCCTGGACGCGGCACGCCAGTGGACGGCTGGCACCGGCCGGGCCGGTGCCATCGGCCGAGCCGGGCGTGTGGCCACCGGCGGACGCCGTTCCCGTGGCGATCGAGGGACTGTACGACGCGTTCGCCGCCGCGGGGCTGGAGTACGGGCCCGCGTTCCAGGGCGTGCGCGCGGTGTGGACGCGACCCGGCGAGGTGTTCGCCGAGGTCGCCCTGGACGACGGGGTCGCGGACGCGGCCGGTGAGTTCGGGCTGCATCCGGCTCTGCTGGACGCGGCGCTGCACGCGGTCGGGCTGGGTGAACTGGTCGAGGCGGCTGGCCAGGCCCGGCTGCCCTTCGCCTGGTCGGGTGTGAGCCTGTACGCCGAGGGCGCGCGGGCGGTGCGGGTGCGGCTGTCCCGGGTCGGCGCCGACACGGTGGCCCTGACGGTCACCGACCGGGCCGGTGTCCCCGTGGCGAGCGTCGACACGCTGTCCCTGCGCCCGGTGCGGGCCGGTCAGCTGGAGACCGCCCGGGGCAGCGGCCGGGAGTCCCTGTTCCGGGTCGAGTGGGTGCCGCTGCCCGAGCGGCAGCAGCCGGTGGAGGACGCGGCCCGCTCCTGGGCCGTCGTGGGCGACGATACGTACGGTGTCGCCGCCGCGTTCGATCCGGACGGGCCCGGTCTCGATGTCCGTCCGGATCTGGACGCGCTCGACGGGCCGCTGCCCGACGTGGTGTTCGCCTGCGTCACCGGCGGCGAGGCCACGGCCGGCGGCGTGCACGAGGGCGCCGCCGTCGCCCTGACGCTGGTGCAGTCGTGGCTGGCCGAGGAGCGGTTCGCGTCCTCGCGGCTGGTCCTGGTGACCCGGGGCGCCGTCGGGGACCAACTGTCCGACCTGGCGGGCGCGGCCGTATGGGGCCTGGTGCGCTCGGCGCAGTCGGAGAACCCCGGCCGTCTCGTCCTCCTCGACCTGGACGAGGACGCCGTCCCCGCCGGGCCCCTGAGCGGGGCGCTCAATGGGGACGAACCCCAGCTGGCCGTCCGTGAGGGCAGGGTCGTGGTGCCGAGGCTGGCCCGGGTGACGGCCCCCGCCGACACCGCCCCGGCCGCCGCGGAGAGCGCCGGCACGGTACTGGTGACCGGTGGTACGGGCGCCCTCGGCGCGGTGCTCGCACGGCATCTGGTGACCGAGCGCGGCGTACGCCGGCTGCTGCTGACCAGCCGGCGCGGCGATGCCGCGCCGGGCGTGGCCGAGCTGGTGGCCGAACTCGCCGGGCTGGGCGCCTCCGTACAGGTCGCCGCCGTCGACGTTGCGGACCGCGACGCGCTGGCCCAGGTGCTCGCCGGGATACCCGCCGAGCACCCGCTGACCGCAGTGGTGCACGCCGCCGGTGTCACCGACGACGGAGTGGTCGGCGCGCTGACCCCGCAGCGGATGGCGGCCGTGCTGCGCCCCAAGGTGGACGGCGCGTGGAACCTGCACGAGCTGACCCGCGACGCGCCCCTCACCTCCTTCGTGCTGTTCTCGTCCGTGGCGGGCGTCATGGGCGGCGCCGGACAGGCCAACTACGCGGCGGCGAACGCCTTCCTGGACGCGCTCGCCCAGCTCCGTACCGCCTCCGGCCTGCCCGGCCGGTCCCTGGCCTGGGGACCGTGGGACGAGACCGGAGGCATGGCGGACGCGCTGACCGACAGCGACCGGCAGCGGATGGCCCGCTCGGGCCTGCACCCGCTGTCCGCCCGGCAGGGCACCACGCTGTTCGACCGCGCGGCCGCCGTCGACGAGCCCGTCCTGGTGCCCATGCACCTCGGCCTCGGCGACCCGGGCACCGCCGCGGAAACCGCCGACGTACCCGCCCTGCTGCGGGGCCTGGTGCGCGGGCCCGCCCGGCGGCGGCTCGCCGCAGAGGAGTCCGCCACCGGCTCGGCACTGGCCCAGGGGCTCGCCGGACTCGACCCGGCGGAGCAGGAGCACCGGCTGCTGGAACTGGTCCGTACCCAGGTGGCCGCGGTACTGGGCCACGACTCGGCGGCCGCCGTCGAAGCCGAACAGGCCTTCCGGGACGCGGGGTTCGACTCGCTGACCGCCGTGGAGCTGCGCAACCGGCTCACCAAGGCCGCCGGAATGCGACTGCCCGCGACCCTCGTCTTCGACTACCCGACGCCGCTGGCGCTGGCCCGAATGCTGCGCGACGAACTCGTCGGCGCGCGGACCGAGACCGCGCCGCCCACCGGCGTCGCCGCGCCGGCCGCCGACGAGCCCATCGCGATCGTCGGCATGGCCTGCCGCTACCCGGGCGGGGTGACCTCCCCGGACGAACTGTGGCAGCTGGTCGCCACCGGCGCCGACGGCGTGGACGTCTTCCCCGCCGACCGCGGCTGGGACGTCGAGTCGCTGTACGACCCGGAGCTGTCCCGCCCCGCCACCTCGTACACCAACGAGGGCGGATTCCTCTACGGCGCCGCCGAGTTCGACCCGGCCTTCTTCGGCATCAGCCCGCGCGAGGCCCTGATGATGGACCCGCACCAGCGGCTGCTGCTGGAAACCTCGTGGGAAGCCATCGAACACGCGGGTATCGACCCCACATCCCTCAAGGGCAGCCGTACCGGAGTGTTCGCCGGGGTGATGTACCACGACTACGGTGTGCTCCTGGCACAGGGCTCCGACGAGGACACCGAAGGCGACGTCGGCGGCGCAGGCAGCTCCGGAAGCGTCGCCTCCGGCCGGGTGTCGTACACCCTCGGCCTCGAAGGCCCGGCGGTCACCATCGACACCGCCTGCTCCTCGTCGCTGGTCACCCTGCACCTGGCCGCTCAGGCGCTGCGGTCGGGGGAGTGCTCGATGGCCCTCGCCGGTGGCGTGACCGTCATGTCCACCCCGCGCACCTTCGTCGAATTCTCCCGGCAGCGTGCGCTCTCCCCGGACGGGCGCAGCAAGTCCTTCTCGGACGACGCCGACGGCACCGGCTGGGGCGAGGGCGTCGGCATGCTGCTCGTGGAGCGGCTCTCCGACGCCCGCCGCAACGGACACCCGGTCCTGGCGATCGTGCGCGGCAGCGCCGTCAACCAGGACGGCGCGTCCAACGGGCTCACCGCGCCGAACGGACCGGCCCAGCAGCGGGTGATCCGTCAGGCGCTGGACAGCGCCGGTCTGTCCGTGGCGGACGTCGACGCCGTGGAGGCGCACGGCACCGGCACCAAGCTGGGCGACCCCATCGAGGCACAGGCATTGCTCGCCACCTACGGGCGGCGCGAGGCGGACGCCGAACCGCTGTATCTCGGCTCCATCAAGTCCAACATCGGCCACGCCCAGGCCGCCGCGGGCGCCGCCGGAATCATCAAGATGGTGATGGCGCTGCGCCACGGAGCGCTGCCGCGCACCCTGCACATCGGCGCGCCGACCTCGCAGGTCGACTGGGAATCCGGGGCGGTGGAACTGCTCACCGAGGCACGCGACTGGCCCGCCCTGGACCGGCCGCGCCGGGCGGCCGTGTCGTCCTTCGGCGTCAGCGGCACCAACGCCCACATCATCCTGGAGGAACCCGCCCCCGTGGCCCGGCACCCCGCCGACCACGGGCCCGCCGAGGACACGGCACCCGTCGTGCCCTGGCCGCTGTCCGCCAGGACCGCGGCGGGAGTACGTGCCCAAGCCGCCCGGCTGCGGGCCCACCTGGAGCGGCACCCTCGGCTGCGCCCGCTGGACGTGGGCCACTCGCTGCTCACCGGACGTACCGTGTTCGACCACCGCGCGGTCGTGGTGGGCACGGAACCCGCCGAGTTCCTGGAACGGCTGGCCGCCCTCGCCGACGGCCGGGAGCCGCTCGGCGTGGTCCGGGGCGGGCCCGGCGCCGGAACCCGCAACGGCCCGGTGTTCGTCTTCCCCGGCCAGGGCACCCAGTGGCCGGGCATGGGGCTCGAACTGCTCGACGCCTCCCCGGTGTTCGCCGAGCGGATGGCGGAATGCGCCGCCGCGTTCGCCCCGTTCCTCGACTGGTCCCTGATGGACGTCCTGCGCGGCGTGCCCGGGGCACCGGACCTCGACCGGGTGGACGTGGTCCAGCCGGTGCTGTTCGCGGTGATGGTGTCGCTCGCAGAACTGTGGCGCGCGCACGGCGTGCGGCCCTCCGCCGTGGTCGGCTACTCGCAGGGCGAGATCGCCGCCGCCTGCTTCGTGGGCGCGCTGTCCTTGACGGACGCGGCCCGCGTGGTCGCGCTGCGCAGCCGCATGCTGGCCGAGAACCTGGCCGGCCGGGGCGGTGTCGCCTCCGTGATGATCTCCAGCGAGGAGGCGGCCCGCCGCGTCGCCCGCTGGGGCCGAGCCCTCTCCGTGGCCGGCGTCAACGGCCCCAAGGCGGTCACCATCGCCGGAGACGAGCAGGCGCTGGCCGAGCTGGTCGCCGAATGCGAGGCGGACGGCATCCGGGTACGGTCCATCCCCGCCTCGGTGCCCAGCCACTGCCCGCAGGTCGAGCCACTGCGCGAACCCCTGCTGGCACAGCTCGCCCCGGTGATCGCCCGGTCGACGGACATCCCGTTCTACTCGACGGTGACCGGCGGGATCGTCGACACCGCCGAGCTGACCGCCGAGTACTGGTACCGCAACATGCGCGGCACGGTGCTGTTCGAGCCCGTCGTCCGCCGCCTCCTGGCGGACGGGTACGGCACGTTCCTGGAGAGCTCCCCGCACCCGATGCTGACGATCGCGGTCCAGCAGATCGACGGCGACGCGACCGTGATCAGCACGATCCGCCGCCGGGAGGGCGGCCTGGACCGCTTCCTCGCCTCCCTGGGCGAGGCGCATGTCGCGGCCCTGCCGGTCGACTGGCAGCCGGTCTTCGCGGGCAGGGGCGCCCGCCGGGTGCCCCTGCCCACGTACGCCTTCCAGCACCAGTCCTACTGGCCCAGGCTGCCGCGGCAGACCGCCGGTGACGTCACCGCGGCCGGGCTGGCCGCCGCCGACCATCCGCTGCTCGGCGCCACCGTGGAACTGCCCGACTCCGGCGGCCTGCTGTTCACCGGACGGCTGTCGCTCGACACCCACCCGTGGCTCGCCGACCACGCCGTCGCCGGAGTGGTGCTGGTACCCGGCACCGCCTTCGTCGAGCTGGCCGTCCGCGCAGGACACCACGTGGGCTGCGACCGGCTGGACGAACTCACCATCGAAGCCCCGCTGGTGCTGCCCGAACACGGCGCCGTCCAGGTCCGGCTGACCGTCGGCGAGACCGACACCACCGGCCGCCGCCCGCTGACCGTCCACTCCCGCGCGGCGGGCAACCAGGACACCGCGACCGGCGAACCCTGGACCCGCCACGCCGCCGGTCTGCTCGCCACCGGCGGCGCGCCCGCCCCCGCCGGGACGGGAATCTGGCCGCCCGCCGGTGCCGTGCCCGTCCCCGTGGACGGCCTGTACGAGCGGCTGGCGGTCGACGGCGTCGACTACGGCCCGGCGTTCCAGGGCCTGCGGGCCGTCTGGCAGGACGGTACGGACGTACTCGCCGAAGTCGCCCTCGACCAGCCGACCAGCGCCGACGCGGCACACTTCGGGCTGCACCCGGCACTGCTGGACGCCGCCCTCCACGCGATCGGCCCCGGCGGACTCCTCACCGACCAGGACAGCATCCGGCTGCCGTTCTCCTGGGCCGGCGTGTCGCTGCACAGGACCGGCGCGGGAGCGCTGCGCGTCCGGCTGTCACCGGCCGGCCCGGACACCGTGTCCCTCACCGTCGCCGACGCCTCCGGCGCACCGGTCGCCGCAGTCGAGTCGCTGGTGCTGCGCCCAGTGACGGCCGAGACGTTCGCGGGCGCACGCGCCGGGCACCACGACAACCTGTTCCGGCTCGGCTGGGCGGCCGTACCCGAGCCGACCGCCCTCCCCGCCGTGACGCCGGGCGCCTGGGCGGTCCTCGGCACCGACGAGCTGCGCCTCGCCGAGAACCTCAAGGCCGTGGGCACCCCGCCCGGCGCCTACCCCGACCTGGCCGCGCTCGCCGAAGCCATCGGCGCGGGCGCCCCGGTGCCGGAGGTGATCCTGGTGGGCGCCGGAGGTGCACGGACACCGCAACAGGCGGACGCGCGGGAGGCCCAGCAGCCGGACGCGGTGCACAGCGCCGCGCACGACGCGCTGGACCTCGCCCAGACCTGGCTCGCCGACCCGCGCCTGGCCACCGCCCGGCTGGTCGTGGTGACCCGCGGCGCCGTCGCCGCGCACCCCGACGACAGCGTGCCGGACCTCGCCGGAGCCGCCGTGTGGGGACTCATCCGGTCGGCACAGACCGAGAACCCGGACCGGTTCGTCCTCGTCGACCTCGACGACCGGGAACCCTCCTGGCGAGCCCTGCCCGCCGCCGTCGCCACCGGCGAACCCCAACTCGCCCTGCGGGACGGCACCGCGCACGCCGCCCGCCTCACCCGGGTCACCGCCTCGCCGCCGGACCCGGCCGGGGCGCACACCCCGGCGGACGGCACCGAAACCGGCCTCGCCGCCCGCCGCGACGGCACCGTCCTGATCACCGGCGGCACCGGCGCCCTCGGTAGCCTGGTCGCCCGCCACCTGGTCACCGCCCGCGGCGTCCGCGACCTGCTACTCACCAGCAGGCGCGGCCCGAACGCCAACGGCGCCGCCGAACTGGCGGCGGAACTCACCGAGCTGGGCGCCCGCGTGACGATCGCGGCCTGCGACACCGCCGACCCGGAGGCGCTGGCCACACTGCTGGCCGGCATTCCCGAGGAGCATCCGCTGACCGCCGTGGTGCACGCCGCCGGTGTGCTCGACGACGGCGTGATCGGCTCCCTCACCCCCGAGCGGGTGGACCGGGTGCTGCGCCCCAAGGTGGACGCCGCCTGGCACCTCCACACCCTCACCCGGGACCTGGAGCTGTCGGCGTTCGTCCTCTTCTCCTCCGCGGCCGGCGTCTTCGGCGGCCCCGGCCAGGGCAACTACGCGGCGGCCAACGCCTACCTGGACGCCCTGGCCCACCACCGCCGGGCCCTCGGGCTGGCGGCCACCTCCCTCGCCTGGGGCCTGTGGGCCGACGAGACCGGCGTCAACAGCGGCATGGCCGACACCATCGGAGACGTCGACATACGCCGTATGACCCGCTCCGGTATGACCGGCCTGTCCGCGCCGGAGGGCCTGGCCCTGCTGGACCTCGCCGACACCCTGGACGAGGCCCTGCTGGTGCCGACCCGCCTCGACCGTGCGCCGGGCGGCGCGGGCGCCGTACCGCCGCTGCTGCGCGACCTGGTCCGCGGCCGGACCCGGCCCACCCCACAGGAACAGGCCGACACGGACGGCACCGCGCTGCGCGACCGGCTGCTGGGCGTACCCGCCGAGGACCGTGCCCGGGTGCTGCTCGACGTGGTCCGCGGCCAGGTCGCCGACGTCCTCGGACACACCTCCGCGGACGCCGTCGAGCCCGACCAGGCCTTCAGCGAACTCGGCTTCGACTCGCTGACCGCCGTGGAACTGCGCAACCGGCTCAACCAGGTCACCGGGCTGCGGCTCACCCCGACCGTGGTCTTCGACCATCCCAGCCCCCACCGGCTCGCGGACCAGCTCCTCGCCGACCTGGACCTGGAAGAGCCCACGGCGGCGGCACCGCTGCTCGCCGAGCTGGCCCGGATGGAGTCGGCCCTCTCCACGATCACCCCGGACGCCTTCGCCGAGGCCGTCCCGGACGACACCGCCTACGAGGAGGTCACCGTGCGGCTTCAGACACTGCTCGCCAAGTGGAGCCGCTTCCGCACCGAGCCGGAGCCCGCGCAGACCACGCGCAGCCTGGAGAAGGCCACCGCCGACGAGCTGTTCGACTTCATCGACGGCGAGCTCGGGGAGCTGTGACAGATGCCCTGCACCCTTGACGACGATTCGCGAGGAGCGACGAGTACGTGATGAATGAGGAAAAGCTCCTCGGATATCTCCGCCGTGTGACCGCCGACCTGCAGGAGGCGAAGCTGCGCGTGCGCGAGCTGGAGTCCGGCAGCCGGGAACCGATCGCCATCGTGGGCATGGCCTGCCGCTACCCCGGCGGCGTCAGGTCCCCGGAGGGCCTGTGGCGGCTGGTCTCCGAGGGCACCGACACCGTGTCCGGCCTTCCCGAGGACCGTGGCTGGGACGTGGACAGCCTCTACGACCCCGACCCGGACCACATCGGCACCGCGTACGCCCGCGAAGGCGCCTTCCTGTACGACGCCGCGGACTTCGACCCCGCCCCGTTCGGTATCTCCCCGCGCGAGGCGCTGGCCACCGACCCCCAGCACCGCCTGCTGCTGGAGACCTCATGGGAGGCGTTCGAACGGGCCGGAATCGCCCCGTCCGCGCTGAAGGGCAGCCGCACCGGCGTATTCGCCGGAGTGATGTACCACGACTACGCCGCCCGGCTGCGCTCCGTACCCGACGATGTCGCCGGGTACATCGGCAACGGCAACTCGGGCAGCATCGCCTCGGGACGGCTGGCGTACACCTACGGGCTGGAAGGCCCCGCGGTCACCCTCGACACCGCCTGCTCGTCCTCGCTGGTCGCCCTCCACCTCGCCGTGCAGGCACTGCGTTCCGGGGAGTGCACCATGGCCCTGGCCGGCGGTGTCTGCGTGATGTCCTCCCCGGTGACCCTGCTGGAGTTCTCCCGGCAGCGCGGCCTCGCACCGGACGGCCGGGTGAAGGCATTCGCCGCCGCCGCCGACGGCACCGGACTCGGCGAGGGCGTCGGCATGCTGCTGCTGGAACGGCTCTCCGACGCCCGGCGCAACGGCCGCCCCATCCTGGCCGTCGTACGCGGCACCGCCGTCAACCAGGACGGCGCCTCCAACGGTATGACGGCCCCCAACGGCCCCTCCCAGCAGCGCGTCATCCGACAGGCCCTTGCCGACGCCCGGCTCTCCACCGACGAGATCGACGCGGTCGAGGCCCACGGCACCGGCACCCGGCTGGGCGACCCCATCGAGGCCCAGGCCCTGCTGGCCACCTACGGCCAGGACCGGCCCGAGGACCGGCCGCTGTGGCTGGGCTCGGTGAAGTCCAACATCGGCCACACCCAGTCGGCCGCCGGTGTCGCCGGCGTCATCAAGATGGTGATGGCGATGCGGCACGGCGTACTGCCGCGCACTCTGCACGTGGACGAGCCCTCACAGCAGGTGGACTGGTCCGAGGGCGCGGTGGAGCTGCTGACCGAGGCGCGGAAGTGGCCGGAGACCGGGCACGCGCGGCGCTTCGCCGTGTCCTCCTTCGGCATCAGCGGCACCAACGCGCACGCCGTCGTCGAACAGGCACCCGCCGCCGACCCCGCCGACCTCGCCCAGCCCACCGTCCGCACCACCACGGTGCCCTGGGTACTGACCGCCAAGTCCGAGGAAGCGCTGCGCGCCCAGGCCACCCGCCTGCGCACCCACCTCGACACCCACCCGGAGAGCACACCTCAGGACATCGGCCTGTCCCTGACCACCTCCCGCACGCCCATGGACCACCGCGCCGCCGTCGTGGCCGCGGACCGGGACACCTTCGCCGCCGGTCTGACCGCACTCGCCGAGGGCGGGGAGGCGCCGGGCGTGGTGCGAGGGGTGGTCTCCCGCCGGGGCAAGTCCGCGTTCCTGTTCACGGGGCAGGGGGCGCAGCACGCCGGAATGGGCCGTGAGCTGTACGCGGCGTTCCCCGTGTTCGCCGAGGCCTTCGACACGGTGTGCGCCGGATTCCAGGGGGAGTTGGACCGGCCGCTGAAGGAGGTGGTCTTCGAGGACGCTGCCGCACTGGGCCGAACCGTCTACACACAAACCGGTCTGTTCGCTGTGGAAGTGGCGCTGTTCCGGCTGCTGGAGTCGTGGGGCCTGGCACCGGATGTCCTGCTCGGACACTCCATCGGTGAGCTGGCCGCCGCGTATGTGGCGGGAGTGTGGTCGCTTGAGGACGCGTGTGCGCTGGTGGCGGCGCGCGGGCGTTTGATGCAGGCGCTGCCCTCCGGGGGCGCCATGGTGGCGGTGCAGGCGAGCGAGACCGAGGTCGCCGAGGCCCTGACCGGCCTGGACACGGTATCGATCGCCGCCGTCAACGGACCGGCGTCCGTCGTTGTATCCGGTGACGAGGACGCCGTGCTGGAGGTCGCGGCCGTATTCACGGAGCAGGGTCGTAAGACCAAGCGTCTGACGGTCTCGCACGCCTTCCATTCCCCGCGTATGGAGCCGATGCTGGCGGAGTTCCGTCAGGTGGCCGAGAAGCTGTCCTACGATGCGCCGCGCATCCCTGTGGTCTCGAACCTGACCGGTGGGGTGGCTACCGCCGAGGAGTTGTGTACTCCGGAGTACTGGGTGCGGCATGTCCGTGAAGCGGTCCGGTTCGCGGACGGGCTCATGTCCCTGGACGAGCTGGGCGTACGGACCCTGATCGAGCTGGGCCCGGACGGTGTCCTGTCCGCGATGGGCCAGGAGAGCACCGACGCCCTCTTCGTGCCCGCCCTGCGCAGGGACCGCCCGGAGGCGCAGACCCTCACATCCGCAGTCGCCCAGGCGCATGTCCGGGGAGTCCCCGTCGACTGGGCGGCGTTCTTCACCGGGCGCGGTGCCAGGGCGGTCGAGCTGCCCACGTACGCCTTCCAGCGCGAACGCTACTGGCTGGACAACGGACTCCTGACCGGGGACGTGGAATTCGCCGGTCTGGGCACAGCGGACCATCCGCTGCTGGGCGCGGCGGTGGAACTGCCCGACACCGGTGGGCTGTTGTTCACCGGCCGGCTCTCGGCCGAGGCCCACCCCTGGCTGGCCGACCACGCCGTGGCCGGTGTCGTACTGCTGCCCGGTACGGCTCTGGTGGATATGGCGCTGCGGGCCGGGGAGAGCCTGGGCTGTGGCGAGCTGAGCGAGCTGACGCTGCGAGTGCCACTGGCCCTCCCCGCTGAGCAGGGGGCGGTCATCCTCCAGCTGGTCGTGGGCGCTCCGGACGAGCGCGGCTCCCGACTCGTCAGGGTGTACTCGCGTGCGGCGGGCGCCGACGGTGAGGCCGAGTGGACGCTCAACGCGGAGGGCCTGCTCTCCGCCTCCCCCGACGCCGCGTTCCCGTGGACACCTGGGGAGTGGCCGCCGCCCGGGGCCGAGCCGCTGCGGGTGGACGGGCTGTACGAGCGGCTGGCCGACGGCGGACTGGAGTACGGACCCGCCTTCCAGGGGCTGCGGACCGCCTGGATGCTCGGCGACGAGGTGTACGCGGAGGTGGAGGCGCCACAGTCGGTGGGGGACTCCGTCGAGGGCTTCGGGCTTCACCCGGCGCTGCTGGACACGGCGATGCACGGACTGAACCTCGGAGGACTGCTGGCGGACGACGGCCGGGGGCGGCTGCCGTTCTCCTGGAACGGGGTGCGGCTGCACCGCGCGAGCGCGACCACACTGCGGGTACGGCTGGCCCCGGCGGGGCCGGACACCGTGTCGTTCGCGGCCGTCGAAGCCTCGGGCGCCCCGGTGGCGTCCGTGGACGCCTTGGTACTGCGGCCGGTCAGCGCCGAGCAGCTGCGGGCCGGGGCCTACCGGAGGTCGCTGTTCCGGCTGGAGTGGACGCCGCTCGCGGTCGGGGAGGCCCGCGCCGCCCGCTGCGCCCTGCTGGGCACCGACGACACCGGGTTGCGCCGCGCGCTCACGGACGCGGGCGGTGCCGTGGAGGCGCACTCGGACCTCACGGCGCTCGGGGCCCGGCTGCGGGAGCCCGGCGCGGTGGTTCCGGACCTGGTCCTGGTCGGCGTACCGGAGCCTGCGGGTGACGAGAGCTCGGTGGAGCGCGCGCACCGGCTGGCGCGGGACATCCTCGGCCTGCTCCAGTCGTGGCTGGCGGACGAGCGGTTCGCCTCAGCCCGGCTGGCGGTGGTCACCAGGGGCGCGGCGGCACCGCCCCTCGCGGATCCGGCGGCGGCGACCGTCTGGGGACTGGTGCGCTCCGCGCAGGCCGAGCACCCCGGCCGATTCGTCCTGCTGGACCTCGACGGCGCCGAGGAGTCCGGCGCCGCGGCGCTCGCCGCCCTCGGCACGGACGAACCACAGCTGATCATCCGTCAGGGCACGGTGTCGGCGGCCCGGTTCGCGCGGGCGGCGGTCACCGGCCCGGTCGAGGCCGCGCCCCGGGCGCACGGCACGGTCCTCGTCACCGGAGGCACCGGAGCGTTGGGTGCCCTGGTGGCGCGACATCTGGTAGCCGAACGTGGCGTACGGCGGCTCCTGCTCACCAGCAGGCAGGGCGAGGCTGCCCCGGGAGCCGCCGATCTGGTCGCGAAGCTGCGCGAACTGGGCGCGTCCGTGACCGTCGCCGCGGTCGATGTCGCCGACCGGGAGGCGCTGGGCAAGGTACTGGCAGCCGTACCACGGGAACATCCCCTGACCGGTGTGGTGCATACGGCCGGTGTGGTCGCGGACGGCGTGATCGGCTCGCAGACCCCGGAGCGGCTGGCCTCCGTGCTCCGGCCCAAGGTGGACGGCGCCTGGCATCTGCACGAACTGACCGCCGACGCGGACCTCTCCCTGTTCGTGCTGTTCTCGTCGCTGGCCGGCACGCTGGGCGGCGCCGGGCAGGGCAACTACGCCGCGGCGAACGCCTTCCTGGACGCGCTGGCCGTGCACCGGCGGGCGAGCGGCCGCCCCGCGGTCTCCCTGGCGTGGGGCATGTGGGCGCGGCTCAGCGGAATGACCGGGGGACTGGGCGAGGCGGAGTTGCAGCGGCTGCACCGGGCGGGCCTGGGCGCCCTGTCGGACCAGGAGGGGCTGGCGCTCTTCGACGCGGCGAGCACCGGCGAGGACGCCACGCTCGTCCCCATGCGGCTCGACCCCAGCGGCCTCGGTGGGGAGTCGTCGGGTGATCTGCTGCCTCCGCTGCTGCGGGACCTCGTCCAGGCCCCGACACGCCGGACGCGGCCCGCCACCGAGACCGGCGGTCTGCGGCGGGCACTCGCTCAGGTGCCGCAGGACGCGTGGGAGCAGTTCCTCGACACGGCGGTGCGCGACCAGGTCGCGGCGGTGCTCGGCCACTCCTCCGGAGCGGTGATCGACGCCGGCCAGCCGTTCACGGACATGGGCTTCGACTCGCTCGGCGCCATCGAACTGCGCAACCGGCTCACCGCCGCGGGCGGCGTCCCGCTGCCCGCCACGCTGATCTTCGATCATCCGACACCGGCCGCGGTCGCCGCGCAGCTGCGCGGGCTGCTGGCGACGGCCGTCGCCGAGGACGCCGTACCGCAGACCGCGCTGCCCGTCGGCGCGCCCTCACCGGCCGGTTCCGTGGAGGCGCTGTTCCGGCAGGCGTGCGAGAGCGGCCAGTACAAGGACGGCGTGGAGCTGCTGATGGTGGCCTCCCGGGTCCGTCCCGCCTTCGACGCGGCGGACGCGGCCACGCTCGCGCCGAAGCCGGTGCGCCTCTCCCACGGACCGAGGCGGCCGTCGCTGGTCTGCTTCGCCGCCCCGGTGGCGCTGTCCAGCGCCCACCAGTACGCGCGGTTCGCGACGGCCTTCCACGACGTCAGGGACGTGTCGGTGCTGGTGCCGACCGGCTTCTCCGACGGCCAGGCGCTGCCACGGTCGGTCGAGGCGGCCGTCGCCGCCCAGGCGGACGCGGCACTGGCCTGCGCCGACGGGGGACCGGTGGTGCTGGTCGGGCACTCCTCCGGCGGATGGCTCGCGCACGCTGTGGCCGCACACCTGGAGAGCGTCGGCGTGGTGCCCGCCGGTGTGGTGCTGCTGGACACCTATCTGCCCGGAAACGACGTCGTCGACGGCTTCGCCTCGGTCTTCATGGACAGCATGTTCGACCGGGAGGGGCTGGTGGACGGCGTGAACTTCACCCGGCTGACCGCGATGGGCGGCTACTTCCGGCTCTTCGCGGACTGGGAACCGGCCGAGATCGCGGCCCCCACCCTCTTCGTCCGCGCCGGTGAGCGGATCGCCCCGGGCGAGGGGTCCGGTGCCCCTGCCCCGCAGGCCTTCTGGCGGCTGCCGCACACCGAGGTCGAGGTGCCGGGGAACCACTGGAGCATGATGGAGGGACAGTCCGCCGCCACGGCCCGGCCGGTCGTGGACTGGCTCGACCGGGCTCCGGACTGACGCCCCGGGCACCACGACAAGGCTCCGCCCCGACGCCGTACGGACGTCGGGGCGGAGCCCACGCGCTCTGACCGGCTCAGCTCACGAGAGCGGGTTCACGCTGTACAGCGGGAAGTACGACGCGATCCGGCCCGCGGCGTAGTCGTCGGCCAGCTTCGGCACCTCGTCGAAGTCGTAGGTGACGGTCGACCCCTCGGGAGCCATCCAGCCGCCCGCCTCCTGGAAGTCCCGGATGACCGGCGAGTCCGGCAGCCGCCACACATGCGTATTCACATGGATGTGCCTGCTGATGCACTCGGCGCCCCGCAGATGGGACAGCCGCATGCCCGCCTTCCAGCCGCAGGTGGTGACGACGCCCTCCCGGGCGAGGGCCTTCACGGTGACGTCGTACAGCGGTTCGCCGATGTTGTCCACGAAGATCGCGGCGCCCTGGCCGTCGCTCAGCTCGTCTACCACTCCGAGGAAGTCGGACACCGACTGCCGTCGGCGGGCTTGACGTTCCCGGTCCGCCCTGGCCTGGCGGGGCGGAAGAGAGAGATCAGGGTAGAGCCGGCGGTCCACCGGGACGATGCCGTGTTCGCGCAGGAAGGCGATACGCTCGTCCGAGCCCGCCGTCATCGCCACCCGGAACCCGGCACGCCGGGCCAGCATCAGCTCGGCGAACGCGACCCCGCCGCCCCAGCCGAAGACCAGATGGCTGGACGGGTCGTCGTCGGCGATCTGCGTCCGCCAGCAGCCGTACGCCTTCTGCCAGTTGTCCCATGCCGTGAAGTACCGGCCGTAGGTGGCCCACTGGGGCAGGGAGTAGGCGGTGTCGGCCGGGATGGGCAGCAGCACCCGGGTGTCCATCTTCGACCGCTTGGTCAGCAGACCGATGGTGTTCGGGGCGTCGTAGGCGTAGGCGAGTTCGGCGTAGCCGTACCGGTCGCACTTGCCGAACGGCAGCAGCAGACACAGGTCCCCCTCGCGGACCTGGACATCCCGGTCGGCCGCGTTCACCTTGAGGACGCGTACCACCCCCAGGTTGCCGAGGACCACGGAGTCCTCACCGCGGCTGCTGCACACATCGATCGGCGAACGGGCCAGCGCGTGATCGACATTGGCCTCCCAGGAACCGAGGATCGGCTCCACCAGTGCCTCACCCTCCTCCAGCGGACCGAAGGTGAACAGATCACGTCGCAGTGCGCCGCCCGGGCCGCCGTCGGGCGTGCCGACCAGCGAACCAGAGCGAAGCACCCAGGCTTCTGGCGAATAGATGACAACCTCCTAAAGTCAGGACTTCCCCATGCCCGGCTACCGGGCCACCGGTACCCGGTAGTTCACCGACACCCCGCCCCAAGCCTCACCCGCGCCGTAGGCGACGGCCCCGAGACGGCCCTCGGCGGGCAGGGAGCCCGAGTCCAGCTCGTCGGCGAACGCGAGCGGGACCGACGCCGAGGAGGTGTTGCCGAAGTGCGCGATACGGTTCACGAAGGGCACGCCGAGGTCGGCGGTGAACGTACGGACCTGCTCCAGAATGCGGCCGTTGGCCTGGTGGCCGACCAGCACCGTCGGCGCGGGCTCCCGCTCGGCGAGATACCGGGCCGACTCCGACATCCGGCGCACCGCACGGTCGTACACCTGCATCCCGTC
Organism: Streptomyces sp. NPDC059850; assembly: GCF_042731515.1. NCBI lineage: Bacteria > Bacillati > Actinomycetota > Actinomycetes > Kitasatosporales > Streptomycetaceae > Streptomyces > Streptomyces sp. NPDC059850. The sequence continues at coordinate 98,164 of NZ_JBHWJI010000032.1, forward strand.
GAGATGGATGCCGCCGGCGTCGGTCTCCCGCATGAGCCCCTCGCCGGAGCCGTCGCTCCCGGCGACATGGTGGAAGCGCGCGAACTCCTCGCGCCGCTCCAGCAGGACGGCGGCGGCCCCGTCGGCGAAGAGGCAGGCGGTCTGCCGGTCGGTCCGGTCCACCAGCCGGGACATGGCCTCCACCGAGCACACCAGGACCGACGACGCCTGCCCGGCGTCACAGAGCGACAGCCCGGTGACCAGCCCGTAGACGAAGCCGCAGCAGGCCGCGTTCATATCGAAGCCCAGCACCGACGAGGGCAGCCCGGCCAGCTCGGCCACCTTCTGCGCGATGCCCGGGACGCGCTGGCGTACGGACGTGGAGACCAGGACGAGGGCGCCGACGGACGACGGGTCGGCCATCCGGCCCACGACCGGCGCGCAGGCCTCCGCCGCCACCTCCGCCAGCGGGATGTCGTCGTCGAGCCAGCCGCGGGACGCGATCCCGCTGCGGCGCCTGATCCACTCGTCGGTGAGGCCGATCGCGTCGAAGTGCGCGTTGTCGATGGTCCGGCCCGGTTTCGCGGTGGCGAGATCGACGATGCCCGCACTCGTCACTGGTCGGCCAGCTTCACGAAGTAGGCGGTGAAGTCCTGGAGCAGACCGAAGCCCGCCGTCTCCGCCAGATCGGCCTTGACCTGCAACTCCCGCTCCATCAGCTGGGTCAGCTCGACGATGTCGAGCGAGTCCAGGTCGAGGTCGCCCACCGGCCGCTCCAGGTCGTCGTAACCCAGGGACGGGTCCCGCTCCCTCAGCTTGGTGAGCATGATGTCCGCTATCCGGTGTTCGATGTCGTTCATTTTTTCTCCTTGAAAGCCCTGGGGCGGTGGCTAGTAGGCCGCCAACTGGTAGAGCACGTCACCGGATTGGAGAACGGTGCCGACCGTCGCGGACAGCGCGGCGACACGGCCTCCGCGCTCCGCCACGATCTCGGTGCTCGCCTTGTCGGTCTCCATCACCGCGACCACGTCCCCCCGCTCGACGCGGTCGCCGACGGCGACGACCCACTCGACCAGCAGCGCCTCGGCGAGGCCGTGCCCGAAGCCGGGGACCCGGAAGTCAATGTGCTCCACGCTCACTTCATCATCACCAGAACCTCATCCGTGATCTCCCGCACGCCTATCAGGTAGTCGTTCTCGAAATCCGCCGGCGGATACGCGCGGCGGTCGGGGGCCAGCCGCCGGATCGGGCAGCGCAGCGAGTCGAAGCCGTGCTCGGCCACCGCGGCGGCGACCTCCGCACCGATGCCCGCGTATTTCGTCGCCTCGTGCACGATCAGCAGCCGCCCGGTCCGGGCCACGGACCGAAGGACCGTGTCCATATCCACCGGCGCCACCCAGCGCAGGTCCACCACCTCGACGTCCACCGTCGGGCTGAGCGCGTGCGCCGCCTCCAGGACCTCGTTCGTGACCGCGCCGAAGGTCACCACGGTCACGTCCGTGCCCGGCCGGACGATCCGGGCGGCCGTCGGCGACGTCGCCGGCGGGTCGCTGCGCGGGGGCGCGGTCCGGCGCCAGTAGAGCCGGATCGGCTCGTACATCACCACGGGCGACCCCAGCCCCACCGCGTACCGCAGGATCTGGTCGGCGTCCTCGCCTGTGGACGGATACGCCACCGAGATACCGGAGGCGGGCGCGAACAGCGCCTCGTTGGACTCGCTGTGGTGCTCGACGCCGCGAATGCCGCCACCGGACGGTATGCGCACCACCAGACTCGGGCTGATCTGCCCGTTCCAGCGGTGGCCGATCCGGGCCGCCTGCGTGATCAGCTGGTTCACTGCGGGATAGACGAACCCGCCGAACTGGATCTCGCACACCGGTACCAGCCCGCTGATCGCCATCCCGACGGCCTGGCCGACAATGGTGGACTCCGCCAGCAGCGAGTCCCGCACCCGGTCCTTGCCGAACCGCTGCTGGAGGCCCCGGGTGACCCGGAAGACCCCGCCCAGCCGTCCGATGTCCTCGCCGAGCAGCAGTACCTTCGGGTCCCGCTCCATCAGGTCGGCGAGGGTCGCGTTGATCGTCTCCGCCATGCTGGCGGGCCGTTCCAGAGCCATCACGCGTACCCCTTCATCAGCTGGCTCCGCAGCTCCCGCACCTCAGCGTCGACGGACTCCCGCCAGGCGGCGTCCACCACGCCCTCGGTGGTCAGCCGGTCCGCGTAGGCGGTCACGGGGTCCGACTCCCGGGTCCTCGCGATGTCGTCCCGGCTGCGGTACAGCTCCTGGGCGTCGGACGTCGAATGGCCGTGGACGCGTCCCACCGAGATCTCCACCAGATACGGCGACTTGGACTCACGTATGTGCCGGGCGGCGCGGGAGCAGGCGGTGAAGACGGCCTCCGGGTCCCGGCCGGACAACGCGGCGGACTCGATGCCGAAGCCCCGGGCGCGTTCGGCGACGGAGGTGCGCATCTGCTCGCCGGCGGGTTTGGAGATGGCCCAGCCGTTGTTCTGGCAGACGAACAGCACGGCGGCGGATTCGACGGCGGCCAGGTTCATCGCCTCGGACATGTCGCCCTCGCTGGTGGCTCCGTCACCGACGTAGACGACGACGAAGTCGTCCCGTCCCTGGAGCCGTTGCCCCAGCGAGTAGCCGACGGCGTGCAGGGTTTGCGCCGCCAGCACCAGCGTGTAGGGGAAGAAGCGCCGCTGCCACGGTTCCCAGCCGCAAAACGTGCGCCCGGCCCACTGCGCCAGCAGTTCGTTCGGGGCCACACCCCTCAGGAGAGCCACCGCGTGTTCACGGTAGCTGGGAAAGATGGCGGGTTCCGCTCCCACGGCCAGGGCGGAGCCCACCTGCGCGGCCTCCTGGCCCTGACAGGACAGCCAGAGGTCGAGCGCTCCTTGTTTCTGGAGCTGCTGGGCCTCCTCGTCGATGCCCCGTGCCACCAGCATGTGGTGCAGCAGGGACCGTTTCGTACCGTCGTCCAGCCCCTGCTCGGGTTGCGATCTTAAGGTCATCACGTTCGAACCCCCGTGTCTCTTGGGTGCGTTGCCGGTCAGTGGGTGGCTTCGGCCGATGTCGCGATCGGACCCTCGACGGGGGAGTGGGCGAACGCGCGTCAGAACCCGGCGCTGGTGTGTGTCGTGTGGTGAGGACGACTGCCGAAGTCGCGTTACGGCTGTCTGGGCGGCCGGGCGGGCACACGGCCCGTCATCGGCGGCACGGATCGGCCAGACACCAAGCACTGAACAGTCACGCGAATTCCTCCCCCGTCGCATGGGCAACTCGCGCCCACGCTGTACCGCACACTACCTAAACTGTGCCGGGTGACGTAGCGAGGGTCGCCCGAAGATGTTGCTCAGACAGGCTGGGTGGGAGTCAGCCGCGCCAGCCGGTCGGCGACGATGCCGGTCACCTCGGCCCGCCGGTCCAGAAGATAGAAGTGGCCACCCGGCATGGTGAACTCCTCGAACGCGCCAGTGGTGTGCTCGGCCCACGCGGTGGCGTCCCCGTCCGGCACCTTGGGGTCGTCCTCGCCGTTCAGCGCGATCACGGGGCAGCTCAGTGGCGGACCCGGACGGTACTGATAGCTCTCCACGACCTCGTAGTCGGCGCGGATCACCGGCAGCGCGAGCTGGACCAGTTCCTCGTTGTCGAAGACGCGCGGGTCGGTGCCGCCCAGTTGCCGCACCTGCTCGATGAGCGTCCGGTCATCCGGGCGCTCGCTGAACTCCCGCCGATGGCGGGACGGAGCGCCCCGCCCGGACACGAACAGCGCGACCGGCGGACGGCCCATGGCCTGGAGGCGCCGCGCCACCTCGAACCCCAGCACCGCTCCCAGACTGTGCCCGAATACGGCGATCCCTCGGTCGCTCCATGGCGTCAGCTCGGCGACCAGCCCCTCGGCGAGATCGTCGATCCGAGTCAGCAGCCGCTCGTGCAGGCGGTCCATCCGCCCCGGGTACTGCACGGCGAGGGTGTCGATCCGTGGGCCGAGCGCCTTGGCCAGCCCGGCGTAGAAGGACGCCGAACCGCCCGCGTGCGGGAGGCACACCAACCGAACCGGTGCGTCAGGCGCGGGCGAGTACCGTCGAATCCAAGGGGAGTTGGGGGTACTGCTGGCCGCGGTCATGTCACTCCTCGGTTCCTGAGGTTGCCTCACACCGACCATAATGATCCACAACTTTTCCCTGCGCGTCCGCTGTGAGCGTGCCCGTCTCACTCAAGGCGGTCACGAGAAGAGGGCTTTCGATGCGGGACGTGGCGCGTCACCCGGTCGGCGGGGGCCCCTCTCGGTTTGGTCAAGGTCGAAGACCAGTAGGTTCGTGTGGTTGAGGGTGGGGGCCGAGCCGAGCTGTAGGGGTGTGCATGGGTGATAGCCAGGTCACGATCAAGCTCACGAGTGACGAAGCGCTGGTGCTGTCGCACTGGCTGGAGAAGCTGCAGATGACGGACCTCAGTCGCGTTGTCGACGATCCGGCGGTCTGGACACCGATCCATCGGATTGCCGGAACGCTGGACAAAGCGCTTCCTGAGCTGTTCGCGCCTGACTATGACCAGCGGCTTGAGGCCGCTCGTCGGCGGCTTCGGCCGGTGGACTGACTGATCGGTCTGAACTCCTCACCTGGCCACGGCGGGTTGGGACTCGTAGAAGGTTCCGTCGCGGAGCATCGCGAAGAGGACGTCGGCGCGGCGCCTGGCGAGGCAGAGCAGGGCTTGGGTGTGGTGCTATCCCTGGGCGATTTTCTTCTCGTAGTAGCCCCAGGATGCCGGGTCGCCCAGGGCGGCGAATGCGGAGAGGAAGAAGGCTCGTTTGAGCTGCTTGTTTCTCTCCTGGAGGGTTGTTCGCCGCAGATGGAGGACCGGAACTGCGGGTTGCCGGGGCGAGACCAGCGTAGGTGGCGAGGTGGCCTGCGGTCGGGAAGGTGCTGCCGTCGCCGACCTCGATCAGGATGCGGGCTCCGGTCCTGACGCCGATGCCGGGCATGGACGTCAGGACTTTCGAAAGAGGGTGAGCCTCCAGCAGTTCCTCGACCAGCCTCTCAGCCATCCTCGGCGTTGCCCTCGCCGGGGCCGTCAGCGACCAAAGCCACGGCGTAGGTGCGGAAGCGGCCTCCGATACGGCATTACAGGCCACCGCGCTGG
>NZ_JBHWJI010000033.1:0-103196 GCF_042731515.1 Streptomyces sp. NPDC059850
GCGGAGCCCCCCAGGGCGGGGGTCCCCGGGCCAAGCCCCCAGCTCGGGAGTCCAGGGGCGAAGCCCCCAGCTCGGGAGTCCAGGGGCGAAGCCCCCAGCTCGGGAGTCCAGGGGCGAAGCCCGCAGGGCGGGGGCCCGGGGGCGAAGTCCTGGTTCGGGGGTCCGAGGGCGGAGCCCCTGGCTCGGGGCCCGGGGGCGGAGCCACTGGTTCGGGGAGGGGCGGGGTGAGGGAAGCCACGGGCTTACCTGTTGTACGCGGGCATCGGGCCCCGCAGCCTCGCGCCCACCTCGTCGCACGCCGCCACCACATCCTCCGGCAGTGGCCCCGCGGACGCCGCCGCCACGTTGGCGCGCAGGTGCTCCAGGCGGGAGCCGCCCAGGAGCAGGGCGTCGACCCCGTCGCGGCCCAGGAGCCAGCGCAGCGAGAGGTCCGTCAGGGGGATGGACGCCTCGTCCGCGATCCGGCCCAGGTCGCGGACCGCCTCGAAGAGGCGGGGGTCCCAGTAGCGCTGGCGGTACATCGCGGCGAGCTTGGAGTCGCCGAAGCGGCCGGACTCGGGGGTCTCCTCGAAGGCATGACGGCCCGTCAGCAAACCGCCGCCGAGCGGGTTGTAGACCATCGTGCGCAGGCCGCTGGTGGCCGCGTACTCCCGGTACTCCTCCTCCACGCGCCGGGCCAGCAGGTTGTACAGCTGCTGCGCCACCACCGGGCGCGGGGCGCCGACGCGGTCGGCGGTGTGGGTCAGTTCGGCGATCTGCCAGGCGGCGTAGTTGGAGACGCCGAGTGCGCGGATCTTGCCCTCGGCGACGAACTCGGCGACCGTGCTCAGCGTCTCCTCCAGCGGCGCCGCGCGGTCCGGCTGGTGGAGGTAGAAGAGGTCGACGTGGTCGGTGCCGAGGCGGCGGAGGCTGCCTTCGAGGGCCGCGCGCATGCCGCGCGCGGACAGCGGGGAGTGCTCACCGGCGTCGGCGTGCGGCATCCCGGCCTTGGTGGCGAGGACGATCCGGTCGCGGCGGCCGGGCAGCAGCTCGGCGAGGATGGTTTCGGTGACGCCCCCGGCGTACGCGTTGGCGGTGTCCACGCCCGTCACCCCGGCGTCGAGCGCGGCGTCCAGCATCGCCTCGGCGCCCGCCCGGTCCACCGTGTCGCCGAAGGTCATGGTGCCCAGCACCAGCCGGGACAGCGGCACCGGGGCACCGGGCACGCTCACTCCGCCGGGGGACGCCTGGGAGGTGGTGTGGGTCTGCGCGTGCGCGTTCACTGCGTTGCTCCTGAAGTTCGGTGATGGTCCTGGCCAGGACCACGGTCCTGACCATGGTCCTGGTCGGTCGCGATCGCGGACACGAGGGCGCGCGGTTTGCGTCCCCGCATCGTCGCCGGGTCGAGCGCCGCGCGCCGCAGCGCCCTGGTGTACGGCTGGGTGGGCGCGGCGAGCACCTCCGCGGTCGGGCCGGTTTCGACGATCCGCCCGCCGCGCATCACCACCACCTCGGAGCTGATCTCGCGGACCACGCCGAGGTTGTGGGAGATGACGATGTACGCGAGATTCTGTTCGGCCTGGAGTTCGCGCAGCAGCTGGAGCACCTGGGCCTGTACGGAGACGTCCAGCGCGGACGTGGCCTCGTCGCAGACCAGCAGCTCGGGCCCGCTGGCCAGGGCGCGGGCGATGCCGATCCGCTGGCGCTGGCCGCCGGAGAACTCGGCGGGGCGCCGCTGGAGGGCGCTGGTGGGCAGGCCCACCTGGTCGATCAGCTGGGCGGCCCGGCGGCCGCGCTCGGCGGCGGACCGCGTCCCGGCCAGCCGCAGCGGCTCGGCCACGATCTCCTCGGCGGTCAGATGCGGGTCCAGGGATCCGTACGGGTCCTGGAACACCATCTGCACCCGGCGCCGCAGCGGCCGCAGCCGCCGCTCGGGCAGGGACGCGATGTCGGCGCCGTCGAGCAAGATGCGCCCCTCGGTGGGGCGCAGCAGCCGGACGATGGCGCGGGCGATGGTGGACTTGCCGCAGCCGGACTCGCCGACGATGGCGAGCGCGCCGCCGGGCGCGACGGTGAAGCCGACGCCGTCGACCGCGCGGAACACGCCGCCCGGGACCGGGTATTCGACCACCAGGTCCTCGACGGCCAGCAGGGGTGTGGTCATCGCGAGGCCTCCTCGGGGGATGGGGCGGCGGGGGTTTCGTCCCAGGGTCCCAGCGTGGGGACGGCGGCGAGCAGATCGCGGGTGTACTCCTCGGCGGGGTGTTCCACGATCTGTTCGACGGGGCCGGATTCCACGAAGCGGCCGCCGCGCATGACATGGATGCGGTCGGAGACCAGCCGGGCCACCCCCAGATCGTGGGTGATCATGAGGATGCCGATGCCGGTGCGTTCCTGAAGCTCCATCAGGAGGTCGAGGACGCCCGCCTGGACGGTGACGTCGAGGGCGGAGGTCGGCTCGTCGGCGACCAGCAGCTCGGGTTCGGCGGCGAGCGCGATGGCGATGAGGACGCGCTGCAGCATGCCGCCGGAGAACTGGTGGGGGTAGGCGCCCCACCGGGTCTCGGGGCGGGGGATCCGTACCCGGCCGAGCAGGTCGATGCCCTGGGCGCGGGCGTCGGCGCGGGACAGCTCCGGGTGGCGGATGCGCAGCGCCTCGCCGAGCTGGCGGCCGATGGTGTGCACCGGGCTGAGCGCGGTCATCGGGTCCTGCGGGATGAGGGAGACGCCGCGGCCGCGGATCCGGCGGGCCGCGCGGGGGTCGGCGATGACGTCGACGCCCCGTACGCGGGCGGTGCCGGACAGCACGGCCAGCCCCTCGGGCAGCAGCCGCAGCAGGCCCATCGCGGTGGTGGACTTGCCGGAGCCGGACTCGCCGATGAGGGTCACGGTCTCGCCCTTGTCGAGGGTGAAGCCGACGCCGTCGACCGCGCGGACCACACCGCGCTCGGTGATCAGCTCGATCTGGAGGTCCTCGACCTCCAGCAGCGGGGCCTGCCGGTCACTCGTCGCGTCGCTCATCAGGAGCCCTCCGTCGTACGTCGCCGGGTACGGTCGCGCAGCCCGTCGCCCAGCAGGTTGACCCCGACCACCAGCAGCGCGATGACGAGACCGGGCAGGGTCACCAGCCACCAGGAGGTGGTGATGTAGTCCTGGCCGTCGGAGATGATGCGCCCCCAGGTGGCGAACGGCCGCTGGGGTCCGGCGCCGAGGTAGCTGAGCGCGCTCTCCAGCAGGACGGCCTGGGCGAGCAGCAGCAGGACGACCAGGGACGCCTGGCGGACGATGTTGGGGATGATGTGCCGGGCCAGGATGGCGATCTGGCGCAGCCCCAGCACCCGGGCGGCAGCCACGTACGGTTTCTCGCGCTCGACCAGCACCAGCGAGCGGGTCAGCCGCGCCACCTCGGGCCACTGGGCGATGGCGATGACGCAGGTGATGACGGTGACGGACGGGCCGAACAGGGCGACGACGAGCAGCAGCATCATCAGCAGCGGCAGCGACATCTGCGCCTCCAGCAGCCGGGAGACGATGGCGTCCACCCAGCGGCCGAAGTATCCGGCGGCGGCGCCCGCGACGATGCCGATGAGACCGGAGACGAGGACGGCGAGCACACCGATCGACAGGGACACCTGGCCGCCGTGCAGCACCCGGGAGAGCAGGTCGCGGCCGAGCTGGTCGGTGCCGAAGAGGTGGCCGTCGGTCAGCGGGGCCAGCCGTCGGCGGGCGAGGTCCTGGTCGTTCGCGCCGGGCAGCGGCAGCACCTGCGCGAGGGCGACGGGCACCACCACCAGCAGGGTGCACACCACGCCCGCCCACAGCTTGAGGCTCGCGCTGCGGCGGCGCCGGGTGGCGGCAGCGCGGGCCAGGTCGCGGGCGGTGACCCGGCTGGGTCGGGGCGCGGACGTGACCTGGGCGGTGGCCTGGGCGCGCGAGGGGGAACCGGCGGGGACCGGGGGTTCGAGGGCGCCTTTCATGGCTCAGGCCGCCTTTCCCAGGCGTACCCGCGGGTCGAGCAGCGGGTAGGCCAGGTCGATGAGGAGTTGGACGAGGACCGCCAGGGCGGCGGTGACCAGAACGGTCGCCTGGATCAGCGGGTAGTCGCGGGTCTCCAGAGCGCGGACGACCAGCGAGCCGACGCCGGGCCAGCCGAACACCACCTCGACCACCACCACACCGTTGAGCATCGCGGCGAACCGGGTGCCGAGCGCGGTGAGCACCGGGATGGCCGAGTTGCCCATGGCGTAACGCCAGGTGAGGGCGCGTTCGGAGACACCCCGGGAGCGGGCGGTGGTGACGTACGGCGAACTGAGGGCCGCGGCCATCTCGCGCCGTACCAGCCGGGAGATGAGTGCCATCTGCAGGGTCGCCACGGTGACGGTGGGCAGTATCAGGCCGCTCCAGGTGGTGAAGCCGGAGACGGGCAGCACCGGCATCAGCACGGCGAAGACGGTCAGCAGCATGACGCCGGTCCAGAAGTCCGGCATGGACTGTCCGGCGATGGTCAGCACATTGGCGCCGAGTTCGCGCTTGGTGTCGGCGCGGCGTGCCATCCACACCCCCAGCGGTACGGCTACCAGGGTGGTGAGCAGGATCGCGGAGAGGGCGAGGGTGATGGTGTACGGCACCCGGTCGAAGACCACCTCGAAGGCGGGGGCGTGGAAGGAGTAGCTGGTCCCGAGGTCGCCGGTGAACAGATCGCGCAGGAAGACGCCGTACTGGGTGAGCAGGCTCTGATCCAGCCCGAACTGTTCACGGATCCGGGCCAGGTCCGCGGTGCTGGGGTTCGGTCCGGCCAGGGCGGCGGCCGGGTCGCCGGGTGCCATGCGCACCAGGACGAAGACGGTGGAGAGGGTCAGGAAGATGGTCAGGACGCTCTGGCCAAGGCGGCGTATCAGATAGCGCGGCACGGCTCAGCCCTCCAGGCGCACGGCGGCGAGGTCGTAGGAGTTGAGCTGCAGGAGCCGTACGTCCCGGACCCGGGAGCGGCGGGCCAGCACCACGTCGGGGACGAAGGCCCACAGACAGGGGCGGGTGTTCCAGATGTCTTTCTGGACGGCGGCGAGCTTGGCGTTCCGGGTCTTCTCGTCGGTTTCGGCGGAGGCGTCGGCCAGCCGGGCGGCGATCTCCGGGAAGACGTAACCCTGGTAGGTGTCGCGGGTCTTCTCCTTCTCCTCGGTGCCGCCGTACATGCCCTGGAGGCTGGTGCTGGCGTGTCCGGTGGGGACGGAGAAGCCGTTGCCGAGGACGTCCCAGTCGCCTCGGCGGCCCTGCCGCCACTGCTGGATGTCGCCGCCGGGCTCGAACTGCTGGAGGGTCGGGCGGACTCCGGCGTCGCGCAGCATCTCCAGGACGGCTTCCATCACCGAGGTGTCGCCGGGGAACTCTCCGGACTCCCAGATGATCTTCACCTTGAGGTCGCGGTGGCCGAGCGCGGCGAGCTGCTTGCGCGCCTTGCCGGGGTCGTGGACGTAACCCCCGGTGCGTATCGCGCCCTTGAGGGCGAGCGGGACCACGCCCTCGGCCTGCTGGGCGGAGCCGGTGAGTACGTCGTCGACGAGGGACTTACCGTCGATGGCGTAGCTCAGCGCCTCGCGTACGCGCGGGTCGGCGAGCGGATGGCCGCGCGGTTTGCGGAAGTTGAAGAACAGCTGGTTGACGCGGGTGCCGGTGGTGCGGTCCAGGCGCACCCCGGGCAGCCCGCGCAGCTGCTCGGCCGAGTCGGGGGTGATGGTGTCGATGACGTCCAGTTCGCCGCTGCGGAGGGCGACCACCCGGCTGGACTCCTCGGGGACGAAGCGGACGCGGATCCCCGGGGTGGCGGGGCGCCGCCCCCAGTAGCGCCGGTTGGCGGCGAGCGCGTACTCACCGGTGCCGGAGTTGGCCGAGGTGACCACGTACGGTCCGGAGCCGACGCCGCCGCCCAGCTCCTCGGGCCGGTTCTTGACGGCCGGGCTGATGAGGATGTTGGCCATCAGCTGGTCGAGGATGGGCACCGGTCGCTTGGTGTGCAGGTAGAACGTCCGCTCGTCCACCGGCTCCAGCGCGGGCCGCTCGGGGAAGAGGCCCACGATGAACGAGCCGTTGACGCCCCAGTACATCTTCAGCGCGGTCGCCACGTCCTTGACGGTGACCGGGCTGCCGTCGGAGTAGCGCACCCCGGTCCGCAGCCGCACCGTCCAGCGGGTGGGCTCGGTCATCTCGAACCGGTCGGCGAGCACCAGCTCCGGCAGCAGCCCCTTGCCCATCCGGGTCAGGCCCTGGCGGACCGCGCGCTGCACCGTGACGGCCGCGTCGAACTGGTTGAGCTTGTTGTCGAGGCTGACCAGGGAACGGTTCAGCCCCAGGCTGATGGCGCCGGGGCCGGGGCCGCCGGTGGGGCCCGCGCACCCGGTGAGCGGGGCGAGGGCGAGACCTGCGGAGGCGCCCGCTCCGAGGCGGAGCATGGCCCGGCGGCTGAGGTCCGGGGCTTGGAGGATTCGGGTCATCGTCGACCTCTCGGCAGTACTAGGTGTCGCGGCGGTCACCGTGACATGGCTGCGCGCTTTACGCAATACCTCTCGCGCGGTTCGCGCAACGTGTGTCATCATCGAGACTGCGGCGACAGCGTGTCCGCTGCCTGACCACGTCTGATCACTCCCCCTGTCATGGCCATTCAAGGAGGTACCGGTGGAGATGCCGCCCTTCCGGAGGCTGCTGGCCATCGCGGACGACCTGTCCGGCGCCGCCGAGACAGCCGCCGGACTGAGTTCGCGCACAACGCGCAGTCAGGTCCACCTTCTTGGGCCCTCCGGGACACCTCCCGAGGAGCGGGCCTGCGCGGAGGTGACCGTGCTGGACCTGGATTCGCGCCACCTCCCGGCCGAGGGCGCGGCCGACGCGGTCCGCGCCGCGCTGAAGTCCGCGCCGGGCGCGCTGGTCCTGAAGAAGATCGACTCGCTGCTGCGGGGCAATGTCGCCGCCGAGGTCGCCGCGCTGGCCGCGGACGGCGCGGGCGTGGTCGTCGCCCCCGCCCTGCCGGTCGCGGGGCGCGTGGTGCGCACGGGTGTGGTGCACGTCGGCGGGGTTCCGCTGCACGAGACCGACGCCTGGCGCGCCGAGGCCACGCCCCCGCCGTCCTCACTGACCGAAGCGCTGGGCGGCCTGCCCACCACCCTGATCCCCCTCGCGACCGTCCGCGCCCCACGGCCCACCCTGCGCTCCGCCCTGCGCGCGGCGGTCGCGGCGGGCCGGGTGGCGGTCTGCGACGCGGAGACGGACACCGACCTGGACGCGATCGTCGAAGCCTCGCTGTCCGCCACCCCGCCCCCGCACCTGGTGGGCACCGGCGGCCTGGCGACGGCCCTGGGCCGCCACCGGACGGCACCCGATGGCGATCGGGCCGACGCGTCAGCGCGGGCAGAAGCTGCCACCGACCGGCCCCTGCTGGTCGTCGTCGGTACCGCCGAGCCGGGCGCCGTCGAGCAGGTGCGCCGACTGGTCGCCGATGGCGCCGTACACGTCCCGCTCGACCTGGCCGGTCTGCTGGCCGAGCCGCCCGAGGCCGCCCTGCCCCCGCTGACGGCCCCCGTCACGGTCGTCACCATCGCCCCGGCCGAGGCCCCAGGACCGCCCCGGCGGCTGGTGCACGGGTTGGCCCGGACCGTCGGCGCCGCGCTCGCGGAGCACGCGGGCGGCGTCGACCTCGTCCTGACCGGCGGGGAGACGGCGCGGCGGGTGCTGGACGCGCTCGCCGTCGACCGGCTCGACCCCGTCGGGCAGGTGCACCACGGCGCCGTACACCTCCGCACTCCCGACGGGCGGTCCGTCGTGACCCGCCCGGGCAGCTTCGGCGATCCCGACTCGCTGCGTCACATCGTCCGGGCGCTGCGCCCCCACACCCGAACGGAAGGTCCGTCCATGCCGTCCACGCCCTCCACGAATCCCTCCACCAGCCCGCTTCCGCTCATCGCGGTCACCATGGGCGACGGCGCGGGCATCGGCCCCGAGGTGATCGTCCCCGCCCTGCTCGCCCCGGAGACGCTGCGGCGCTGCCGTCCGGTGGTCATCGGGGACGCGGAGCGGCTGCGGCAGGCGGCCCGGCTGCGCGACATCGCGTGCGACATCGTCACGGTCGGGGCGCCCGCCGAGGCCGAGTTCACGCCGGGCCGGATCAACGTCATCGACCTCGGGCTGCTCCCCGCCGACCTGCCCTGGGGCGAGCTGTCGGCGGTCGCCGGGGACGCCGCGTACCAGTACGTACGGACGGCCGCCCGGCTCGCCATGGACGGTGAGGTGCAGGGCATCTGCACCGCGCCGCTCAACAAGGGAGCCCTGCACGCGGGCGGGCACTTCTTCCCCGGCCACACCGAGCTGCTGGCCCATCTGACCGGTGTCGAGGAGGTGTCGATGATGCTGGCCACCCCCACGGTGAAGGTCATCCACGTCACCACCCACATAGGGCTCATCGACGCCGTCAACAAGATCGAGCCGGGTCTTGTCGAGCGCACCGTGCGCCGCGGCCACGACGCGATGGTCCGGGCCGGGACCCCGGAGCCGGTGATCGGAGTGTGCGGGATCAACCCGCACGCCGGGGAGAACGGGCTGTTCGGCTACGGCGAGGAAGAGGAGAAGATCGTGCCCGCGCTGGAGGTGCTGCGCGGGGACGGCATCGACGCCCGCGGACCGCTTCCCGCCGACACCGCCTTCTTCCTGGCCGGGCGCGGCGACTACGACCTGATCGTGGCCATGTACCACGACCAGGGGCACGGCCCGGTCAAGGTGCTGGGCCTGGAGGCCGGGGTCAACCTCACCGTCGGCCTCCCCGTCATCCGCACCTCCGTCGACCACGGCACCGCTTTCGACATCGCCGGTACCGGCAAGGCCGACGCCGGTAGCATGATCGAGGCGCTGCGGCAGGCCGCCGACATGTCGCCCTCGCCCGCCAGCTGAAGCCCTGAAGCCACATGATCGAGAAGATCGAGAAGGACGAGTGACATTGCCGGTACAGGGAGCGCGGGCCCGGCGCGACCAGATCGTCCACCTCGCGACGACCACGGGCCTCGCCAGTGTGGAGGAGCTGTCCCGCACCTTCGGGGTCACCGCCTCCACCATCCGCCGCGACCTCGCGCAGCTGACCGCCGACGGACGGCTGGCGCGGACGTACGGCGGGGCGATGGCCCTGGTCGCCCACCCCGAGGCGTCGCTGCGGCAGCGCACCGGCGAGGCGTTCGAGGCGAAGCGGGCCATCGCCCGCTGGGCGGCATCGGCCATCCGTACCGGCGAGACCGTGCTGCTGGACGCGGGCTCGACCGTCGGCGCCCTCGCCCATGAGCTGCGCACGGCCGAGGAGCTGACGGTGGCCACGACCGGGCTCACCGCGCTCCAGGAGCTGGCCGACGTGGAGTCCGTACGGGTCGAGTGCCTGGGCGGTACGCTCCGCCCGCTGAGCCAGAGCTTCCTGGGCCCGCTCGCCGAGGCGGCGTTGGAGCGCATGACGTTCGACCGGGTCTTCCTGGGCGCGGACGGGGTGACGGCCGAACACGGCATCTGCGAGGCGGATCTGCGCCAGACCCGGCTGAAGGAGCTGATGGCCCGGCGCGCCGAGCGGGTGTACGTGCTGGCGCACGCGGCCAAGGTCGGCCGGCGCCCGTTCCACACCTGGATACGGCTGCCACCCGGCTGGACCCTGGTGACCGACAGCGGCTCCGACGAGGCGGAGATCCGGGCGCTGCGCGCCGGGGGCGTCGAGGTCGAGATCGTGGACGCCGCGACTTCACGGCGAACCGCCGAGGAATAGTGTGGACAGGGGGCGATCGGGCACCCGCCCCGAAGATGACGTGACCACCGTCTCACGAGCTTTTGGAGGACACCGTGGCACGGCAGACCGACCCGACTTCCACCGCCGCCGACCCGACGCGGCCCGACCCGGTGCCGCCGAACCCGACTCCGTCGCCCGGGCCGGGCGGACCCGAGCCGGGGCCTCGGCCTGGGCCCGTGCCCGGACCGCCGCCGGGGCCACCGCCGGATCCGGTGCCGTCCCCTCCGCCGGAGCCGCCGAGCCCCACGCCGGGGCCGCCGCCGGGCCCGTCCCCGGATCCCGTACCGCAGCCGCCGGGCCCCGATCCGGTCCCCGACCCGTCCCCGGCGCCGGGCCCGCTGACCTGACCCGGAACCCGGATTCGTCACCCAGATCCAAAACCCACCCCTCCCCCCGCTGGCGTAAGCGGAAGGGTGCGGGCGCGGCGGCGGTGAGATGGTCGGAATCCCGGACCCGTCGAGGAGCCGAGATGCCGCGCACCACACCGCCCCGCCCCGTTCTGGAGCCCGCAGCCACCGCGCTCGCCGAGGCCACCGCGAAGCCGCCGTACCTGTACCAGATGTCGCCCGCGGAGGGCCGCAGGACGGTCGACGAGCTGCAGTCCGGTGAGGTGCCCAAGCCCGAGGTGGACGAGGAGTGGATCAGCGTCACCGGGATTCCGGCCGGGAGCGTGAAGGCGCGGATCATCCGTCCGCCGAATGTCTCCGGGACCCTTCCGGTGATTCTCTACGTCCACGGCGCGGGCTGGGTGTTCGGCGACGCGCGCACCCATGACCGGCTCGTCCGGGAGCTGGCGGTCGGCGTCGGCGCGGCCGTGGTGTTCCCCGAGTACGACCTCTCCCCCGAGGCCCGCTACCCGGTGGCCCTGGAGCAGTGTTACGCGGTCGGGCAGTGGATCGTGGCGCACGGCGAGGGCGCCGGGCTCGACCCGGACCGGCTCGCGGTGGCCGGGGACTCGGTGGGCGGCAACATGACCGCCGCGCTGACGCTGCTGGCCAAGGAGCGCGGCGACGTCTCCCCCGTCCAGCAGGTGCTGTTCTACCCGGTGACCGACGCGAACTTCGACACCGGCTCGTACGAGCAGTTCGCCGACGGCTACTACCTGACCCGCGAGGCCATGAAGTGGTTCTGGGACCAGTACACCACCGACCCCGCGCAGCGCGCCGAGATCACCGCCTCCCCGCTGCGCGCGGACGCCGACCGGCTCAAGGGGCTGCCGCCCGCGCTGGTCATCACCGGTGAGGCCGATGTGCTGCGGGACGAGGGCGAGGCGTACGCGAACAAGCTCCGGGACGCCGGTGTGCCGGTGACCGCGCTGCGGATGCAGGGCATCATCCATGACTTCCTGATGCTCGACGCGCTGCGCGACACCCATGCGGCACGGGCCGCGCTCACCCTGGCCGTGGACACCCTGCGCGACGCGCTCGGCACCGCCTGAGCCCGCCGCCGCTTCAGCCCGCGCCGCCCGCCTTGGCCTGCTTCTTCATCTGCTGCTTGTACGAGCGCACCTTGTCCAGCGACTCCGGCCCGGTGATGTCGGCCACCGAACGGTACGAGGCCTCCTCGCCGTACGCCCCCGCCGCCTCGCGCCAGCCCTCGGGCCGCACGTCGAAGCGCTTGCCGAGCAGCGCCAGGAAGATCTGGGACTTCTGCTTGCCGTAGCCGGGCAGGGCGTTGAGCCGCTTGAGGAGTTCGGCGCCGGTGGCGGCGTCGCGCCACAGCGCGGCCGCGTCACCGTCGTAGTGCGCGACCAGGTACTGGCACAGCTGCTGGATCCGCTTGGCCATCGATCCGGGGTAGCGGTGCACGGCCGGTTTCTCCGACAGCAGCGCCGAGAACCGCTCGGGGTCGTACGCGGCGATCTCATGGGCGTCCAGATCGTCGGCGCCCAGCCGTCGCGCGATCGTGTACGGGCCGGTGAACGCCCATTCCATGGGCACCTGCTGATCGAGCAGCATGCCGGTCAGAAGGGCGAGGGGGCTGCGGGCGAGGAGGGCGTCGGCCTCGGGCTGCTGGGCGAGGCGAAGGGTGGCGTCCATCCCCGGCGGATACCCAGCGCTCCGGTACCGAATCCCCCGGTGTCATAATTCCCCCCAAAGATGCAGAAATGGATGGGCGATTTAGCCGAATTGCACGACCTTGGGGGGCATGCGAGCCTGGTTGCGACCGCAGAACCGACCGTGAAACCGATCGCCCCCAGAGAGCGGGACCCACCGCATCACCGCTGTGCCTCGGGCAGGCCGTGACATCGGACCACGGAGGCGAGTGACCATGCCAGCAACCGTGACTCGCTGCCGACGCCACGACGACACCCCCGACACCGGCGGCGCCTTTCTGCGCATGTCCCGGCTGCCGTCGGGGCCCGAGCGCGACGCGCTGCGCGAGGCGATCATCTGCGCGTGGCTGCCGGTCGCCAAACGGCTGGCGCTGCGCTTCCGCAACAAGGGCGAGAACATGGAAGACCTCACCCAGGTCGCCTCGCTGGCCCTGGTGAAGGCCGTCGACCGCTACAACCCGGACCTCGGCCACGCCTTCCCCTCGTACGCCATCCCCGTCATCACCGGCGAGCTGAAGCGGCACTTCCGCGACTATCTGTGGACGCTGCACATCCCGCGCAACATCCAGGAGGTCCGCTCCCGCACCCGCTCCGCGCGCGACGCGCTGGAACAGGAGCTGGGCGGCCGTACCCCGACCGTCGGGGAGATCAGCGTCCGCACCGGCATGCCGCAGGAGGACGTACGCGCCGGTCTGGAGGCCAGCGCCTCCTGCACTCCGCTGTCCCTCAACGCCGCGGTGCAGGGCGCCGAGGAGCGGCTGCTCGCCGAGACGGTCGGCGCGGACGACGCCGCGATCGAACGGGTCGTCAACCGGGAATCGCTGCGGGTGCTCATCGCGAACCTCTCCGAACAGGACCGCTACGTGCTCTACCTGCGGTTCTTCGCCGGGCTCTCGCAGAGCCAGATCGGCGAGATCCTCGGCTTCTCGCAGATGCACATATCCCGTCGGCTGTCCCGGCTCTACAGCGAGCTGCGCCAGGGGCTGCTGGCCCACGCGTAGCGCTCCTGGGAGGAAGTGGCCACGATGCGCTCCGAGACCGCACGTATCGCCGCGGACGACGCCCTGCTCGTGGGCGATCTGGCCCTTCCCGAACCGCCCGGACAGCCCATCGGGGTAGTGGCCTTCGCCCACGGCAGCGGCAGCTCCCGGCACAGCCCGCGCAACCGGGCGGTGGCCGGGGTGCTCCAGTCGGCGGGGCTCGCGACGCTGCTGTTCGACCTGCTCACGGACGCCGAGGAGCGGGTGGACGCGATCACCGCGGAGCACCGCTTCGACATCCCGCTGCTGGGACGGCGGCTGGTGGCGGCGGTCGACTGGCTCGCCGGGCACCCCGCCACCGGCGGACTGCCGGTGGGCCTGTTCGGCGCCAGTACGGGCGCGGCGGCCGCCCTGACCGCCGCCGCGGAGCGGCCGCAGCGGGTACGGGCCGTGGTGTCGCGCGGCGGCCGCCCCGACCTGGCGGGCGGGGTCCTGAACCGGGTGGGCGCGCCCGTCCTGCTGGTGGTGGGCGGGGACGACCATGAGGTGCTGCGGCTGAACGAGCAGGCCGCCGCGATGCTGGCCGCGCCGCACGAGCTGCGTGTGGTGCCCGGGGCGACCCATCTCTTCGAGGAGCCCGGGGCGCTGGAGCAGGCCGCGGAGGCGGCGCGGGACTGGTTCGCGCGCATGGCCGAGCAGCGCGGCGCCCAGCGCTGAGAGGGCCCCGGACCCCAGCGCCTCCGGGCGCCCCCGTCCGCTGCGGCATCCCGGAGCACAGCCGTGTGCCCAAGTACTACGCGCTCGGTTGGCGCGACCTGGTGGCGGTCGCCCTGTGCCCCGCCGACGCGGGCGGCCGGGGACGGCCGTACCCGGACATGGTGCTGGTGGCGTTCCGCGCGGCCGGGGCGACCCATGTGCTGGACTCGGTCGCCGACCGGCCCGCCCTGCTGCGGGGAGTCGGCTGAGGAGACATCGGGATGGTCGTCCAGAGGCCACCGGCTGCTGAGGCTTCTTGGGCCTCAGCCGCCCAGTACCTCGCTCAGGTCGTACGAAACGGGCTCCTCCAGCTGCGCGTACGTGCACTCCCCCGGCTCGCGGTCGGGCCGCCAGCGGCGGAACCGGGCGGTGTGCCGGAAGCGGTCGCCCTGCATGTGGTCGTACGCCACCTCGCACACCCGCTCCGGGCGCAGCGGCAGCCAGGACAGGTCCTTGACGCCGGTCCAGCGGCTGGGCGCGCCCGGCATCCGGCTCCGCTCGTGCGCCTCCTCCCGTGCCCAGTCCGCCCACGGGTGGCCCTCGACCGACTCCATGCGCAGCGGCTCCAGTTCGGTCATCAGCTCCTGGCGGCGGCGCATCGGGAAGGCGGCGCAGACGCCGACGTGCTGGAGGCGGCCGCTCGCGTCGTGCAGACCGAGCAGCAGGGAGCCGACGACCGGCCCCGACTTGTGCAGCCGGAGCCCGGCCAGCACGCAGTCGGCGGTGCGCTCGTGCTTGACCTTGACCATGACGCGTTCGCCGGGCCGGTAGCCGAGGTCGGGGCGCTTGGCGACGATGCCGTCGAGCCCGGCACCCTCGTAGTGGTCGAACCACCGCCGGGCCACGTCGAGGTCGTCGGTCCAGGGGGCGGTGAACACGGGGTCGGCGGCCTCGCGCAGCGCCTCGGTCAGGGCGTCGCGGCGCGCGGTGAGGGGTGCGTCCAGGTACGAGGTGTCGCCGAGGGCGAGGAGGTCGAAGGCGACGAAGCCCGCCGGGGTGGTCCGGGCCAGCATCCGCACCCGGGAGTCGGCGGGGTGGATGCGCTCCAGCAGGGCGTCGAAGTCCAGGCGGCCCTCGCGGGCGATGACGATCTCGCCGTCCAGGACGCAGCGCGGCGGCAGGTGGGTGCGGAAGGCGTCGACGAGTTCGGGGAAGTAGCGGGTGAGCGGCTTGCCGGTGCGGCTGCCGACCTCGATCTCGTCCCCGTCGCGGAACACGATGGCCCGGAAGCCGTCCCACTTCGCCTCGTACCGCATCCCGGGCGGGATCGTGGCCACCGACTTGGCCAGCATCGGTGCCACCGGGGGCATCACCGGAAGGTCCATGATGTCTTCGATTGTGCGGCCGCCGGGCCCCGCGCGCCCGCCGGGAGACGGTTTCCGGGAGGTGGAGCGGGCGGAGTGGCCCTAGCGTTGGTGTATGGCAGAGACGGTGGAGCTTGACGTCGGTGGGCGCGCGGTGCGGCTGTCCAACCCCGGGAAGGTGTACTTCCCGGAGCGCGGATTCACCAAGCTCGACCTCGCCCGCTACTACCTCGCCGTCGGCGACGGTGTGCTGCGGGCGCTGCGGGACCGGCCGACGACGCTGGAGCGCTACCCGGACGGGGTGGAGGGGGAATCGTTCTTCCAGAAGCGCGCGCCGAAGAACCTGCCCGACTGGATCCCGACCGGCCGCATCTCCTTCCCCAGCGGGCGGTACGCGGACGAGCTGTGCCCCACCGAGGCGGCGGCCGTGGTGTGGGCCGCCAACCTGGGCTGTCTGACCTTCCACCCGTGGCCGGTGCGGCGCGGCGACACCGAGCACCCCGATGAGCTGCGCATCGACCTCGACCCGCAGCCGGGCACGGACTACGCGGACGCGGTGCGGGCGGCGGGCGAGCTGCGCCAGGTCCTGGACGAGCTGGGGCTGCGGGGCTGGCCCAAGACCTCGGGCGGGCGCGGGCTGCACGTCTTCGTACCCATCGCGCCGGAGTGGACCTTCACCCAGGTGCGGCGCTCGGCGATCGCGGTCGCGCGGGAGCTGGAGCGGCGGGCGCCGGAGCGGATCACCACGGCGTGGTGGAAGGAGGAACGCGGCCAGAAGATCTTCGTGGACTACAACCAGACCGCGCGGGACCGCACCATCGCCAGCGCCTATTCCGTACGCCCCCGGCCGCACGCCCCGGTCTCCGCGCCGCTGCGCTGGGACGAGGTGCCGGACGCCCGGCCGCGCGACTTCGACCTGGCCACCATGCCGGTGCGCTACCGCGAGGTGGGCGACGTACACGCGGACATGGAGGAGCACACGTACCGCCTGGACGGCGCGCTGGAACTGGCCGACCGGGACGAGCGGGATCACGGTCTCGGCGACCTTCCGTATCCGCCGGAGCACCCCAAGATGAAGGGCGAGCCGAAGCGGGTCCAGCCGAGCCGCGCCAAGCACTGACTTTGTTGTGCGCCCGAGGTGCGAGAATCGGGCCATGGCCGCTGTCTTCACCCACCCGGACCGCCACCGGGTGGCCGTGCTCGTGCGGCACGGGCTGCTGCCGTTCGAGCTGGGCATGGCGCACCGGCTGTTCGGCCGGGCCGTCTCGGCGTCCGGCGAGCCGCTGTACGAGGTGGTGACGTGTGCGCTGGTGCCCGGTGAGGT
Organism: Streptomyces sp. NPDC059850; assembly: GCF_042731515.1. Taxonomy (NCBI): domain Bacteria; kingdom Bacillati; phylum Actinomycetota; class Actinomycetes; order Kitasatosporales; family Streptomycetaceae; genus Streptomyces; species Streptomyces sp. NPDC059850. The sequence continues at coordinate 16,199 of NZ_JBHWJI010000033.1, forward strand.
ACGTACGGACTCCGACGTCAGCGTGAACGTCGCCCACGGGCCGGAAGCGCTGGCCGAGGCCGACACGGTGATCGTCCCGGCCGCCAACGAGAAGGACGAACCTCAGACCGAGGGCCGCCTCGGCCCCGCCCTGGCCGACGCCTTCGCCCGCATCCGGCGCCCCGGCACCCGCATCGCCTCCATCTGCACCGGCGCCTTCGTCCTGGCCGCCGCCGGTCTGCTGGACGGCCGCCGCGCGACGACGCACTGGCAGGCCGCCGACCAGTTCCGGGCGCTGTACCCGTCGGTCGAGCTGGACCCCGACGTCCTGTACGCGGACGAGGGCGACGTCCTCACCTCCGCCGGGGACGCCTCCGGCATCGACCTGCTGCTGCACCTGATCCGGCTCGACCACGGTTCCGCGGTGGCCGGTGAGGTCGCGCGCGGCGCCGTGGTGGCCCCGCACCGCGACGGCGGCCAGGCCCAGTTCATCCGCCGCCCCGTCCCGGCCCCGCACGGCACCTCCACGAGCGAGGCCCGCGCCTGGGCCCTGACCCGCCTCGACCGCCCCCTGACCCTCGCGGAACTGGCCGCGCACGAGTCGATGAGCGTACGGACGTTCTCCCGCCGCTTCCGGGAGGAGGTCGGCATGACCCCGGTCCGGTGGCTGACCCAGCGCCGTGTGGAACGGGCGTGCCAGCTCCTGGAGGAGACGGACCTGCCGGTGGACCAGGTAGCGGCGGAAGCGGGCTTCGGCACGGCGGCGTCCCTGCGGATGCACCTGCGCGAGGCCCTGGGCCTCTCCCCCACGACGTACCGCGCCACGTTCCGCGGCGTGGAGTAGCGGGCCGCGGGAGCGGGCCAGTCCACCTTGTCGTCACTGGCTATGTCCCAACCGACCGGCGCCCGTTGGGATGAAGCTGTTATCCGCTACCGAAAGGCCGTGATGACCATGCCGCGCACCCGCGCGTTCGTACAGGCTGACGTGTTTTCCACGACCCCCTATCGCGGCAATCCGGTCGCGGTCGTCCTCGACGGGACGGACGTGACCGACGAGGAGATGCAGCACCTGGCGCGTTGGACCAATCTGTCCGAGACCACGTTCGTGCTGCCCGCCACCGTCCCGGAGGCGGACTACCGGCTACGGATCTTCACGCCCCAGAGCGAGCTGCCGTTCGCCGGACACCCCACCCTCGGCTCCGCTCGCGCCTGGCTGGACGGCGGCGGCGTGCCGCGGCACGCCGACCGCATCGTGCAGCAGTGCGCCGCCGGTCTGGTCACCGTTCGCCGCGGCGACGGCGTTCTGTCGTTCGCCGCCCCGCCGCTGGTCCGCGACGGCGCGCTGGACGACGCGTACCTGAAGGAGGTCGTCGCCGCGTTCGGCATCGGCCGTGACCGTGTCCTCGCGCACCAGTGGGTCGACAATGGACCCGGCTGGGCCGTGCTCCGACTGCCCACGGCCGAGGAGGTCCTCGCCCTCGAACCCGACCTCTCCCTCATCCCGGACGCGATGGTCGGCGCGATCGGGGCCTACTCCGCCGGTTCCCCGCACGACTTCGAGATGCGCACCTTCGCGCCCCGCTGCGGAGTGGCCGAGGACCCCGCCTGCGGCAGTATGAACGCCGCCGTCGGACAGTGGCTCACCACCGCCGGCACGGTCTCCTCGACCTATCGGGTCTCCCAGGGCGCGCGGGTGGGACGGGCCGCGACCATCGAGGTCACGGCCGACGCGGACGGCACCGTCTGGGTGAGTGGTGCCACGACCATCTGTATCCGCGGCACGATCGCCCTGTGACCCGTCCGCAGGTGGCGCCATGGGCACAATATTGCTCGAATTGCTCCTCTAGCACCATCCAGTGCCTCGCTCCGGCGCAATATGCTGCCAACATTGCTGAGATCGGTTCACTTCGACGGACCCGTCGGCCACGCTTGAGCGCGTCATACCGATGGACCACGAAGGGGCAACCATGCCGGGCCACAGCACCGTCACCGTCCACACCGATCGAGAGGTCCGGCCCAGCCGCGCCGTGGCGCCGCCCATCTACCAGACGGCGGCGTTCTCGGCCGCGGACGCGGAGACGTTCGCCGGCGCCGCGGTCGACCGGCGGGGCCAGGACTTCTACACCCGCTTCGGCAATCCGAACCACGCCCAGGTCGCGGCCGTCGTGGCGGAGCTGGAGGGCACCGAGGCGGCCATGGTCACCGCGTCCGGGATGGCCGCGCTGACCACCGCCGTGCTGGCCCTGGTGTCCACCGGTGACCATGTCATCGGGCAGCGGTCCACCTACGGCGGCACGGCGTCGGTCCTGCTGAACCTGCTGCCCCGCTTCGGTGTGTCGACCACCCTGGTGGACCAGACCGACCCGGAGGCCTTCGAGAAGGCCCTGACCCCGCGGACCCGCCTGATCCTGGTGGAGTCCCCGAGCAATCCGCTGCTCCAGATCACCGACCTGCGCGCCGTCGCGGACCTGGCCCGCGCGCACGACGTACCGACCATGGCGGACAACACCTTCGCCACGCCGCTGAACCAGCGCCCGGCGGACTCCGGCATCGATCTGGTCTGGCACAGCGCGACCAAATACCTCAACGGTCATTCCGACGTGTCCGCCGGAGTGCTGGCCGGCCCGGCCGAGCTCCTGGACCGGATCTGGGATACCGGTCTGCTGACCGGTGCCGTCCTCGGCCCGTTCGACGCGTGGCTGCTGCTGCGCGGGATGCGCACCCTTCCGCTGCGGATGCCCCGGCACAACGCCAACGGCCAGGCGCTCGCGGAGGCCCTGAACGACCATCCCTCCGTGAGCCGTGTGCACTATCCCGGCTTGGCGTCCCACCCGCAGCACGAGCTGGCCGCACGTCAGATGAGCGGGTTCGGCGGGGCGCTCGGCATCGAGTTCGCAGGCGGTTTCGAGGCGGCCGACGCGTTCCTCGGCCAACTGCGCTACGCCCGCCGGTCGGCCAGCCTCGGCGGCGTGGAATCGCTGGCCGTGCACCCCGCGTCCATGTGGCGGGGCATGCTCAGCGAGGACCAGCTCGCCGCCGCGGTTCCGCCGGGCCTGGTCCGGCTGGCCGCGGGCACGGAGGACACGGCCGACCTGGTCGCCGACGCGCTGGCCGCGGCCGACGCGGTGGCCGCCACCGCCGTGGGCACCTGAGCGGATCGTGTGTCACGGGGTGTGGGCGGAGAGCGTCTTCATGGTGACGTAGCTGTTCACCATGGCGACGCCGGGAAGGTCGGCCAGCCGGTTGGCGTGGAAGTCCTCGTAGGCAGCCAGGTCGGCGACCTCGACCTGAAGCAGGTAGTCGTAGTTGCCGGTGACGTGATGGACGTGGACCACCTCGGGCAGTTGGACCACCGCCCGTTCGAACGCGGTCACGTCGGCGCGCTTGTGCCTCATGAGCCGGACACCGGCGAACACGCGGAGGCCGCGGCCGAGGGCCGCGGGGTCGATCTCCGCCCGGTAACCGCGGATCACGCCGGTTTCCTCAAGCCGGTTCACGCGCCGCAGGCAGGGGGACGGCGACAGGCCGACCCGGGCGGCGAGCTCGGCGTTGCTGATCCGCCCGTGCTTTTCGAGCACGGCGAGGATGGACCGATCTACATCATCCATAAGGGCAGATTATTGCTCGATTTTGCTGTGTACCACAACCTGATGGCTCGTTCGGGCGCAATTTCCTGCCAACGTTGCCGAGATCGACCCATGGCGACGCGCTGATCAACAACACTCGGCCGAGTCGTCGACCCGGACGAACAACCCCCTTTCTCGTGGAGGAGTTTTCAGATGAGGACCCTGCTCACCGGCGGCACCGTGGTCAGCATGGACCCGGCCGTCGGCGATCTCGAACGCGGTGACGTGCTGATCGAGGACGGCGTGATCGCCGAGGTGGCCGAATCGATCGAAGCCCCGGACGCCGAGGTGATCGACGCGACCGACCGGATCGTCATGCCCGGCTTCGTCGACACCCACCGGCACACCTGGCAGACCGCGTTCCGCGGCGTCGGCGCCGACTGGACGTTCCCCGAGTGGGCGGTGGCGATGCACGGCACGCTCAAGCCTCACTACCGGCCCGAGGACGTCCACCTGGGCACCCTGCTCGGCCGGCTGGAGGCCCTCCACTCCGGTGTGACGACGATGCTGGACTGGTTCCACTGCGCACAGGGCCCCGAGCACGCCGACGCCGCCGTCGAGGCGCTGCGCGACACGGCCGGACGGTCGGTCTTCTGCCACGGCGCGGGGTGGGGCACCACCGGCCCGGTCGACGCCGAGATCCGCCGCGTCCGGGCCGCGCTTCCCGGAGACGGGCTGGTCACCATGGCGTTCGGGCTGCGCGGCGCGGACGACACCAGCATGGACACCGTCGCCGAGGAGCTGAAGCTGGCGGCCGAGCTGGACCTGCGGACCAGCGTCCACGTCACCTCCGACGGCACCCAGCGCCCGATCGCGGACCTGCGCGAGCACGGGCTGCTGCGGGACACCACGACATTCGTGCACGCCAACGGGCTCGGTGACGACGAGCTGCGGATGCTCGCCGACGCCGGCAGCTCGGTGTCGATCAGCCCGGACGTCGAGCTGCGGATGGGCTTCGGCTGGCCGATGACCGGCCGGATGCTGGCCGCTGGAGTGCGCCCGACGCTTTCCATCGACGACGTCCCGTCCGTCGGCGGCGACATGTTCGCCACCATGCGCACCGCCTTCGTGGTACAGCGCGGTCTGGACGGCGGCCTCAACTCCCGGGACCTGCTGGAGTTCGCCACCGTCGACGGCGCCCACGCGCTGGGCCTCGCCGCCCGCACGGGCAGTCTCACGCCCGGCAAGGACGCCGATGTGATCCTGCTGCGCACCGACGACATCACCGTGCTCCCGGCAACCGATCCGGCCGGCACGATCGTCGCGGCCGGTCACCCCGGCCTGGTCGACACGGTTCTCGTCGCGGGACGGGTCGTCAAGCGGGACGGCGCGCTGGTGGACGTGGACCTGCCCGCGTTGAAGACACGGCTGGTGGCATCCCGCGACCAAGTCGCCGCGGCCGCCGGAATCCCGCTCGACGGCACCTGGCGTCCACGGCCGGAGGCGGCGTAACTCCCACGCCGGCCCCAGGCCCGTCACACCCGTTCATCACCCACGCCCCCGGAGGAATCGATGCGGATCGGTGAGCTCACGATCCATCCCCTCACCGACGGGACCTTCCGCGCCTCGCCCGCCTACTTCGGCGAGCACGCCCACCCCGAAGGCCACGAGGACCTGTTCCTCCGGCCCGACGACATGGCCTGGCTGCCCATCGGCTGCTTCCTCGTCCGCACCGGCGACCGCGTCGTCCTCGTCGACGCCGGTATGGGACCCGCGATCGACGACCACAGCCCCCGCCGGCTTCTCGTCGGCGGTCAGCTCCTGATGGGACTGCGCGCCATCGGTGTGGCGCCTTCCGACATCACTGACGTCGTCTGTACTCATCTCCACTCCGACCACTGCGGATGGCTCTTCGACCGCAACGCCGACCCGGTGTTCGCCGGTGCCACCATCTGGTTCGGCGCGGGCGACTGGGACCACTTCGTCGACGGCCCGAACGGGGCGATGCCCGACCACATCCGCGACGGCCTCAGGGCGACCGCCGAGCGGGGCAGCCGCCTCCAACTGCTTGACCAGGACACGACGGTGGCACCCGGTATCACCCTGACCATGACGCCCGGACACACCCCCGGGCACCTGTGTGTCATCGTCGCTTCCCAGGGCCGCCGCGCGATTCTGCTCGGCGACGCGGTCGTCTGCCCGGTCCAGCTGGACGAGCCCACCTGGCGTTCCATGGGCGACGTCGATCCCGGGCTCGCGCAACGGGTGCGCGAGCGGCTGTTCCGTGAACTCGAAGACGAGACGGCTATCGGCGTCGGCGCCCATTTCCCCGAGCTGGAGTTCGGCCGCGTACTCACCGGGCAGGGCCGCCGCTGGTTCACCTGACCAGGCGTTCTGGGCCCAGGGTGGTGAACCAGCGCTGGATGCGGTCCTCGTTGTGGGTCTTCGCCAGCGACAGGGTCAGCAGCAGCCGGGCCTTCTGCGGGGTCAGATCCTGCGCACCGACCACACCCCGCACATCAGGGTCGTACACCGCACCCGACCCCGTACGCGAGGCCGACGCGAAGAGCACGCCGTCCTTCACCGCGTCCGCACGCGCCTCCGTCATGGCCGGTGAGAGACCGCCCGCCCCCGTGCCCGCGGTGACGATACCGGCCGCGCCCGCGTCGGCGAACGCCTTGACGGCCTCGGGCCCGGCGCCCTGGTAGCTGTAGGCGATCTCGACCTTCGGCAGCGGCCGCCGGGCGAGGCGGTCCAGGTCGAAGGGGGTCTGCCAGCCCGGCTTGCCGCATTCCCGCACCCGCGCCGGGGCCCGGTCGAGGCGGATGTGGTTCTGGTCGACGACGCCCAGCTCACCGCTGCTGCCGCTGGTGAAGGCATCGAGCCGTAGCGCGTCGGCCTTGCGGACGTCACGCGCGGCCTGGATCTGGTCGTTGAGCATGACGACGGTCCCGAAGCACGTGGTGCGGCCGCTCGCCGCGAGGTGGATCGCGTTGTAGAGGTTGGCGGGGCCGTCGGAGCCGATGACCGTCCAGGGGCGCATCGCGCCGGTGAGCACCACGGGCTTGTCGCTGCGGACGGTGAGGTCCAGCCAGTACGCGAACTCCTCCATGGTGTCCGTACCGGTGGTGACGACGACCGCGTCGTTCGTCCGCAGCGCGTCATCGACGGCGGCGGTGAGCCGCCGGTATTCGGGGACGGAGTAGTCGTTGGAGTCCTTGTTGCCGAACTGCCGGGTCCGGACGTCGGCGAGCCGGTTCACCTCGGGCCTCAGGTCATCGACCAGCCGGGACACCGGGAGCTGGCCGGACTCGTAGTTCTGGAAGGACACCCGGCTCTTGGCCACGCCCGCGATGGTGCCGCCGGTGCCGATGACGGCGACCTGCGGCTCGGGGCCGCGCTCCGGCTCGGGCGCCGCGTGGGCCCCGGCCGTACCTCCAACGCCAACACCAACACCAACGCCGAGGCCGAGGACGACGGCGATCAGGACGATCAGGACGGTGGACGCGCGGGCGAGCTGGTGCATGGGAACAATGCCATCTCGATTCCGGCCATTTACGGCCACATACGGCCATGTACAGCTATGTACGGCTTATCCCACCGTACCCATGTCATGAGCGCCCGCACAGCCGGGCCAGCAGCAGCGCCACATCGTCGTCCGGCGCCCCGTGCAGCGCCGCCAGCACCTGGTCGCAGATCCGGTCCAGCGAGCCGTGCCGGTGGCGGCGCAGCAGCTGGACCAGGGTGTGCAGGCCGACGTCCAGCGACTCGTGCCGCTTCTCCACCAGGCCGTCGGTGAACAGGGCCAGCACCGCGCCCTCGGCCAGTTCGCAGTCGACCGAGGCGAACGGAACGCCGCCCACCCCCAGCGGTGCGCCGCTCGGGGTGTCGATCAGCTCGGCGGCGCCGCCCGGGTGGACCAGGACCGGCGGCAGATGGCCCGCGGTGGACAGCTCGCAGTGCCCGGTGCGCGGGTCGCAGACCGCGTACAGACAGGTGGCGATGGAGTCCCCCAGGGTGCTGGTGATCTCGTCGAGGTGGCGCAGCAGCTCGACGGGCGGCAAGTCGAGCTTGGAGAAGGCGCGGGTGGCGGTGCGCAGCTGCCCCATGATCGCGGCGGCGTGGATGCCCTTGCCCATGACGTCCCCGACGACCAGGCCGACCCTGCCGTCCTCCATCGGCAGCACGTCGAACCAGTCGCCACCGGCGGCGCTGACCGCGGGCAGATAGCGGGAGGCGGTCTCCAGGCCGTCGAGGTCGCGCGGCGGCAGGGACAGCAGGCTGCGCTGGAGGGTGAGCGCGGCGTCGCGTTCCCGCCCGTACAGGCGGGCGTTGTCGATGGCGAGGGCGGCGCGGATGGCCAGCTCGCAGGCGAGGGTCAGATCGTCCTCGTCGAACGGCCGGGGGTTGACCGTGCGGTGCAGGCTGAGGGTGCCGAGCACGCTGCCTCGGGCGATGAGCGGGGCCGCGATGTAGGAGTGGACGCCCTCGCGCCGCAGCACGTCGGCGGCGGCCTCGTCGCGGGCGATACGGCGTATGTCCTGCTCGGACGTGTGCGGCACCAGGATCGGCGCGCCGTCGCGCACGCACTGGGCGATCATGCGGTTCGGGCCGTAGCGGGCGATCTCGCCGACCGGGTCGGCGGCGTGGACGGCCTCGGTCGGGTAGCCCGCGGCGACGGCGAGCGCCCGGAAGCGGGCCGAGCCGTCGCTGCGCACCCGGGCCACGGGTTCGCGGTGCACGACCGCGTCGAGGACATCGACGGCGGCGAGGTCGGCGAGCCGGGGCACCGCCACGTCAGCGAGTTCCTGGGCGGTCTGCCGCAGGTCCAGGGTGGTGCCGATGCGGACGCCCGCGTCGGCGACGACGGCCAGCCGCTCGCGCGCCTCAGCGACCTCGCTGGCCGCCCGGTGGCGTGCGGAGACGTCGATGACGGAGACGGCGATTCCCAGGACCCGGCCGCCGGATTCCTCCAGCCGGTAGTACGACTCCGACCAGGCGTGGTCGTGGTCGGGGTCGGCGGGGGTGCGGCCGATGGTCTGCTGGTCGAGGATCGGTTCCCCGGTGGCCAGGACGCGCCGCATGGCGGTCTCGATGGCCTCGGTGTCGAGCCCGGGCAGCAGCTCGCCGATCCGGCGCCCGCGCACCAGGGGTTCGGCCATGCCGTTCATGCTCTGCAGCGACGGGTTGGCGCGCAGCCACCGCAGCTCGGTGTCGAACACCGCGAGCCCCACCGGCGACTGCTCGATCAGCAGGCCCGATACGGCCAGGTCGGTCTCGACGCGCCGTACGGTCGCCTCGTCGGCGGCCAGTCCGAGGGCGTACGCGTCGCCGTGGCGGTCGTGGAGGCCCATGGTGTGGAACTCGACGCGCACGGTGGAGCCGTCCCGGCGGCGGACGGGGAAGACGCCCGCCCAGGTGTCGCCCGCCCGGACCCGGGCGAACAGGTCCGCGGCCGCCCGCCGGTCCTCCGGGCGGACGAGCAGCAGGTCCGCCCGGCGCCCCAGCGCCTCGGCGGCGGGGAAGCCGAACAGCAGCTCCGCCTCAGGGCTCCACAGGGTGATGCGGCCGTCGGCGTCGAGCACCACGGCGGCGACCCGCAGGAGGTCGAGCACCCCGCCCGCGACGGAGGCCAGGCCGTCGTCACCCGTCCGGTCCGCCTCGCTGTCCTGGTCAAGACGGTCATGCGTCGTCATACCGGCACCTCACCGGCTCGCCGTGCCCTCCCTCTGTCATACCTCGCCCCGCGCGCCACCGCACCACCGATGGGGGACCCGGCCACGGTCAGATGGTGAACGGGCGCTGCCCGGCGAAGGCCGGGCGCGCGGCTCCGGCCATGGCCAGATGGGGGGTCTGGTCCGGGGGCATCCGCCGGACGATCTCCCGGTGCAGCGCGCGGTAGCTGCCCGGGAACACCCCGCCCCGCCAGACCTCCAGCAGGGTGCCGGTGAACAGTCCGTTGACGGTGCCGTCGGCGGAGGTCTGGTTGTCCTGGCAGCCGGAGATGTGGAGCACCCCGGCGTCGATCCTCGCGAGGTCCTTGGCGGTGCGGGTCTTCTGGATGCGGTCGTAGAGGTCGCGGTCGCGCGCGTAGACGGCGGCCTGTACGGGCTGCGGCATGGCCCGCAGCCGCCTGCCGATCTCGCGGGGGTCGTCGGTGTCGAAGCGGCGCCCGAGTTCGTCCGCGCTGAGCACCTCGGGCAGCCGCCGGGCGACCGCGCCGCTGTGGCAGCTGTCCGACAGCATCCAGACGCGCACACCCTTGGCGAACTTGCCGAACAGCGCGAACAGCTCGTCGTCGACCAGCTGACGGTCGTACAGCGCCCAGGTCGCGTCCAGCCGGTCGCCGCTCTCGTCGTGGTTGAGGTCGGGCACCTGGCCGCCGTGGCCGGAGTAGGTGAGGAAGAGGATGTCGCCCTCGACCAGCCGCCCGGCCGCGGTCTCCAGCGCGGAGGTGACCGCCTCGGCGGTGGCGCCGCCGCTCAGCAGCGGGCCGGTGACCTCGAAGCCCGCGGCAGCGGCGAGCCGGGCCATGTCGGCCGCGTCCTGCTCGCAGGCCTTCAGCTCGCCGCTCCAGCCGTCGTACGCCACGGGGTCGACCTGGTTGAGTCCGATGTGGACGGAGAGACCGGTGGGCATGGGGGCTCCTCGGGTGGCGGTCGACCGGACAGTGCGCGGCGCGGCCGCCCCGCGGGCGACGGATCGCCCTCCCCAGGATGATGCGGCGCCCTCCCCCGCCCCGCCCTGTTTTCCGGACCCATACGGGGACCTACGCCCGCCCGGCGCCCCCGGCCGACAGGGCGTGCACGAGGACGTCGGCGGTGCGCTCCAGATAGCCGGGCTCGGGCGGCACGCCCCGCACCGCGATGCGCCAGTAGACCGGCGCGGCGAGCAGATCGAGCGCCAGCTCGCGATCCGTGTCCGGCGGCAGCTCACCGCGCTCCACCGCCCGGTCCAGCAGCGCGACCGCGCGGGCGCGGCGCGGCGCGCCGATGCCGACTGCGAGCGCCTGCGACAGCGCCTCGTCCCGGCGCGCCTCCGCGAACAGGTCCGGGAGGACCCGGCTGAACTGCGGATGGGTCAGCCAGTCGGCGACCGCCCGCAGCGCGGCGAGCACATCGCCGCGCAGCGACCCGGAGTCGGGCAGGTCGACCATCGCGACGCTCAGCTCGGACGCGATGTCGATGACCATCTGCTGCTTGGAGGGCCACCGCCGGTACAGCGCGCTCTTGCCCACTCCGGCCCGCTTGGCGACCGCCTCCATCGACAGCCGCCCGTAGCCCTGTTCGGCGAGTTCGTCGAGCACGGCCGCACGGATGGCCTCGGTCTTGGCCGGTCGCAGCGTGGCGGCGCCGCTCGGGGCGCGCCGGGCGGGCGGGGAGGGGCGAGTGGGTTCCGGCATGGGCCAACCCTAGCAGATGGACGGGACGGTACCGTTCTGTTTACAGTGCGGACGGGACGGTACCGTCCCGTCCGCTGAGTGGAAGGTAAGCGTCATGGACGAACGCGTCAGGGTGTACGACCGAATGAAGAAGCTCCTGCTCGCCCACGACATGCGGGGATTCGCCGATCTGTGGGCCGAGGACGGCACCATGGAGTTCCCGTTCGCCCCGCCCGGATGGCCGCGCAGGCTGGAGGGGCGCGAGGCGGTGCGGGAGTACGTGCGCGACTACCCCGACCACATCGATCTGCGGGCCGTCGCCCATGAGGTGGTCCACCGGACCGCGGACCCCGGCGTGCTGATCGTGGAGTTCGCGGTGGACGCCGTCGCCGTCCCCACCGGCCGCCCGCTCCGGATCGACTACGTGGCCGTCATCACCGTCCGGGACGGCGAGATCGTCTCGTACCGGGACTACTGGAACCCGCTCCTGCTGAGCGACGGGCTGGACTTCACCGCCGAGGGAGGCCGGACCGATGGCTGAACCGACTGTGCTGGTCACCGGCGCGACCGGGAACACCGGCTCGCGCGTCGTACGACTGCTGCGGGAGCGCGGCGCGCCGGTGCGCGCGGCCGCCCGGCGGCCGGGCGAGGACGGGGTGCGCTTCGACTGGTACGACCCGGCCACCCACGCCGCCGCCCTGGCCGGAGTGGACCGGATCTACCTGGTCGCGCCCGTGGGCGAGGCCGATCCGGTGCCCGTGGTCGAGCGGTTCCTGGCCGCCGCGCTCGACCGGGGCGTGCGGCGGGTGGTGCTGCTCACCTCCTCCGCGATCCCCGCCGACGCGCCGGGCATGGGCGCGCTGCACCGGCTCGTACGGGACACGGTGCCCGAGTGGACGGTGCTGCGGCCGTCGTGGTTCATGCAGAACTTCACCGGCGACCACGCGGTGGCCCACGCCATCCGCGGCGACGGGCAGATCGTCACCGCCACCGGGGACGGCCGGGTGGCCTTCGTCGACGCGGACGACATCGCCGCCGTCGCCGCCCAGGCCCTGCTGGACGACCGTCCGCACAACACGGACCACGTCATCACCGGCCCCGAGGCGCTCAGCTACGCCGACGCGGCGTGCGTCGTGGCCGAGGTCTCCGGGCGCCCGGTCGGCCATGTCTCGGTGACGGCCGAGGCGTTGTCGGAGAGGCTGGTGGACTCGGGGATTCCGCGGGAGTTCGCGGCGGTGCTGGCGGGCCTGGACGTGGACGTCCGGGGCGGCACGGAGGACCGTACGACGGACACGGTCCGCCGGATCACGGGCCGCGCCCCGAGGTCGTTCGCGGACTTCGCCAAGGCCCACCGGGCGGCCTGGGACTAGCAGGTGTCACCGGGTTCGGAAGCCGCCGTCCACGACCAGTTCGGTTCCCGTGACGAAGCTCGCGTCGTCGCAGACGAGGTAGGCGACGGCGGCGGCCAGTTCCGAGGGGTCCGCGCGCCTGCCGAGCGGGGTCTCCGGCACGACGCCGCCGTCGGGCTCCTGGGCGTTGATGGGAGTGCTCACACCGCCCGGCACCAACGCGTTGACGCGGATTCCGGCGGGTGCGAATTCGAGCGCGGCGGTGCGCGTCAGTCCGAGGAGCCCGGCCTTGCTGGCGGCGTACGCGGCGTACCCGACCGCTCCGGAAGGACCGAAGACGGACGAGGTGTTGACCACGGCACCATGTGAGCTGGCGCGGAGGAGCGGGAGCATCGTCCGCATTCCGAGGAACGCGCCCGTGAGGTTCACCGCGAGGATGCGGTTCCATCCTTCGAGCGACTGGTCGGCGAGGTCGGTCACCTGGACGATGCCCGCGTTGTTGACGAGGATGTCGAGCCGACCGAAGCGTGCGTCGAGCAGCTCGTGGACCCGCTGCCAGTCGTCGGGGGCGGATACGTCGAGGTGGACGTAAGCGGCGTCAAGCCCTTGGGAACAGAGTTCCTCGGCGGTGCGCCGCCCCTCGTCGTCGAGAACGTCGGCGAGGATCACGCTCGCGCCTTCGCCGGCCAGCCGGAGGGCGTGTGCCGCGCCCTGCCCTCGGGCCCCGCCGGTGATGAGGGCGACGCGGTGGGCGAGCCGGCCGGGAACGGGGGCCGGGGGTGTGTGAGACATGTGCGGTCCTTTCCAGGGGTGGACTTCAGGACGCCTCGGCCGAGGTGGTCACGGCCTCGGAGTCAGCGGCGGGGGCCGGGCCGCCGCCCGGGGCCTGTGCCACGTCGGCCAGCGAGCGGTTACGTGTTTCCTCGGCCCAGAAGAGGCTGATCACGAAGCCGAGCGCGGTCACCCCGGCGCCGATGAGCATGGTCGGGCCGGTGCCGATGCCGTCGAGCGCGACCGGGACGAGGTAGGTACCGACAACGGCACCCACGCGGCTGACCGCGGTGGCCAGGCCGACGGCGCTGGCACGCAGCCGGGTGGGGAAGAGTTCGTTCGGGTAGATGAACACCAGGATGTTTCCCGCGCCGTTGATGACGGCGAACAGCATGAAGAAGACCATGGCGAACCAGGCCGGAGCGTGCGGCCACACGCCCAGCGGCACGAGGGCGAGTGCCCCCAGGAGGAAGCTGCCGAGGATCAGCGGTCGGCGCCCTCGCGTCTCGACCAGCCGCATGCCGGGGAAGGATCCGACGAGGAATCCCAGGTTGAGGATGATCTGCCCGAGCGTCGCCCCGGCCGTGTCGTGCTCGAAGCCGAGGTGCGAGAGGATGATCGGGCCGTAGGTGAACAGGGCGAACTGCGGGATGGCGAAGCAGGTCCAGGCCAGGCCGCAGAACAGGATCCGGCGCATGTGGTGACGCTGCAACAGCTCGGTCAGCCGGGTCCGGCCAAGGGGTTCCTCCTCCGCCAGGGCGGTGATCTCCGCGGTGGACACCTCGCGGCCGAGGACCTTCGAGACGTCCCTGCGGGCCTCCTCGACACGGCCTTTGGTGATCAGCCACCGAGGCGATTCGTGGGCTCCGAGCCGAAGGGCCAGGACGATCACGCCGAACACGGCGCCGCTGGCGAGCATCCACCGCCATGAGCCGTCCCCGTAGAAGGTGGTGAGCACATAGCCGACGAGGTAGGCGACGACCGCGCCGGTGAGCCACACCAGGGAGAGCAGACCGATCATCGCCCCGCGGTACTTCCTGGGCATCCACTCGGTGAGCAGCGAAGTGGCGATCGGGTAGTCGGCGCCCACCGCGAGCCCGACGATGAACCGCAGGACGATCAGCTGCCAGCCGGTATCCACCCACAGGCTCACCGCGGATGCGACGATCATCGCCAGCAGGTCTGCGGTGTACATCACGCGCCGCCCGATCCGGTCCGTGATCGGCCCGAAGACCAGGCTCCCCAGGAAGAGCCCGATGAGCGATACCGCACCGACGATGCCCAGCGCGCTCGAGCTCAAGGCGAGGTCGTCATCGGCCCCGGTCAGGGCGACGCCGACGATGCTCAGGAGGAATCCGTCCAGGAACGGGCCGCCTGAACAGGCCACGATCAGGCGCTTGTGATATCTGGTGAGAGGGCTGTCGTCGATGAGGTGGGTGGTCATGGCGGAGTCCTTAGGTCACGGCTGACGGTCTGTTCGTCCAGGGAGAAGGAGGGGACGGATGGTTACCCTGAGGCTCACTTGGTGAGCTGGGCTTCGTCTGTGCCGACGGTGGCCGCATACGCCTCCAGCAGCCGCTCCGTATCGGCGATCTGGGCGTTCCAGATGTCGCGCGGGATATCGATGCGGTCGTCGGCTTCCTGGAGGCGGCCCAGGTAGGCGGCGATGCCCGCGCCAACGTCCCCGGCTTCCTCGTGCATCGCGATCATGCGTTCGGCGATCTTGGCCTGGGTGCCGTAGACGGGGATCTGAGGACCGCGGGGTGCGGACAGCCCGATGTAGTACAGCCTCTCCAGCCCCTGGGGGACGATCCCGCCGCCGTACCTCAGCGGTCGGCCCTCGCGCCGTGGCACCAGTTCCTCGTCGAGGAACGGCAGCGTCGGGTGGAAACCGGTGGCCCAGAGGATGGTGTCGTAGTCCTTGGCGGAGCCGTCCGTGAAGTGCGCGGTGTGGCCGTCGAAGCGCTCGACACCGTGCCCGACGACACCGACGCGTCCGTGGTGGATCCAGTACAGCAGCAGGTCGTTGACCACGGCGGGGCCGTCGGCGAGGGCACGGTGCCGCGGTACGGGCAGTCCTGGGTAGTCGGCGTTCCGGCCGATCGACACGCGGGCGAGCAGCCGTGCGATGAGGTCCTGCTCCGAGGGCGAGAACTCGGCCATGAAGCCCAGCTCCTGGCGTGGGCGGCCGAAGTACATCTTGGGCTGGAAGTAGGTGCCGTGCCGTACGACGATGTCGGCTTCGAGGCGGTGCTGTGCGACGTCGACGGCGAGGTCGCAGCCGGAGTTGCCCGCGCCGACCACCAGCACCCTGGTGCCCTCGATGTCGCCGACGTTCTGGTAGCCGCTGGAGTGGATCTGCTTTCCCGCGAACGAGCCCGGCACCGAGGGAACCTTCGGGTCCCACAGGTGACCGTTGGCGACGAGGACGCCGTCGTAGACGCCGGCCCCGTGGGAGGTGGCGACGTTCCACCCGGCCGAGCCCACGGGACCTTCGGTCTCGACGGGCGTCACCGACACGACCTCGGTGTTGAACGAGATCCGCCGCTCCAGCCCGCGGGTCCGCGCGTAGGAGGCGATGTAGTCGCGGATCTGGTCCCGCCGGGGGAAGTACGGGTAGTCCTCGGGCATCGGGAAGCCCTCGAAGGTGGTCTGATCACGCGAGGTGATCAGATGCAGGGCGTCGTAGTCGGTGTTCCAGTGCCCGCCGACGCGGTCGCTCTTCTCATAGCAGTCGACCTCGTAGCCGCGTTCGGTCAGGACGTTGAGGGCGGACAGCCCGGCCGCACCGGAGCCGACGATGCAGTAAGTGGCCATGAGGTTCCTTTCAACGATGCGCAGGGAGCCGGTCAGCATGGAGCCGGTCAGCGGAGGACGTCGCCGCCGGAGAGGACGACCGTCTCGCCCGTCATGAAGGCCGCGTCCGTACTCGCGAGGATCGACACCCAGCGAGCGATCTCCTCGGGCTGGGCCACGCGTCCCAGCGGGATTCCGGCGGCCGCGGATGCCATGCGGCCGGTCGCCGCGTTGCCGGGCGTGTTCACCCAGCCCGGTGCGATCGCGTTGACCCGGATCTTCCGCGGGGCCAGCTCCAGCGCCATCTCTTTGGTCAGCATGACGACGGCCGCCTTGGACGCGCCGTAGAGCAGCTGGCCCGGCGAGACCGCGAAGGCGTCCACGGAAGCGAAGTTGACCACTGCTCCGCCTTCGGACATGTGCGCCGCCGCCTCGGCGGTGACATTGAGGACGCCGAGGACATTCACGTCGAAGACCTTGCGGTACTGGCTCTCCGAGAAGTCCTCGAGGGTGCTCGGCGGGTAGACGCCCGCGATGTTCGCGACCAGCTCCACGTGCCGTGGGGACTCCGCCAGATGGTCGGCGATGGCGTCGCGTACCTCGTCGCGACGCGTCACATCCACCTCGACGGTACGGATGACCTCGCCCGCGACATCGAACTCAGCCGCCTCCCGGTCGAGCGCCAGGACGTCCCAGCCTTCCTTGACCAGAGCCTCCGCGGTGGAGCGGCCCATGCCGCTGGCCGCACCCGTGACGACCGCGGTCTTCGCCGCCGAACCTTGAGTCATAGCAAATCCCTTGACTGATCTCATTGCGAGTGATGTGGCTCACTCCTGAGCTGCTGGTTCTCCAGTCTGGGAGCTGTCGGCGGACCCGTCTACGGTGATATTTTCACCAGGAGTTCAAGGTTTTTCCTATGAATCAAGGAGTGGTCCTGATGGCTGAAGGGCCCACGCTGCGGCAGCTGCGCTACTTCCTCCGGACCGTCGAGACCGGCTCCTTCTCGGCGGCCGCGGCCGCGGAATTCGTGGCGCAGCCGAGCCTGTCCGAGCAGATCCGGCGGCTCGAGCGCACCCTTGACGCCCAGCTGTTCAGCCGCACGACCAGGAAACTCCAGCTGACCGACTTCGGCCGGCTCATGATCCCTCTCGCGGAACAGACGGTGCGCAGCGCCGACGACCTCACCTCCACCGCGCGGGAGGCAGGAGCCCTGTCACGGGGAGAGGTCCTGTTCGGCACCTTCAGCAGCGCCCACCAGTACCTGCTCGTGCCGTTGATCTCCGAGTTCCGCACTCTCCACCCTCAGGTCCGGGTGCGCATCGTCGGCCTGAACTCGTCCGAGGTCGCCGAGAGCGTGCGACGGGGTGACCTCGAGGCGGGCCTCGTACAGCTGCCGATCGATGAGCACCAACTGAAGGTGAGCGATCCCGTTCTCGTCGACGAGGTGGTGTACGCCAGCGCCGATCCCACGCACACGGCCAAGCCGGTCTCCATCGCCGACCTCGCCGAGGCGAGGCTGATCCTTTCCGAGACGCACTGGCAGACCGAGGACCCGCTCCGCCGCGGCCTCTCCGAGCGTGCCGCGGCGGCGGGGGTGGAGGTCAGACCTGAGATCGAGGTGGAGTTTCAGATGGCGGCGCTTGAGCTGGCACTCAAGGGAATCGGCGACACGCTGGTCTCGTACTTCACCGTGCGCCCCTACGAAAGCGCGAACCGGATCTTCGTGGCGCCGCTCGATCCTCCCTACAGGGAGAGGTTCGCCTTCATCACCCGCGCGAGCGGCGGGCTCTCGCCGGCCACCCGCCGCTTCATGTCGCTGGCACACCGCCACATCAGAGGGTTGCGGTCAAAGGCGGCGCAGGGTGACCGGCACTGAGCGGGAACGGACAAGATCGGGCAGCCCGCCGTCCCCGCCGAGGGTCCCCCGTCAGCGCAGCAGCAGCTGCAGTCCGCCCAGCACGGTCGCCGCGATCACCAGCCGCTCGAAGAGCAGCTGGTTGATGCGGTCGACGCACATCTTTCCGAGGATCGCGCCGGGTATCACGAAGAGCGCGAGGCCCGCGTCCAGCAGCAGGGAGGGGCCGTCGATCAGGCCGAGACCGACGCTGAAGGGCACCTTGCACACGTTCACGATGAAGAAGAACCAGGCCGAGGTACCCAGGAATCCGAGCTTCCGGAAGCCGGAGGAGATCAGATAGAGGGACATCACCGGGCCGCCCGCGTTGGCGACCATGGTGGTGAACCCGCCGAGCGCGCCGTACGAACCGGCCTTGACCCGGCCCCCGGCGCCGCCGTCCGGCCGGGCGGACGCGGCCGCGTCCGCCCCCGTACGCCGCCGCCACACCGTGACCCCGGCCATGAACAGCAGGATCGCGCCGATCGACACGCGCACCGCCGCGTCGTCGGCCCACAGCATGAACACCCAGCCCGCCACCACCCCGACGGCGACCGCCGGAAGCAGCCGCCACAGGGTGGCCCAGTGGGCGTGCCGCCGGTAGGTGATCACGGCGAGCACATCGCCGACGATGAGCAGCGGCAGCAGCACACCCGTCGACTCACGGGCGGGCAGTACGGCCGCGAAGAGGGCGAGGCTGACCGTATTGGCCCCGCTGACGGCGGTCTTGGAGAAGCCGACGAGCAGGGCCGCACCGGCGAGCACGGCCAGTTCCCAGAGGGCGAGGGTGTTCATGCCACGACACGATGCTACGTCCCCACCTGCGCGGATACGGCGGGGTGGGCTTAAGCGGGGTCTTGCCCCCTACGCCCTCCAGAGCGGCCGCGGAGGACCCGCCTCCTCCAGCGCGGCGCGCAGCGTCCGGCTGTCGGTGAGGCCGTCCCCGGGCCGGGTCAGCCAGACGTGGCCGCGCCGTACGCACCCCGGGCGCGGGCACCGCAGCACCCGGCCCGCCCCGGCCGCCGCGACCGTGCGGCGGCGGGCGTACGGGGTCCCGGCCAGCCAGCGTTTCCACTCGGCGGCGGAACCGGGCGGGACCAGGAACGTCAGCACATGGCTGGAGGTCGCCAGCATCACGGGCCCGGTCGCGGCGTCACGCCGCTGCAGGGCCTGGATCACCGCCGTACCGATGTCGTCGGCCATCCGGACCAGGTCGAATACGGTGCCCACCGGCAGGTCGGCGAGGCCGTCCCCGCTGGCCCACTGGAGCCGCACCCGCCCGGGGTCGTCGCTGGCGGACAGCAGCCAGTCGGCCGCGTCGGTCTGCACGGTGCCGCCCACAGGGCTCATGAGGCCCGCTCAAGCGGCAGGGTGAACCACACCTTCTTCCCCTCGCCCCCGGGGTCCGGCGGCTCGGTGCCCCAGTCACTGGCCAGGCAGTCGACGATGGCGAGACCCCGGCCGGACTCCTCGGTCGGCGAGGCGCTGCGGAAGATGGGGATGACGGGCGAGCCGTCGGCCACTTCGACCCGTAACTCATGGCCGAAGGGTCCGGCGGCGACCTCCAGGGAGACCGTGATGGTCACGGTGTCGGCGGCGCCGTTGCTGCCGTGCTCGACCGCGTTGGCGAACAGTTCGTTGGTGGCGAGGACGGCGCCGTCCACGAGCGCGCCGAGCCGCCATTCGTTCAGATGGCCGGTGACCATGCGCCGCACCGCGGCGGCACGGTCGGGAAGGGCGGGGAATTCGGCCCGGAAGAGCCGCCGGGTGACGAGGGCGCTCATCGGCCCCTCCCCGCACGGCTCGGGCCCGGTGATCCGGACGCGGTAGCGGTTGACGGACACCGCGAGGGCAGGGCGGTCGCGCCCCAGGTCCTCGTCATCGGCCGGTGCCGGCCGCTGCGGCAGTCCTGGGAGGGATCGGCTCACGGTGTCCGTCCTCGTCGGTCTGTGGGCTCTCGTGACATACAGGCACATGGGGTGGTTGATGTCCGGGTATGCGGGTAGGCGCTTGCTGGCGACTGACAGCGCCGCATCTGAGCCGGTGGCGGTAGGTGCGCGCCCCCCGTCCGACCCGCCTGGACCGGCTGCCACGGACGGAGTCGACGCGGTCGCGGTTGGTGCCGGAAACCGGCATGGTTCCTCCTTCGAAGGCAGCTCGGAGCGTCATCGGTCACCGTCATGTAGAAAAACGGTTGAACCGACCGGAGGGCGAGAGGGCATGGGGGTTGTCCGGTTGTACGGGCGTAGTGGTTCGGGCTGTACGGCCCGTGCGGGGCAGCCGTGAACGGGGCGTTCCGCCTGGACGGCAAGCGGGTGCTGGTCACCGGGGGCACCCGGGGGCTCGGCGAACAGATCGTGCGGCTGCTGGCCGCGTCCGGCGCGCGGGTGGCCACCTGTGCGCGGACGGCCGGGGATCTGCGGGCCCTTGAGACGTCGTTGGATACGGCGGAACCCGGGGCGCTGTTCACCGAGGCCCTCGACCTCACCGCACCGGACCGGCTGGAGGCATTCGTCCAGGCAGCGGCGGAACGTTTCGGCGGGCTGGACGGCGTCGTCGCGTCCGCCGGTGGCGCACGCGGCCGAGGCCTGGAGGAGGCGGACGCCCGGGACTGGTCCGCGACCTGGGAGCTGAACGTCGGCCATACGGCGCGGCTGGTCACGGCCGCGGCACCGCAGCTGCGGCGGTGCGGCGGCGGCTCGGTGGTAGTGATCGCCTCCATCTCCGGGTGGAAACCGGGGCCCCAGGCGCAGTACGGGGCGGCCAAGGCCGCCCAGATCCATCTGGCGGCCTCACTCGCCCGCGAACTCGGCCCGGACCACATCCGGGTGAACGCCGTCTCGCCCGGCTCGATGCTCATCCCCGGCAAGCGCTGGGACCGGATGCGCGACGAGGAGCCCGAGCGGTACGCCCGGTTCACGGCCGAGGTCCCGGGCGGCGAGCTGGTCACCCCGCTGGAGGTCGCCCACGTCGTGGCGTTTCTGCTCTCCGACGCCTCCAGCGGGGTCTCCGGCGCCCATCTGCCCGTGGACCGGGCCCAGAACGCCCCCACTCCGAACGGCTATTGACACAGCGTCAACACAGGCCTCTGGGGTGCCTCCCGGATCGGGAGACACCCCTGGGCCCCTGCGTCCGCGCACGCGGCAGCCCCCCGGTCCCCCGCTCCGGGGGCCCACCGCGTGCCGCGGTCAGGCCGCGGACCCGAGCACCGACCGGGAGCGATGCTCGAAGTCACGCACCATGGGCTCGCCCCGCCGGGGACGCAGCCGGGAGCGGAAGTCACGCAGCGCCTGGATCGAGCGCTCGCTGTGCACCCCGCTGAGGGTGTCCAGCGCCTCGCCCGCGGTGCCGATGGCCTCGTCCAGCCGGTTCTGCTGGAGGTAGGCCGTGGCGAGGACGGAGCGGCTGATGGCCTGGCGGCGGCGGCGGTCGGCGTTGGCACGCACCGACTCGGCGGCCGCAAGCTCGGCCTCCGCCGCGTTCCCCAGGTCCCGGAAGCACAGGGCCGCCTCGGCCGCCAGATAGTGGTGGTCCAGGAAGCGCACCCAGGGCGACTCCTGCTGGGCACCCCGGCTCGCCTCCAGCTGGGCGTCGGCGGCGCGCAGCGACTTGGACGCCTCCCGGGGCTGGTCGAGCGCGGCATGGCCGCGGGCGGCCATGGCGTGCAGCCGCATCAGGCCGAGCGGGCTGCCCGCGTTCTTCGCGGTGGCGACGCCGACTCTGGCCAGCTCGACCCCCGCCTCCGGCTGGCCGAGGTTGGTGGACAGATGGGACAGACCGGCCAGGATCTGGCCGCCGAGCACCCGGTCGCCGCCCTCGGCGCACAGCCGCAGCGCCTGGGTCATATAGCGCTGGGCCAGGCCGTATTCGGCGTTGTCGTAGGAGCTCCAGCCGGCCATCGCGGCCAGCTTGGCGGCCGCGGTGAACAGCTGGCGCCGCTCGTGCGGCGGCGCGCCGCGCTGCTGGAGCATGGGCACGACCTCGGTCGACAGATAGAGCACGATGCTGGCGCGGACCTGGCCGCCGCCGAAGCGGTTGTCCATCTCGTCGAACATGCTGATGGCCGCGTGGACCTGCTCGACGCGGCCGCCATCGGCCACGGAGGAGAGCCGGGGGGTGTCCTGGTTCTCGACCAGCCACAGCAGCCATTCGCGCTGCGGGGTCACCAGGGCTCCGGCGACGAAGGGCACCGCGCCCAGCAGGCTGCGGCGGGAGATATCGGTGGAGCCGAGTTCGGCGAGCGTGTGCAAGGTCTCTGCTACGTCCTCCCGGTAGGCCAGCGCTCTGGCGACGACGGGGCGCTGACGGTCGGCGATGAAGCCGAGCTCGGCGGGCGCCAGCGGCCGGCCGAGCCGGTGGGAGAGCACGGCGGCGATCAGCTCCGGCGTGTTGCCGCGCGGCTGACCGCCCTGCAACCAGCGGGTGACGGACGCCTTGTCGTAGTTCGACTCGTGTCCTTGTCTGCGGCCCAGCTCGTTGACCCGGTGCGCCAACGAGGCGTAGGAGCACCCGGATTCCTTGAGGGCCGCGGCCAACGCGGCGTTGGCGGGGGCACTCTGGCGCCCGCTTCCCGGCTGTGCGCCCGGCATCACCGTAACCCTCCCCGGCACGCGCCACGGAGGTGTACGGGATCCCCGCCGCGCGGCGCCGCACTGTGCATCGGCTTCGTCAACGACGTTGTGGACAAAGGAGGTTGGGAGCCCCCGCCGTGGAGGGTGAGATGGGTCACCTGCTCACTATGCGTGGTGAGTCGCTCACCCCGCAACCTTCGTTCTGATAATTTCAGAACGATCCGCATAGCTCTGTCTGTGTCGTCCGGCTCGTGGCACACTGTCCAGGCACACTGTGCAGGCATATGACAGCCCTTCAGGGAGGCGGGACGTGAGCGAGGCACGGCCGAGCGGCGCCGCCCCCACCGTCTTACGCAGGGTCCTCGGGAAGCGCCTGCGGCACTTACGGGAGCGGGCCCGGATTTCCTTCGAAGAGGCAGCTCAGGCCATCGAAGTGACCCCGTTGACGGTGCGCCGGATGGAGAAGGCGGAGGTCGGCCTCAAGATCCCGTACGTCAAGGAACTGCTGCGGAATTACGGCGTCCGGGGACCTGAGATCGAAAGCTTCCTCGCCCTCGCCCGGGAGGCCAACCAGCCCGGCTGGTGGCATCAGTTCCGGGACGTACTGCCCGACTGGTTCAGTGCGTATGTCAGCCTGGAAAGCGAGGCTACGGTCATCCGTGCGTACGAGCCGCACTACGTCCCCGGGCTGCTGCAGACGGAGGACTACGCCCGGGCGGTGCTCCGTATCGGTTTCCCCAACGACACCGAGGAGGAGCTGGAGCGCCGGATCGCGCTGCGCCTCCAGCGGCAGTCCCTGCTCACCAAGGCCGACGCGCCGATCATGTGGGCCATCCTCGACGAGACGGTGCTGCGCCGCCCGGTCGGTCCCAGCGAGGTGATGCGGGACCAGATCGACCACATCGTCGACACCCTGTCGATGCCCAAGGTCCGGCTGCAGATCATGCGCTTCGCGTCCGGGCCGCACCCCGGGGCCTTCGGCCCCTTCCACTACTTCCGCTTCGGGTTCTCCGAACTGCCCGACGTGGTCTACACCGAGAGCCTCACCGGCGCGGTCTACGTGGACCGGCCGCATGAGGTCGTGGCCTATCTGGAGGTCCTGGACCGGATGGCCGTCCAGGCCGACCCGATCGGCGATACCAGCACCATCCTGGCCGAACTGCGTAAGGAGCTGTGATGACAGACCCCGTCTACACCGGGATGCCGGCCACGGACCTGGGCACGGAGGGCTGGGAAAAGCCCTGGAGCGGGTCCAACGGAGGCACCTGCATCGAGGCCAAGCGGCTGGAGGACGGCCGGGTGGCTCTGCGCCAGTCCACCGACCCCGGCGGTCCCGCCCTGATCTACAGCCGCTCCGAGGTCGCCTCCTTCCTGGAGGCCGCCAAGGCGGGCGAGGCCGACTTCCTGATCGGCTGACCGCCCGGGAAGACATCGGGGAGTGCGCCGGGCGCACCACCTGACGGGCCACGATTCGAAAACCACTACGGTCGCACAACCGCACAACCCCGTAGCGCACTCCCGCCTCCGCCGTACCGCCACGCACACTGAAGGCGCCGTGGCGGGCGGCGGTGTCGTCCCTCCATCCAATCCGGGTCGCTCCGGAACGACGGGAAGACGGGATGAAGCTCCAGCATGCGGTCGCACAGCGGCGCACACTGATCGTCGAGGGCTGTGAAGGCGTCCGCCGGGACGGGCTGCTGGCCGGGCTCGCGGACCGGCACGGCTTCGCCGTCACCCGCGCCTCCCCCGACCTCCCGCACCTCGACCCGGCCCGCCCCTACCGCGAACTGCTCCAGCAGGACGGGGCGCTCGCGGTGGACGCGGGGCTGGTCGGCGAGCTGGTCTACGGGCCGATGCGGCGCGGGCACTCCCGGGTGACCTGGATCCAGGCGTTCGACTTCGCGGAGGCGGTCGCCGAGCGCGACGGGGCCTTCGTCCATGTGACCGCGCCCGCTGCGGTGCTGGAGGACCGGCTGACGGCCGCGCGCGGCGCGGGTGCGGCCGACCTCGCCGAGATCGGCGCCGCGCTGGTCGGGTTCGACCTGGCCTTCCGCACCCTCGCCCAGCACGCCCCGGTGCTCACGGTCGGCGAGGAGCCGGATCCCGATTCCGGACCCGGCGCCGAGCCGGGCCCCGGCGAGACTCCGGTGACGCTCCAGACCGCCTCGTTCGCCCGCCGCCTGCCACGGATTCGCTCACCCGTCCGCCGCTATGCCGGGAATCGATGAACTCCCGGTAATAGTGGGTAAGTTGGAGCCTCTCGCAGGCATGACGTACGGCAGGAGAAGTCCCGATGACCAACGGTTCGTCCGCCCCCGGCACCAGCCAGCAGGCGTGGTCGAAGATCGACACCACCGTGCCGCACTCGGCGCGGATCTGGAACTACTGGATGGGCGGCAAGGACAACTACGAGGTCGACCGGACCGCCGGTGACCAGTACCGGGAGGTCGCCCCGAACATCGAGGTCATGGCCCGCGCCTCGCGCGCCTATCTCATCCGCACCGTCACCCATGTGGCGGGCGAGTGCGGCATCCGCCAGTTCCTGGACATCGGCACCGGGCTGCCCACCTACGACAACACCCACCAGGTGGCCCAGCGGATGGCGCCCGAGGCCCGGATCGTCTACGTCGACAACGACCCGCTGGTGCTCCGGCACGCCCAGGCGCTGCTGACCAGCACCCCCGAGGGCGTCACCGACTACATCGACGCCGATCTGCACGAGCCCGAGCGGATCCTGGAGATGGCCGCCAAGACGCTGGACTTCGACCGGCCGGTCGCCCTGATGCTGATGGGCATCCTCGGCCACATCCAGGACTACGACGAGGCGGTGTCGATCGTCCGGCGGCTGCAGGCGGCGCTGCCGTCCGGCAGCTACTTCGTCCACTACGACAGCACCGACACCGACCAGGCGCTCAAGGAGGCCCAGCAGGGCTACGACGACACCGGCGCCGTGCCGTACGTGCTGCGCGGCGTGGAGCAGGTCAGCCGCTTCTACGACGGCCTGGAGCTGCTCGAACCGGGTATCGTCTCCTGTCCGCTGTGGCGGCCCGAGCCGTCCGAGACTCCCATCGAGACGACGGATGTGCACGGGGGTGTCGCGCGGAAGCCATGACGACAGCTGTCGCCGTGCCGACCAAACGAATGGTTCGGCCACCGGGGAGGTAACCCGCGGCCCCGCCCCGTCGTCAGACACGGCACCGGGAAGCCGAGGCGGAGGGACGCGCGGGTGTTCGAGGTCGGAGCCTGGAGAGTGCCCTCGGTCAAGCGGCTGCTGCGGGCGTCCGTCACCGGCCCGCCGCCCGCCGTCGTACGGCAGTGCCGAGGCCCCCGTGGCCCCCAGGACGACGCCCCGGGGCTGCCCCGGCACCTCGCCATCATCATGGACGGCAACGGCCGCTGGGCCGCCCTGCGCGGCCTCTCCCGCACCCGGGGCCATGAGGCGGGGGTGCTGGCGCTGCCACGGGTGGTGGACACGGCGCTGGAGGAGGGCGTCGAGCATCTGTCGCTGTTCTTCTTCTCCACCGAGAACTGGAACCGGCCGCGCGCCGAGGTGGCCGCCCTCATGCGGCTCACCGCCCAGCTCGCCGACGTCTTCCGCGCGTACGGCGAGCGGGGCGTGAGGCTGCGCTGGCTCGGCTCCGAGGCCCGTCTCCCCCGCTCCACCCTGGCCGCCCTGCGCCGGGCCGAGGCCGAGACGGCCGACAACCGCGCGATGACGCTGGCCTTCTGCTTCAACCACGGCGGGCGGGAGGAGATCGCCCGCGCTGCGACCTCGCTGGCCCGGGCCTCGGCGGACGGGGCGCTGGATCCGGGCCTGATCGACGAGGCGCTGTTCACCCGGCACCTGCCGCACGGCGACCTCCCGGACATCGACATGCTGGTGCGGACGTCCGGGGAGCAGCGGATCTCGAACTTCATGCTGTGGCGCGCGGCCTACGCGGAGCTGTTCTTCGTGGACACCCTGTGGCCGGATTTCACGGCGGAGGAACTGCGGGACCTGCTGGCGGCGTTCGCCGGGCGCAAACGCCGCTTCGGCGCGAGGTGACCCCAGGATGACTCCGGCGTCTCAGCGGATCGGGACGCCGGAGAGGGTGCGGGCGATGACCAGGCGCTGGATCTCGCTGGTGCCCTCGAAGATCGTGTAGATCGCGGAGTCGCGGTGCATGCGCTCGACCGGGTACTCGCGGGTGAAGCCGTTCCCGCCGAGGATCTGGACCGCCTGGGCGGTGACCGTCTTGGCGGTCTCGCTGGCGAACAGCTTGGACATGGAGCCCTCGGCCGAGTCGAAGGGCTTGCCGTTCACGGCCATCCAGGAGGCCCGCCACACCAGCAGCCGCGCGGCGTCGATCCGGGTGCGCATGTCGGCGAGCTGGAAGGCGACGCCCTGGTTGTCGATGACGGGGCGGCCGAACTGCTGCCGGGTCTTGGCGTAGTCGAGCGCGACCTCGTACGCGGCGCGGGCGGTGCCGACGGCCATGGCGCCGACGGCCGGGCGGGACGCCTCGAACGTGGCCATCGCGGCGTTCTTCAGCCGCTCGCCGCCCGCCGTGGCCCGCTCGCGGGCCCGGGCCAGGCGCTCGTCCAGCTTCTCCTTGCCGCCGAGCAGGCAGCTGCCGGGCACCCGTACGTTGTCGAGGACCACCTCGGCGGTGTGGGAGGCACGGATGCCGTGCTTCTTGAACTTCTGGCCCTGGGACAGACCGGGGGTGCCCGGCGGGATGATGAACGACGCGTGGCCCTTGGAGCCGAGGCCGGGGTCGACCGCCGCGACCACGACGTGGACGCTCGCGATGCCGCCGTTGGTGGCCCAGGTCTTGGTGCCGTTGATGACCCATTCGTCCTTGGCCTCGTCGTAGACGGCCCGGGTGCGCATGGCGGAGACGTCGGAGCCCGCGTCGGGCTCGGAGGAGCAGAAGGCGGCGACCTTCACATCGCCCGCGTCGCCGTACATCTGCGGGATCCAGGTGCCGATCTGCTCCTCGGTGCCGTTGGCGAGCACGCCGACGGCGGCGAGGCCCGTGCCGACGATGGACAGGGCGATCCCCGCGTCGCCCCAGAACAGCTCCTCCATGGTCATGGGAATGCCGAGACCGGTGGGGTCGAAATACTGCTGGGCATAGAAGTCCAGCGAATACAGGCCGATCTTGGCGGCCTCCTGGATAATCGGCCAGGGCGTTTCCTCGCGCTCGTCCCATTCCGCGGCGGCGGGGCGCATGACGTCCGCGGCGAAGCCGTGGATCCACTCGCGCACTGCCTTCTGATCTTCGTTGAGGTCGAACGAGAACTCCGCCATGGCCCCTCCACCTGCTGCATCTGCTGTTACCTGCGGTAACAGCAGTGTGTTACCGGCGAGTAGGCGATGTCAACTCCACGGCTGCGCGAACCCCTTACCCCGGGCGGGTGTTACGTTGCGCAGATACGCGGAGCCCATCTATACGCGTGAAACGTCAGGGGGCGGGGAGGCCACGTCATGGAGACCGGGACCAGTCAGCGCGAGGATCAGCAGCAGGCGGCCGCACGGCGCCGCAAGGAGCTGCTGGAGGCCGCCGACCGGGTGGTGCTGCGCGACGGCCCCGAGGCCTCGATGAACGCGATCGCCGCCGAAGCGGGCATTACCAAGCCCATTCTGTACCGCCATTTCGGCGACAAGGGAGGGCTCTACCGCGCCCTCGCGGTACGCCACACCGACGCCCTGCTCGCCTCGCTGCGCAAGGCCCTGGACGCCCCCGCGCCCGACCGCCGGGGCCGGGTGGCGGCCACGCTGGACACCTATCTGGCGGCGATCGAGGCCCGGCCCCAGGTGTACCGCTTCCTGATGCACCCGGCCGACCAGGGCCACCAGCAGGAGCAGGAGCAGGGCTTCGACGTGGGCCACCACTCCGCCCCGCTGCTGCGCCGCATGGGCGACGAGCTGGCCAAGGTGATCGCCGACCGGGTCGAACTCGGCCCCGGCGGCGAGGAGGTGGCCCGGATCTGGGGCCATGGGATCGTCGGCATGATGCACGCCGCGGGCGACTGGTGGCTGCGGGAACGACCCTGCTCCCGCGAGCGGTTGGTGCACCACCTCACCGATCTGCTGTGGGGCAGGCTGGCCCTGGTGGACGACCGGTTCGGCGCCCCGGGGTTCTGAACCGGGGTTCTGAACCGGGGTTCTGAGCGCCCCGTAAGCCCCCTACGTCCGCTCGCGCGCCCACGGCGCGCGGCGGGCCGCCCACAGCACCCGGCGCCGCCGCAGCCCGTCCAGCCGGTCCAGGAACAGCCCGCCGTCCAGGTGGTCGCATTCGTGCTGGAGGCAGCGGGCGAAGAAGCCGGTGCCCTCGACCCGCACCGGGTCCCCGGTCACCGTCACGCCCTCCACCACCGCGCGGTCGAAGCGCGGAGTGCCCGACTCGACGCCCGGCAGCGACAGACAGCCCTCGGTGCCCCGCACCGTCACCCCGTCGGCCTCCGTGAGCCTCGGGTTGACCACATGCCCCAGATGGCGCCGGTCCTCGTCGTCCGGACAGTCGTAGACGAAGACCCGCAGCCCCACCCCGACCTGGTTGGCGGCGAGACCGACCCCGCCCGCCGCGTACATCGTGGCGTACAGGTCCTCGACCAGCCGGGCGAGCGCGGTGTCGTACGCGGTGACCTCCTCGCACGGCGCGCGCAGCGCCTGATCGCCGAGCAGCCGCAGGGGCCGTACCGTCCCCCGGCTTCCCGGGATCGCGCCGTTTCGCATGAGAGCCAAGCGTACGGTCCCCCGGAAGGGGCGACGGGATTCGGGACACCGCCCGGATCTCGATAGGCTGATCCCCGACCGTGGCCTCCCGGCTGGCGATTCGGCACGGAGGGGGCGTACCACCGGTGCCTCGGGGGGCAGGTGCGGCGCCGGTATGCGAGGAGGATCGAGAGACGATGGCAGGCAACTCAGAGCCGCTGTCGCCACGTGCCAAGCTGGCCGTGACGGCGGGCAAGGCCGCGGCGGCGGTTTCGAAGGCCGCGGGCCGCGGCAGCGGATCGGTGATCGGCGGCAAGGTGGCCCTGCGCCTCGACCCCGATCTGCTCAGCAGGCTGGCGCACCACCTGGACGTGATCCTGGTGTCGGCGACCAACGGCAAGACCACGACGACCCGGCTGATCGCCGAGGCGCTGCGGGCCGCGGGCCCGGTGGTCTCCAACGCGCTCGGGGCCAATATGCCCGCGGGCATCACCTCGGCCCTGGCGGGCGGCTCCGACGCCCGCTACGGCGTGATCGAGGTCGACGAGAAGTACCTCGCCGGGGTCGCCCGCGACACCGAGCCCAAGGCCATCGCGCTGCTCAACCTGTCGCGCGACCAGCTCGACCGGGCCGCCGAGACCCGGATGCTCGCCGAGAAGTGGCGCGAGGGCCTGGCCGGTACGAAGGCCACGGTGATCGCGAACGCGGACGACCCGCTCATCGTCTGGGCCGCCTCCTCCAGCCCCAATGTGGTGTGGGTCGCGGCGGGCCAGGAGTGGAAGGACGACGCCTGGTCCTGCCCGGCCTGCGGCGGTGTGCTCCAGCGCCCCGGCGACGACTGGGTGTGCGGCGAGTGCGGCTTCCGCCGCCCGGTGCCCAGCTGGGCGCTGAACGGCGAATACGTGCTGGACCCGCACGGCGCGGCCTGGCCGATCCACCTCCAGCTGCCCGGCCGCGCCAACAAGGCGAACGCGGCCACCTCGGCGGCCGTCGCCGCGACCTTCGGCGTGCCGCCGCAGGTCGCCCTGGAGCGGATGTACCAGGTGCAGGCCGTCGCGGGCCGCTACGACGTGGTCACCTTCCAGGAGCGCGAGCTGCGGCTGCTGCTGGCGAAGAACCCGGCCGGCTGGCTGGAGACGTTCTCGCTGATCGACCCGCCGCCCACCCCGGTGATCCTCTCGGTGAACGCGCGCGGCGCGGACGGCACCGACACCTCCTGGCTTTGGGACGTGGACTACACCCGGCTCGCCGGGCACCCGATCTGCGTGATCGGCGACCGCAAGCTGGACCTCGCGGTGCGTCTGGAGGTCGCCGGGCTGGACTTCCGGGTCTGCGCCGACGCGGACGAGGCGGTGCGGATCTCGCCGCCCGGCCGCATCGAGGTGATCGCCAACTACACCGCGTTCCAAGACCTGCGCCGCCGGGTCGGCAACTGACCCCCCGTACGAGGAGACACGACGATGCGTAGCACGAGCCAGAATGGCCTGCGTCTGGTCTGGATCTACCCCGACCTGCTGAGCACGTACGGCGACCAGGGCAACGTCCTGGTGGTGGAGCGCCGGGCGCGCCAGCGCGGGCTGGACGTCTCCCGGCTGGACGTCCGCTCCGACCAGCAGATCCCCACCTCCGGGGACATCTACCTGATCGGCGGCGGTGAGGACCGCCCGCAGCGGCTGGCCTCCGAGCGGCTGATGCGGGACGGCGGGCTGAACCGCGCGGTCGCCAACGGGGCGATCGTCTTCTCGGTGTGCGCCGGGTACCAGATCCTCGGCCACGAGTTCGTCAACGACCTCGGCCAGCGCCAGCAGGGCCTTGGTCTGCTGGACGTGATCAGCACCCGCGGCGAGGGCGCCCGCTGCGTCGGCGACGTACTGGCCGACATCGACGACCCGCTGGGGCTGCCGCCGCTGACCGGGTTCGAGAACCACCAGGGCGTCACCCACCTGGGCCCGACCGCGCGCCCGCTCGCGCGCGTCCGGTTCGGCAACGGCAACGGCACGGGCGACGGCTACGAGGGCGCGTACAAGGACACCGTCTTCGGTACGTACATGCACGGCCCGGTGATGGCCCGCAACCCGCACATCGCGGACCATCTGCTGAAGCTGGCGCTCGATGTGAACGGGCTGCCGCCGGTGGACGACCAGTGGTACGAGGCGCTGCGCAACGAGCGCATCGCGGCGGCCACCGCGCAGCCCGCCTGAGCGCTCTCGCGCACGGCTGAGCCGCCGGGTGACCGTATGCCGGACACCTGGCGGCGAAGCGCTTCCCTGGGCGTCCGGCGCTTGTAGGGTGTCGTCGTCCAGCCGGACAGCGCGGTCCGGATGTCCGCTCCAACGCAGACAGAGGAATCACGCGCCATGCGCATCGGTGTGCTCACATCCGGCGGCGACTGCCCCGGGCTGAACGCGGTCATCAGGTCCGTCGTCCACCGCGCCGTCGTCGACCACGGCGACGAGGTGATCGGCTTCCAGGACGGCTGGAAGGGCCTCCTTGAGGGCGACTACCGCAAGCTCGACCTGGACGCCGTGGGCGGCATCCTGGCCCTCGGCGGCACCATCCTCGGCTCGACCCGGGTACAGCCCGCGCATCTGCGGGACGGGGTGGAGCGCGCGAGGGGCCATGTCGAGGATCTGGGCCTGGACGCGGTCATCCCGATCGGCGGCGAGGGCACCCTGAAGGCGGCCCGGCTGCTGTCGGACGCCGGGCTGCCGATCGTCGGCGTCCCGAAGACGATCGACAACGACATCGCGTCGACCGATGTGACCTTCGGCTTCGACACCGCGGTCGGGGTGGCGACCGAGGCCCTGGACCGGCTCAAGACCACCGCGGAGTCGCATCAGCGGGTCCTGATCGTCGAGGTCATGGGGCGGCACACCGGCTGGATCGCGCTGCACTCGGGCATGGCCGCGGGCGCCCACGCGATCGTCGTACCGGAGCGCCCGTTCGACATCGAGGACCTGGCCCGGACCGTCGGGGCCCGGTTCGAGGCGGGCAAGAAGTTCGCGATCGTGGTCGCCGCCGAGGGCGCCAAGCCGCGCGAGGGCACGATGGAGTACGCGGCGGGGGAACGCGACGTCTACGGCCACGAGCGGTTCGCCGGTATCGCCCGCCTGCTCTCCGTCGAACTGGAGCACCGGCTGGGGAAGGAAGCCCGGCCGGTGATCCTGGGCCATGTGCAGCGCGGCGGCACGCCGACGGCGTACGACCGGGTGCTGGCCACCCGCTTCGGCTGGCACGCCGTGGAGGCGGCGCACCGCGGCGAGTTCGGCAAGATCACGGCGCTGCGCGGTACGGACATCGTGCTGGTGCCGCTCGCGGAAGCGGTGGAGCGGCTGAAGACGGTACCCGCCGAGCGGTACACCGAGGCCGAGTGCGTGCTCTGAGCTGACGGGTTCTACGCTGGTGCGGGCACATTTGGTGCACACCGGGTTGAGCAGGAAGGCCGGATACTCAGATGGATCACGGCGGACACGGCATGATGATGGATCTGCCGCCGTTCACCCTCGCACGCGGATTGGCGTTCGGCGGTGATCCCTTCTTCCTGGTCGGCTGTGTGCTGGCGCTCGCGCTGTACGGCTGGGGCGCGGCGCGGCTGTGGCGGCGCGGGGACAGCTGGCCGGTGGGGCGGCTGGTGGCGTTCGTGGCGGGTGTGCTGACGGTCGCGGTCTCGATGTGCACCGCGCTGAACGACTACGGCATGGTCATGTTCAGCGTCCACATGGTCCAGCACATGATCATCAGCATGGTCTCCCCCAT
The DNA here is from genome assembly GCF_042731515.1 of Streptomyces sp. NPDC059850. Taxonomy (NCBI): domain Bacteria; kingdom Bacillati; phylum Actinomycetota; class Actinomycetes; order Kitasatosporales; family Streptomycetaceae; genus Streptomyces; species Streptomyces sp. NPDC059850. The sequence goes on from NZ_JBHWJI010000033.1 coordinate 48,962, forward strand.
CCTCCTGCTGCTGGGCGCCCCGGTGACGCTGGCCCTGCGCGCCCTCCCGGCGGGCGGGCGGGGCCGCAAGGGGCCTCGGGAGCTGCTGGTGGCCCTGCTGCACAGCCGCTACATGCGGATCATCACCCACCCCGTGTTCACGATCCCGCTGTTCATCGCGAGCCTGTACGGGCTCTACTTCACCCCGCTCTTCGACTTCCTGATGGGCTCCAAGGCCGGGCACATCGCGATGATGGTCCACTTCCTGGCGGTGGGCCTGGTCTTCTTCTGGCCGATCATGGGCGTGGACCCGGGCCCGCACCGGCCGGGCTATGTGATGCGGATGCTGGAGCTGTTCGCGGGGATGCCGTTCCACGCGTTCTTCGGGATCGCGCTGATGATGGCGAGCGCGCCCATGGTCGGCAGCTTCGAGCACCCGCCCGGCTCGCTGGGGATCGACGCGCTGGCCGACCAGAACGCGGCGGGCGGCATCGCCTGGGCGTTCAGTGAGGTGCCGTCGGTGATCGTGCTGGTGGCGCTGGTGTACCAGTGGTACAAGTCCGACCAGCGCCAAGCGCGGCGTGACGACCGTACGGCGGACCGTGACGGCGATCAGGAACTCGCCGCGTACAACGCCTATCTGGCCTCGCTCCAGGCTCGCGGACGCTAGCCGGGAACCCCATGGCCGAGAGACGATGGAGTCTCGGCCGTGGGGCCGGTGTTCCGGCGGTGGGGTGCCGGGACCGCCGTGAGGAGGTCGGGGATGACCGGATCTGCCAAGGGAATGACGGCGTGCGCGGTGGGCGGCCTGGTGGTGGTGACGGCCTACACCGTGGCGCTCGGGAGCAACGGCTGGCTGTGGTTCGCCTGGGTCGTGCTCGCGCTGCTGGCGGTGGGGACGCTGCTGGCCCGCTGAGGGGCGTAACGCCCGCTGAGAGGCGTAACGCCCGCTGAGGGGGCGTTACGTCACGCGGAGGTGCCGCGCAGCCACCGCCACAGGGCCGTCCACCACGGGACACGGGCGGGCGGTGCCGTGCTACCGGCGGTGGCGGTTCCGCCCGCGGGTAAGGCTTCCTCGTCGCCCGCGGGCCGTCGCCGCATGGGGCGCAGCTTGGGCGCGAGCAGCATGCCGGAGGTGTCCACCGGATCGGTCTCGGGCCTGCGCGGCATGAACGCGACCGGCAGCGCGACCAGATGGCGGGAGATCCACGACGCCACCCAGGTCAGCTCGGGCTCCGGCACGTCCAGACGCAGATCGGGCAGGCGCAGCAGCAGGGTGTCGATGGCGGTGTCCGCGATGGCGCGGCCGATGTCCTGGCCGGGGCATTCGTGCGGGCCGCCGCTGAACGACAGATGCGAGCGGTTGCCGTACATGGGCGCGCCGAGGTCGGGGCGGATGGCCGGGTCGACGTTCCCGGCGGCGAGGCCGAGCAGCAGCATGTCCCCGGCCTTGATCTGCCGTCCGCCGAGTTCGGTGTCGCCGGTGGCCCAGCGGCCGGGGATGACGGTGAGCGGCGGTTCGTTCCACAGCACGTGCTCGATGGCGTCCGGCAGGGTCATATGGCCGCCCGCCAGAGAGGCGCGGAAGCGCGGGTCGGTGAGGACCATGCGCAGCGTGTTGGCCATGAGGTTGGTGGTGGTCTCGTTGCCGGTGAGCAGCACGAGCCGCAGATGCTGGACGACCTCCTCCTCGGTGAGTTGGGAGGGGTGGCTCAGCAGCCAGGACGCGAGGTCGCTGCCGGGTTCGGCGCGCTTGCGTTCGACGAGCTGGCGGAGGGTGTCGGTGACGTACTGGTCGCTGCGCAGGGCCGTGTCGGAGCCCTTCATCAGGTCGCGGGTGGCCTCGACCAGCCGGGGGCCGTACTCGTCGGGCATGCCGAGCAGCTGGGTGAGGACGAGCATGGGCAGCCGCTGGGCGAAGCCGGTGACCAGTTCGGCCTGTCCGTCGGCGCAGAAGTCGTTGACCAGCTGATGGGTGAAGCGGGTGATGTGGCGGCGGATGCCGCGGCGGTCGACGCGGTTCATGCTGTCGGTGAGCGCGGCGCGCAGCCTCTCGTGCTCGTCGCCGTCGGCGAAGGTGCACATGGGCTGCCAGCCGACCACGGGCAGCAGCGGCGAGTCGTCCGGGATCCGGCCCTCCGCCCAGGCGCTCCAGTACCGGGAGTCGCGGGAGAAGCGGGAGGGGGTGCGGGCGACCTCCAGGTTCTCGCGGTAGCCCAGCAGCAGCCAGGCCGGTACGTCGCCGCCGAGCCGCACCGGGGCCACCGGTCCGTGTTCGGTGCGCAGCCGCTCGTACAGGCCCATCGGGTCCTTCTCGTTCTCGGATCCGAAGAGGTCCACCACACCGGCGAGGGGGCTCCGGGCGTGGGCGGGGCACTGGTCGGGAGGAGGGGTCACGGTGTCTCCGGGGTCACGGTGGTGAGGTGCTGCAGATAGCGCACGAGGCTGAGGAGGGTGTCGCGGCTGGAGGCGCGGTCGCGGGCGTCGCAGTCGATGATGGGGACGGTGTCGGGCAGGTCCAGGGCCGCGCGCAGCCGTTCGACGGGGTGGGCGGGCGCCCCGGGGAAGGCGTTGATGGCGACGACGAAGGGGACGCCGCGCTCCTCCAGCCGTCCCAGGACGTCGAAGCTGACCTCCAGGCGGCGGGTGTCGACGAGGACGACGGCCCCGAGCGCGCCCTCGAAGAGGCCGTTCCACAGGAACCAGAAGCGCTCCTGGCCGGGGGTACCGAAGAGGTAGAGCACCAGCCGTTCGTTGAGGCTGATCCGGCCGAAGTCCATGGCCACGGTGGTCTCGGTCTTGCGCTCCACCCCGGCGATGTCGTCGACGCCGACCCCGGCCTGGGTCATCGTCTCCTCGGTGGTCAGCGGGCGGATCTCGCTCACCGAGCCGACCATGGTGGTCTTGCCGACGCCGAATCCGCCGACGATCACGATCTTGACGGCCGCGGTGGCGGAGGCCGGGAGGGTGTCCTCGCTGCGGGGTCCGGCGAGCGTCTCAGAGGTTCTGTAGTCCATGCATCACCGCTTGGAGGAGTTCGGTGTCGGGCAGCACGGCGGCCGGGACCGGGGACCTGGCCTCCACCTGCTGGTGGGCGAGCAGGTCCGCGAGGAGAACGGTCACGGTGCTGACGGGCAGGGTCAGGTAGGCGGAGATCTCGGCCACGGAGAGCGGGAAGTGGCACATCCTCAGCACGGCGGCGGCCTCGGGCAGCATGCCGGGCTCGGGTTCGGTCCGGGCGACGATCAGGCTGACCAGTTCGATGGTGTCCGCCCGCGCGGACCGGCCGGGGGCGCCGCCGTCGACCATGTAGAGCCGTTCGGGGCCGCCTTCGTCGGCGCCCTTTCCGGTCCGGCTCATGTGAAGCGTCCGTCGGCCCGTGGCGGGCTGCTGAGATGTTCGCCGAGCCGGGCGACCAGGTCTCTCATGCACTGGCCCATCAGCCCGGCGTCCACGCCGTCCTCGGCGAGGACCGCGAGGTAGGAGCTGGTCCCGGCCGCCATCAGATAGAAGAAGCCGCCGTCGACCTCGATGACCACCAGCCGCATCCGCCCGTCGCCGGTGGGGAATTCGGCGGCGATCGCCGTCGACAGGCTCTGCAGCCCCGCGCAGGCGGCGGCCAGCCGGTCGGCGGTGTCCCCGTCCGTGCCGACCTGGGCCATGCACAGGCCGTCCGAGGACAGCAGGACCACGTGGCGGGTCTGCGGAACGCTCTTGGCGAGGTCCCGGAGCATCCAGTCCATGTTGAACCGCGCTTGCGTCACTTGCTACTCACCCTTATCCGAGGCGTTGTCCCAGGCGTGCGACGTGTCCGACGGCTCTTCGCCGTACGGTTGGCCGGAGGTGTCCACCGGATCCGCCTCGCCGGAGACGGCCTTGGTGAACGCGGCCAGCCACATGCCCGGCTGTACGGGCGGCTCGGCCGGGGCCGCAGGGCCCGCCGGGGCGGGCTCCGGGTCGGCCTGGATCCGGATGGGCGGGGTCACGGTCGGCATCCGGCGGCGGCGCTGGGGCAGTCCCGCGGTGTTGTGGCGGATGCCGTTGTGGTCGTGGGCGACCGGGCCGGTGATGTTGTCGGGCAGCGGCGGATAGGGTGCGGCGCGCTTGATGGGCTTGGGCGGCGGCAGCTTCTGGGCCCGGGCGATGGCGCCGCCGGGGGCGGGGGTGGGGCAGATGACGTCCTGCGGGACGACGAGCACCGCGCGGACGCCGCCGTAGGCGGAGGGCCGCAGCGAGACCTGGAGCCGGTACTTCACGGCGAGGCGGCCGACCACGGCCAGGCCCAGCCGGGGCGTCTCGCCGAGGTCGTCGAGGTCGAAGCCGGTGCCCGCCTGGTCCAGTACGTACTCGGTCCGCCTGCGGCTCTCCTCCGAGAGGCCGACCCCGGCGTCCTCGATCTCGACCGCGACCCCGGACTGGACCTCGACGGCGGTCAGATGCACCCGGGTCTTGGGCGGGGAGTAGCGCGTGGCGTTGTCGAGCAGTTCGGCCAGGGCGTGGATCAGCGGCTCCACGGACGGGCCGACGATGCCGACGTCGGCCACCGAGTGCAGATCCACCCGCCGGTATTCGAGGATGCGGGACATGGCGCCGCGCAGCACGTTGTAGAGCGGCACCGGGTTGCGCCACTGGCGGCCGGGGCGGGAGCCGCCCAGTACGGAGATGGAGTCGGCGAGGCGGCCGATCAGGGCGTTGCCGTGGTCGAGGTGGAGCAGATCGTGGAAGACCTCGGGGGCGGCCCCGTGCTTGTCCTCCATGTCCCGCATGTCCATGGCCTGTTGGTGGACGATGGCCTGCACCCGGCGGGCGATGTTGACGAACGCCCGCCCGGCCGCGTCCCGCAGGTCCTCCTCGGCCCGCACGATCTCTAGCACCGACCGCAGGACGGCCAGGTGCGCGGACTCGAAGTCCGGGTCGAGGACGGGCGAGGGCTCGATGCTCCGCATGACGACGTCGACCTCGGCCCCGCGCTGCAGCCGGGCCACGGCGGCGGGCAGCACCTCCTGGGCGAGCCGCCGGGTCTCCGTCTCCTGGTGGGCCAGGCGCCGTTGGTACGCGGCGTCCTGTTCGGCGAGCCGGGCGCGCAGCCTGCCGATCCGGCGGCCGCGGCGGGCCGCCTCGGCCGCCGCGAGGGCCACCGCGAGCGTCGCCGCCGCGCCGCACGCGGCGACCGTGGCCCGCGCTCCGGCGGACACCACGGTCACGGCGAGCGCCGCGCAGGCCGCCATCGCGGCGGGAGGGATGAGCCATACGAGCACGGAGGCGGGCCGTCGGCCTCCAGGTGACGCGCCGGCGAAAACCATCGGCTTCCTTAAAAGCAGCGGGAGAAAATACGTGCGAAGAACTCGCTATGGGCCCTGGAGCATAGCGGTGATGGCACATCTCGAAATGACGATGATTTTTTCTTGGTAACAAATCCAGGGGGTGAATTCCGTGGGCGTAAAAAAGCGATCGCATTCGCTCACACCCCTGGGGAACTCGAAACCCCACACCACCAACTTGTGGCGCATACAAGGTGATTACGGACATCATGCGCCGACTCGCCGGACTCGGCGGTGAGTTGTACAGTCGGCAGTTTTCCCGGACATACGAACGGCGGCCGCCCCGGGGGGGGGCGGCCGCCGTGGTGGGCCCGCTACCGTACGCGCCGACTCGTACGGAAGCGGGCCCGGCCGACCGTTACGAGACGGCCCCGGCGGCCTTCGCGGCCGTGCCGGTCTTCGCGGGCTTCGGAGTGGCGTGCGGAGCGCACGTCACGTCCTTGGCGTCCACCGTGCCCTTGAGCAGGTAGGCGTCCACCCGGTCGTTGACGCAGGCGTTGACCAGCCCGGTGACGCCGTGCGAACCGGCGTCCTTCTCCGTGATCAGACGCGACCCCTTGAGCCGCTTGTGCAGCTCGACCGCGCCCTCGTACGGGGTCGCGGCGTCACGGGTGCTCTGCACGATGAGCGTCTTCGGCAGCCCCTTGCCCGCGCCGACCTCCAGCGGGGTGTGCTGCTTCGACGGCCAGGTGGCGCACGGCAGGTTCATCCAGGCGTTGGACCAGGTCAGGAAGGGGTAGTCGCGGTGCAGCCGGGTGTTGTCCCGGTCCCACTTCCGCCAGCTGGTCGGCCACTTGGCGTCGGCGCACTCCACGGCGGTGTAGACCGCGTTGCCGTTCTCCGAGGCGATGTTGCCCGCGGTGTCGGACAGGTCCGGGCCCGCGGCCTCGACGAGCGCCTTCTCGTCACCGGCCCGGTAGTCGCTCCACACCTGGGCGACCGTGGCCCACGACGAGTCGTAGTACGGCGCGCTCTGGAAGAAGCCGAGCAGCTCGGCCGGGCCGACGACCCCGCCGATCGGCTTCTTCTTGGCGGCCGCGCGCAGCTTCTCCCACTGCGCCTGGACCTTCGCCGGGGTATCGCCGAGGTGGTAGGCCGCGTCGTTCTTGGCGACCCACGCCTTCCAGTCGTCCCAGCGCATTTCGAACGCGACGTCCTGGTCCAGGTTGGCCTGGTACCAGATCTTCTCCCGCGAGGGGTTGACCACGGAGTCCACGACCAGGCGGCGCACATGGTCCGGGAAGAGCGTCGCGTAGACCCCGCCGATGTACGTTCCGTAGGACACGCCCAGGTAGTTGAGCTTCTTGTCGCCGAGCGCGGCCCGGACGACGTCGATGTCGCGGGCGGTGTTGGGCGTCGTCATATGCGGCAGCATCCAGCCGCTGCGCTCCTTGCACCCGTCGGCGTACTCCGCGGCGAGCTTGCGCTGCGCCCGCTTATCCGCCTCGCTGTCGGGTACCGGGTCCGCCTTGGGCGCCTTGACGTACTCCTGCGGGTCGACACAGGAGATGGCGGCCGAGTGGCCGACCCCGCGCGGATCGAAGCCGACGAAGTCGTACGCCTTCGAAGTCTTCGTCCACAGCGGGTTCTTGTTGGTGACCCGGGTCGGGAACCGCAGCCCCGAGCCGCCCGGGCCGCCCGGGTTGTAGATCAGCGAACCCTGCCGCTCGGAGGCGGTGCCGGTGCTGACCGCGCGGTCTACCGCGATCTTGATGGTGCGTCCGTTCGGCTTGGCGTAGTCGAGCGGAACGGTCACATAGCCGCACTGGATGGGCTTGGCCAGGTTCCAGTCGGCGGGACAGTCCGTCCAGTCGATGCCCGTCTTCGCGGCCCGGGCCGCGGCGATGGCCGCCCCGCGGGCCTCGGCGACGCCCCCCGGCGTCCGCGTGGGCTCCGACGCCCCCGCCGTGGGGGCGGCCAGCGCACCGGTTATCAGCGCACCGGTCATCACGCCGCCGGCCACGCCGAAGAGTGCTGTGCGTTTCACGTAGTAATCCCCCTGCTTTGTCGCGCCGCCCGTGCGGCGATGATCACAGAGTGTCAGGAGGATCCTCGCGCCTCGCTTACCGCTGAGTACAGGGCAAACCACCGTTTCTTTATCAACACGTCACCTTCACAGCCCGCTCAGCCTTCGATCGCGGCGGCGATGAGGGCCTGAAGCTGCTCGGCGGTGTGATCGAGCGGCTGAACGCTGCGCTTGGCGCGGCACATGGCCACGGTCCCCTCGACGGCCGCGACGACGAGCGTCGCGAGCTGCTCCGCCTGCGCGGGCGCGGCGCCGTGCCCCCGCAGGGAGGCGGCCAGCAGCTGCTCCCAGTCACCGAAGACGGCCGCGGCGGCCGCCAGGGCGGGCGGGATCTCACCGGGCGGAGGCTCCTCGATGGAGACGGCCAGGACCGGGCAACCGGCCCGGAAATCGGTGTCGATGACGATCCCGCGCCACAGGGCGAGGAACGCCCGCAGCCCTGCGGCCGGGCCCGCCTCCAGCTCCTCGCGGAGGATGCGGGCCACGGTCTCGCCCGCGTACCGGACGGCCTCGGTGGCCAACTGCTGCTTGCCCTCGGGGAAGTAGTGGTACGTGGAGCCGAGCGGCGCCCGCGCGTGCTTGGCCATCTCGCGGATGCTCGTGGCGTTCAGGCCGCGCCGACTGATCATGTCGGCGGCACCGGCCACGATCCGCTGCCGGGCCTGCGGGCCGCCGCTCTTGGTCATACTCACTCCACCCTCTGGCCATAACGCTCGTCATAGTCTAGCGTGACCTCGCGTTATAACGACTGTCATAGTTGAGAGCTGAGGAAAGCCATGCCGATGATCCGGCTGACCGTCCCGATCGGTGCGCTCACCGAGGAAGGCCGCGCGGGCATTCAGCGCGATCTCGCCGCGCTGCTGCTGCGCTGGGAGGGCGCGCCCGACACGGCCTTCTTCCGCGCCCAGGCGTGGAGCCATCTGATCGAACTGCCCGAGGGCGCCCAGACCACCGCGGAGGACGACGCTCCGCGCTTCCTCGTGGACGTCACCGTGCCCCAGGGCGCCCTGTCAGAGCGCCGCAAGGCCGGTCTGGTCGAGGACGCGACCCAGGCCGTGCTGACGGCCGCCGGGCTCTCCCCCGACGAGGCGCTGCGGGTGTGGGTGCTGATCCACGAGCAGCCGGACGGCACCTGGGGCGCCGGTGGATCGGTCATCCGGTACGCCGACCTGGTCGCCCTGGCCCGCCAGAGCCGGGAGGGGTCCGCGGATGCGTGAACTGACGTACGTCGGGCGGCACTCCGTCGAGTGGCGCGAGGCGCCCGACCCCCGGCTGGAGTCCGGCCGGGAGGCGATCGTCGCCCCGGTGGCCGCCACCGCCTGCGACGTGGACTCGGCGATCCTCGCCGGGCATGGCTTCTTGGAGCCGCCGTTCCCGCTCGGCCACGAATGCGTGGCCCGCGTCGTGGACGTCGGCGACGCGGTGACCGGCACCGCGCCCGGCGATCTCGTCGTCGTGCCCTGGTCCATCAACTGCGGTGACTGCGACCACTGCCGCGCCGGGCTCACCGCCCACTGCACGTCGGTGCCGCACATGGCGATGTACGGCGCACCGATCGGCGGCAGTTGGGGCGGGCTCTTCTCCGACCTGGTGCGCGTGCCGTACGCGGACGCCATGCTGGTCCCGCTGCCGCCGGGGCTCGACCCCATCGCCATGGCCTCGGCCAGCGACAACTGGTCCCTCGCCCGGCGCCTGGTCGCCCCGCATCTGGCGGCCCGCCCGGGAGCGCGGGTGCTGGTCGTCGCACGGGGCAGCATCGGGCTGTACGTGTGCGACATCGCCCGCGCGCTCGGCGCCTCCGACGTCCTGTACGTCGACCCCGACCCGGAGCACCGGAAGCTCGCGGAAAGCTACGGCGCCCGTACCGCCGAGGCGATCGAGCCGGTCCGGCACGGCTTCGACATCGCCGTCGAGGCCACCGGGCGCGTCGACCAGCTCGCCCTGGCGCTCACCTCGCTGGCCCCCGAGGGCGTCTGCGAGAGCGCGGGCAACCACTTCCGGCCCGGCGAGCTGCCGCTGCTCGACATGTACCTCACCGGTGTCACCCTGCGCGTCGCCCGGGACAACGTCCGCAGCCATCTGCCCGACGCGCTCGAACTCGCCGGTTCCGGGAAGGTCGCGCCCGAGCGCGTCGTCTCCCATGTCCTGGACTGGGAGCAACTGCCCGAGGCGCTGCCGGAGAAGCGGCTCAAGCCGGTGTTCGTACGGGACATCGCCCCGGCATCGGGCTGAGCGACGCCTCGTCCGACGCCTCGTCCAGCATCCGGCGCAGCCGCAGGCCGTCCGTCGCCACCGCGCTGACCAGGGCGGCGGGACCGGCGAGCGGGGTGATGACGGCCGTGTCGCCGAGCAGGCGGGGCGGTACGGGCTCGTGGTCGAACGCCGGGTCGACGACGAGGAGTTGACCGGCCGCCCGGTGCCCGCCGAGCACCGCGCCGCCGTCCCAGCCGGGCGCGCCGGGGCCGTACGACAGCTCCTGGTCCAGCAGCGGGCGCCCCGCGCGGTGCACGGTGAGGCGGCTGGTCAGCCGCCCCGGGGGCTCGCCGGAGCGGCCGAGGATCTGTTCCTCGCGCAGCACCAGGCGGGCGGTGGGGGCGAGTTCGACGGTGGTGGTCATGCGCAGATCGCTGCCGTGGGCGGAGATCAGGGGTTCCGGCAGCCAGTGCAGGGTGGCGCCGTCGGCGACGGTCAGCCGGACCGCGTAGTGGGCGGGCTCGGCGGAGCGGCCGGGCAGCGCGAGCGTGGCGGCCGCCGAGCCGACGCGGAGCCGGGCGCCGGGGCCGATGCTCGCGGTCAGCGCGATGTGGTCGCCGCCGAGCGGGGCGCTCATCGCGCCGACCACGGTGACGCACGCCGCGCCGTCGCCGGTCGCCCGGGTCCGCCGCAGGGCGAGCGGCCCGTCCCCGGCCAGCACGGGCAGCGCGGTGCCGCCGCGGCCGTCCGCGACGGCGACGAGGCGGGCGGCGGCGCGTACGGCGGTGCCGGGCGCGGTGCTCGTACCGGTCACGCCGCCGCCCAGGCGGCCAGCCGCTCCCGGACCCAGTCGGCGATCGGACGGACGCCGTCCGCCGCGACCAGGGAGGTGAAGGCGACGGGCAGTTCGCCGCGCTGCTCCTTGGCGTCGCGCGCCATGCGCTCCAGGTCGGACCCGACGTACGGGGCGAGGTCGGTCTTGTTGACGACGAGGAGGTCGGCCGTCGTCACGCCCGGGCCGCCCTTGCGCGGGATGTCGTCGCCGCCCGCGACGTCGATGACGAACACCTGCGCGTCGACCAGGCCCTTGGAGAAGGTCGCGGTGAGGTTGTCGCCACCGGACTCGACCAGCACGAGGTCGAGCGGGCCGACGCTCTCCTCCAGGTCCTCGACCGCTTCGAGGTTGGCGGAGATGTCGTCACGGATCGCGGTGTGCGGGCAGGCGCCGGTCTCCACGGCGGCGATGCGCTCCGGTGGCAGCACCGCGTTGCGCAGCAGGAACTCGGCGTCCTCGCGGGTGTAGATGTCGTTGGTGACGACGGCGATCGACAACTCGTCGCGCAGCGCCCGGCACAGGGCGGCGACGGTCGCGGTCTTGCCGGAGCCGACCGGTCCGCCGAGCCCGACGCGCAGCGCCCGGCGGGTGCCGTCGGGGCGGCGGGGATCGGCGCCGTGGGTGTGGCGCTGCGGGAAGGTCTCGGGGTGGTCGAGGTGCATGGCGGCTCCGGGGTGGCGTGTCATGAGGCGAAGAGGCGTACGGGCCAGGCGGCGTGCTGCTCGGCGGCGATGTCGAGCAGCGGCGCCGAGGCGGCGGGCAGGACGCCGGGCCCCTCGGTCAGCGCCCGGTGCGCCGCCTCGGCGGCGCGGGCGGAGACCTGGTCGATCTCGGGGGCGAGGCGGGCGAGGACGCCGGTGGCGTCGAACGGGTCGAGGCTGAGCAGCCGTACGCCGGCGGACGCCGGTCCCCCGGCCGACTCGTACGCGGCGGCGTACGCGGCGGCCGTGGGATCGAGCCCGGCGGCGCGCGCGGCCAGCCCCTGGACGACGGGCTGATGGGCGCCGCGCGGCCGGGCGGCGGCGAGGGCGTCCAGCTCGGGCGAGGGCCAGGTGGCGCGCGCGGCCCGCATCAGCTGCCGCCCGAGCCGCCGCGCGGTGGCGCGCAGCGCGGGAGCGGGGGTACGGGCGTCGGCGGCCTCTTCGAGCACGAGCGGATCCACCCCGGCGGCGGCCGCGGCGGCGAGTGCGGCGGCGGTGAGCCCGGCGGTATGCAACCGCCCCCGGCAGAACGCCTCCAGGGAGGCCGGGTCATGGATGCGCCCGGCCTTGACGGCGCCTTCGGCCCCGCCGGAGTGGGCGTGCCCTCCGGCCGGGAAGCGCCCGTCGGCGAGGATGAGCAACGCGGCGACGCCCCCGGCCCCAGGGGACACCCCCTGACGGTGTCCCCCCGCACCCGGGGACCGGCCCTGTGCACCCACCCCCTCGCCGGACGCCAGGGGCGCAGCCCCACCGGACGCCTGCGCCCCGGCCCCAGCCGAAGCTGCGGGCGCAGCCCCGTCGTCGGCGGCCACCGACACGGCCTCCGCCCGAGCCGCAGGCGAACCCGTACCAGGCACCACGGGCACAACCCCGCCCGGCGCCGAGAGCCCAGCCCCACCGGGCGCCGCAGACACAACCCGCCCGGGCGCCGCAGGCCCAGCCCCGCCAGGCGCCGTAGACACAACGCCGCCCGGCCCCGCGAGCCCAGCCCTGCCGGGAGTCACTGACGAGGCCCCGCCCAGCGCCACAGACCCAGCCCCACCGGGCGCAACCGCCACGGCCCCAGCCCGTGCCGCAGGCGAACCCGCGCCAGGCGCAGCGGCCGCGACCTCGCCAGCCCCCGAGAGCGCACCCCCGATGGGGGCCAGCGGGGCGGCCCCAGCCGAAGCCGGGGGCGAGCCCGCGCCAAGGGCTGCGGGCGCAGCCCCGTCGGAGGCGGCCGCCGACGCGGCCCCCGCCCGAGCCGCAGGCGAACCCGCGTCGGGCGCGACGGGCGCCATCCCGCCAGGCGCAGCCTCATCGGGCCCCTCGGGCCCCGCAGGGGCAACCCCGTCCCGCGCCGCTGGCGCAAACCCACCCGGCACCACCGGCGCGGCGCCGCCCGGGGCAGGGGACACAGCCCCGCCGAGGGCCGTCGGCACAACCCCAGCCGGGGCCGCGGGCCTACCCGCACCAGGCATCGCGGGCAGCACCCCGCCAGGCACCGCCGACGCGGCCCCAGCCATGGGCGCGCCCGCACCAAGCGCTGCGGGCGGCGCCCCACCCGGGGGCGATGGCGCGGCCCCGCTGGGAGACATGGCGGCCGCGCCGGGTATCGGCTGGCGCGGGGGCATCGGCATGGTGTCGTCCATGGTCATCGCGGTCAGAAGAGGAAGTACCGCTGGGCCATGGGGAGTTCGGCCGCCGGGGCCGGGTCGACGGGCGTGCCGTCGATGGTCACCGTGAAGGTGTCCGGGTCGACCTCTACCCGCGGCATCGCGTCGTTCTCGCGCATGTCCGCCTTGGTCACCCCGCGCGTCCCGCGGATCGGGACGAACCGCTTCCCGAGGCCGAGCCGGTCCGGCAGGCCGTCGTCCAGGGCGGTCCGCGTGACGAAGTTGAGGGAGTTGGCGGCCGGGGCGCGGCCCATCGCGCCGAACATGGGCCGGGGCAGCACGGGTTGCGGGGTGGGGATGGACGCGTTGGCGTCGCCCATCTGCGCGTACGCGATCTGCCCACCCTTGAGCACCAGGTGCGGCTTGACGCCGAAGAAGGCGGGCTCCCACAGCACCAGGTCGGCCAGTTTCCCGGGCTCCACGGAGCCGATCTCGCCGTCGAGACCCTGCGCCACCGCCGGGTTGATGGTGTATTTGGCGACGTACCGCCGCGCCCGCCGATTGTCCGCGCGCCCGTCCCCCGGCAGGGCGCCCCGGCGCCGCTTCATGACGTGGGCGGTCTGCCAGGTGCGCAGGATGACCTCGCCGATGCGGCCCATGGCCTGGGAGTCGGAGGAGATGATCGAGATGGCGCCGAGGTCGTGCAGGATGTCCTCGGCCGCGATGGTGCCGGGCCGGATGCGGGATTCGGCGAAGGCGAGGTCCTCGGGGACCGCCGGGTTCAGGTGGTGGCAGACCATCAGCATGTCGAGGTGTTCCTCGACCGTGTTGACGGTGTGCGGCCGGGTCGGATTGGTGGAGCTGGGCAGCACGTTCGGCTGGGAGACCACGGTGATGATGTCGGGTGCGTGCCCGCCGCCCGCACCTTCGGTGTGGTACGCGTGGATGGAGCGCCCGGCGATCGCGGCGAGGGTGTCGGCGACGAACCCGGCCTCGTTGAGGGTGTCGGTGTGGATGGCGAGCTGGGCGCCGCTCTCCTCGCAGACGCCGAGGCAGGCGTCGATCGCGGCGGGGGTCGCGCCCCAGTCCTCGTGGATCTTGAACCCGAGGGCCCCACCGCGCAGTTGGGACCACATGCCGTCCCGCGAGACGGTGTTGCCCTTGCCGAGCAGCCCGATGTTGACGGGGTACGCCTCCAGCGCCTCGAACATCCGGGCCAGATGCCAGGGGCCGGGGGTGATGGTGGTCGCCTTGGTGCCCTCGGCGGGCCCTGTGCCGCCGCCGACCAGGGTGGTGATGCCCGAGGACAGCGCCTGGTCGACGAGGGTCGGGGAGATGAAGTGGACGTGGGCGTCGATGGCGCCCGCGGTGAGGATCCTGCCGTTGCCCGCGATGACCTCGGTCTCGGGCCCGATGACGAGATCGGGGTGGACGCCGTCCATGGTGTCGGGGTTCCCGGCCTTGCCGAGCGCGGTGATACGGCCGTCCCGCAGCCCGACGTCGGCCTTGATCACGCCCCAGTGGTCGAGCACCACGGCACCGGTGATCACCGTGTCGGGGGCGCCCTCGGCGCGGGTCGTGCGGGCCTGGCCCATGGACTCGCGGATCACCTTGCCGCCGCCGAAGACCGCCTCGTCGCCGGAGCGGCCGGGACCGCCGCAGCGGTCCTCCTCGATCTCGACCACGAGGTCGGTGTCGGCGAGCCGTATACGATCTCCGGCGGTCGGTCCGAACAGGTCCGCGTATGTGGCGCGGCTCAGCTCCGTCACAGCGCGCCTCCGCTCTCGCCGCGCAGCCCGGGGACGACTCGCGCGCCCGCCAGCGGCACCAGCTCCACCTCGACGGGGAGGCCCGGTTCGAAGCGCACGGCGGTGCCCGCCGCGATGTGCAGCCGGTGGCCGCGGGCCGCGCCGCGGTCGAACGTAAGGCCCGGGTTGGCCTCGGCGAAGTGGTAGTGGGAGCCGACCTGGACCGGCCGGTCGGCCGCGTTGAGCACGGTGAGCCGGATGACCGGCCGCCCCTCGTTGAGCCGTACCGGCTCGTCCGCGTAAAGGATCTCTCCGGGGATCATGGAACGCCGTCTCCCGTCAGACGATCGGCTGGTGGACGGTGACGAGCTTGGTGCCGTCCGGGAAGGTGGCCTCGACCTGGACGTCGTGGATCATCTCGGGGACGCCCTCCATGACCTCGTCCCGGGTGACCACCTTGCGGCCGGAGGCCATCAGTTCGGCGACGGTACGGCCGTCCCGGGCGCCCTCCAGGATGTGCACGGTGATTAGCGCGATGGCTTCGGGGTGGTTGAGCGACACGCCCCGTGCCCGACGCTTTTCAGCCACGTCGGCGGCCACATGGATGAGCAGCCGTTCCTGCTCGTGCGGCGTCAAGTGCACGTTTCTCCACCTCATCCTCGCCCTCGGTGTCCGCAGGCTAGTTCCGTGGCGTTTCGGTGGCGTTAACGGATATGCGGCGGTCCCGGCGGATGACCCTTGACGATCGTGCGGCCCACCCATGATCCTCATGTGCGCATCACATGATCCATCAGCTTCGCTCCAACCCCCCACACTCATGGAGCCCATCTGTGAACCGAATAGTGCTGATCCGCCGCGGCGCGCTCGCGGCCGGAACCTGTGCCGCCGTCGCCGCCGCCCTGCTGGGCGGCGCACCGGGAGCCGGGGCGGCCGCCTCGCCCCGGGCCGCCGCACCGGACATCGACGTGGCGGCCGTCAAGGCCGACCTCGGCAAGCTGCAGTCGATCGCCGACGAGAACGGCGGCAACCGCGCCCACGGTCAGCCCGGCTACCGGGCGTCCCTGGACTACATCAAGGGCAAGCTGGACGCGGCGGGATTCAAAACTGGCGTCCAGGAGTTCACCTCGGGCGGCGCCAAGGGCTACAACCTCGTCGCCGACTGGCCGGGCGGCAGCGCCGACCAGGTGCTCATGGCCGGATCGCATCTCGACTCGGTCGAGGCGGGCCCCGGCATCAACGACAACGGATCGGGCTCCGCCGCGATCCTGGAGGTCGCGCTCGCCGTGGCCAAGGCCGACCTCAAGCCCACCAAGCATCTGCGGTTCGCCTGGTGGGGCGACGAGGAGGACGGCATGGTCGGCTCCACGCACTACGTGGACAGCCTGAAGTCGGACGAGAAGTCGAAGATCGACTCGTATCTGAACTTCGACATGCTCGGCTCCCCCAACCCCGGGTACTTCGTCTACGACGACGACCCGGAGCTGGAGAAGGTCTTCAAGGACTGGTACGCGGCCAAGGACATCGCGACCGAGAAGGAGACCGAGGGCGACGGCCGCTCGGACCACGCCCCGTTCAAGGACGCCGGGGTGCGGGTCGGCGGGCTGTTCACCGGCGCCGAGACCGCCAAGACCCAGGCGCAGGCGGACCAGTGGGGCGGCGAGGCGGGCGAGCCGTTCGACCCGTGCTACCACTCCGCGTGCGACAAGACGTCCAACGTCGACGACACCGCGCTGGACCGCAACAGCGACGCCATCGCCCACGCGGTCTGGCAGCTCAGCTCCTAAGCCCTCTCAAGGACCCGCATCATTCGCGGCCCGGACGCCGATCCCCGGCGTCCGGGCCGCGGTGTTCTGCCGCGATACCGAAGCGCCGCCGTTCGCCGGGAGCGGACGAGGTCGGGCGCATCGCCGACACCGTACTGATCACCTGCTCCTCCGCCTCCGCCTCGATCGCGTCGAGTCGTTGCAGGTCAGCCGAGGACATGAGGGCGACCAGCGGCTTTCCATGCCGGGTGAGGACCACCCGCTCACCGCCGTAGACCACGCGGTTGATCAGCTCCGCCAGCTCCGCCCGGGCTTGCGTCACCGGAATCTCGTACGCCATGCTCCCCATCGTACTGGACGTACATCCTGTACATTTTTCACAGAGCCGAGTCCCCAGAGGTGACCGCGATGGAACGACCTGCCGCGCGCTATGTCCTGCCCGAGTTCACGGAGCGCACCAGCACCGGCGTGCGCACCATGGACCCCTATTCCAAGCTGCTCTCCGAGCGCATCGTCTTCCTCGGCACGCCCATCGACGACACGGCCGCCAACGATGTGATCGCGCAGCTCATCCACCTCGAACACGCCGGGCCCGACCAGGACGTCTCGCTCTACATCAACTCCCCGGGCGGCTCGTTCGGCGCGATGACGGCGATCTACGACACGATGCGCTTCGTCACCTGCGACATCGAGACCACCTGCCTGGGCCAGGCCGCGTCGGCGGCCGCCGTGCTGCTCGCCGCCGGGGCGCCGGGCAAGCGGCTGGCACTGCCGGGCGCGCGGGTGCTCATCCACCAGGCCGCGTTCAGCGAGCCCGTCGAGGGCACCACCTCGGACCTGGAGATCCAGGCCGCTGAGCTGCTGCGGACCCAGGCGCTGCTGGAGGAGATGCTGGTGCGGCACACCGGCCAGAGCGCCGAGCGGATCCGCGCGGACATCGACCGCGACCGGATCTTCGACGCCCCGGCAGCGGTGGCGTACGGCCTGGTGGACGCGGTTACCGAGAGCCGTAAGTGTCCGGGTTCGCTGCCCGGGGAGAGGTGAGCGCGCCGATGCTTCCGCCGGAACTGCCCCCGCTGCCCGCGCTGACCCGGGCCGAGGGAGACCTCGTGGACGGCTATCTGGAGGCGGTCGATCTGCTCGGCCGGATCAATCCCGCCCGTGGCCATGACACCTACAGCGGGCTGCGCGCAGCCCAGGCGCTGGTCGGGAAGGCCATCGCGCTGCGGGACGCGCTGGCGAGGATGCACGACCGGGGCGAGAGCGAGCTGCACACGGCGACGCTGGCCCGGGCGCTGCGGGTGCTGGACGGGGAGCGGCGCGCCGAGCGGGTGACGCTGCCGACCGTCTCACCGCGCTGAGCCCGACGCCGAGCCCGGTCGATCCTGCCACCGACCGCCCCGCGCGGCTGGGCCCGGGGCCGCGCGGCGTCGCCCGAACGGCGCAGTCCGGATCCCGGCCCGCCGCCGCCCCCGGCTTGCGGCCGCCGTCGCCGATACCGCCGTCGCCGCAGGCCGGAGCCCGGGCCACGGCCCGCCCCTGTCACCCGAACGGCGGAGCCGTGACCACCCTCACACCCCGCCCGCTCGGCTCGGAACCGGCGGCCTCGACGGGCGACCATCCCTGGGAACGACCGAAACCCGGTCACCGAAGGGTGGTGTGCGAGATGACCGCGCACATACGGATCCCCAGAATGGTCTCCCGGGCCGGTGCCGTCTCGGCCCTCACCGCCGCCGCCGTCGGCAGCACCGTGACGGTGCCCGCGCTGCCACAGCAGGCCGACGCGGCGACCGTGGCGGTCAAGGCGCTGCGGATCGCGGCGTCGAAGAAGGGCGCGCCCTATGTGTACGGCGCGGCGGGGCCCCACCGCTTCGACTGCTCGGGGCTCACCCAGTACGCGTACAAGCGGGCCGGGAAGCGGCTGCCGCGCACCGCCGCCGCCCAGTACAACCGCACCCGCCACGTCAAGGCCTCCGCCCGCAAGGGCGGTGACCTGGTGTTCTTCCATTCCGGCGGCAGCGTGTACCACGTGGGCCTCTACGCGGGCAGCGGCCGGATCTGGCACGCGCCGAAGGCGGGCACGGTGGTGCGGCTGGAGCGGATCTGGACCACGAAGATCAGTTACGGCCATGTGCGCTGAGCGGGCCGAGTGTCAGTGCCCGGCGGTAGGTTGACGGCGGATCAGGGCAATCGCCCCTGGTCCCCCGTCACCACCGGAGGAACCGCATGGCGTATCTGGGCGCGCGGACCGTGGACGACCAGCGCACGGAGGACGGGATGGGGTGGGTCGTGATGGCCGATCCCGAGGGCAACGAGTTCTGTGTGGAGCGCGGCGCGGTCGAGCGCGGTCTGGTGTGAGCGTCCCCGTGAGGCGCTAGCGTGGGCGAGGGGCCGCTTGGTTCGGGGAGATCCGGCGGCGGGAGGGGGAGCTACGTTGAGCGATCAGTTCCAGGCGGACCGGACCTACGACCAGGTGTATCTGGTCTTCGTCGACACCTCCGGCTATTCGACGATCGTCCGCTCGAATCCCAGGGACCGGGCAGCGCACGGCTTCGACCTGCTGCGGGAGCGGATGCGGGCGCGGATCGGCCAGGTCTCCGCGCGGCACCGCTGTGCCCGCAGCGATTTGTGGAACTGGCGCGGGGACGGCGGGTTCTTCGCGATCCACGACGACAGCGAGAGCGTCGCGCGGGATGTCGCGCTGGAGGCGGCCCGGGCGTTCCTCACCCTCGATCTGCGGCATCTGCGGGACGAGTTCGCGCAGGCGGGGGTGGACGGCGAGCTGCATGTGCGGATGGCGGTGCACAAGGGGGCGATCCGGCACACCGGCGAGGGCCGGACCGGCACCATCCACTCCCCCGACATCAATCTGGCCGCGCATCTGGAGAAGGCGACGCCGCCGGACTGTCTGGCGGTCTCTGAGGACGTGTACCGCACCGCGGGCCGGTATGCGGAGCTGTTCGCGCACGTCGGCAGCCATGAGGGCAAGGACGTCTATCTGATGGCGGGCGACGGCGGCCCGGCCGAGGCGGCCAAGGCGTGGCTGGCGGGCCAGGGGCTGGCGGGCGGCACGCCCGTGCGCGCCTATCCCGAGCGGCCCAGCTCGCCGGAGAAGGCGCGGCTTCTGGACGCGGCGTCGGCGGAGGTGCTCGACATGGGCACCGCGCTGCGCACCTCGTCGTCCCGGCTGGTCACCACGGAGCGCCCGGCCCGCTACCGCGACGCGGTGCTGGGTCTGCTGCGCCGGGGCGGGGTGTACCGCTGCTATCTGCTGGATCCGTCCTCGGACGCGGCGGCGACCCTGTCGCGGCAGTACCAGGAGGACATGACCCGGAAGATCAAGGATTCGCTGGAGCGGTTCGGCCGGTTCAAGGAGCGGTACGGGGCGGCGGCGGACGGTTTGCGGGTCTACCAGACGGACGAGTTCCCCGGCTTCTCGGCGCTGGCCGTCGATCCGCGCCAGCCGAACGGGCTGATCCTCTACTCCTCGTATCTGATGGGCACGAGCCCGTACGGGGTGATCGAGCGCGGCGATATGCCGCACTATCTGATCAGCCCGGACGCGGGCCGTACGTACGCGCGCATCCTGGAGCTGACCGAGGCGCGGACGGCTACGGGGCAGGTGGAGCGCGTAGTGTGACCGGTTCCGGTAACCCAGATAAGTATGAAGAACGACGCCCCGAGAACCGTCCGTCGCGAGACCGCGCTGGAGCGTGACGACCGGAACTTCGCCGAGCTGCTGCAGGAGCTGCGGGTCACCCAGACGGGTGTACAGATCTTGTTCGCCTTCCTGCTGACCCTGGCCTTCACCGACCGCTTCGCATCGCTGGACGCGGTGCAGCGCGGCACCTACGTCTCCACGCTGCTGCTCGCGGTCGTGGCGGCAGCCCTGTTCACGGCC
The DNA here is from genome assembly GCF_042731515.1 of Streptomyces sp. NPDC059850. NCBI lineage: Bacteria > Bacillati > Actinomycetota > Actinomycetes > Kitasatosporales > Streptomycetaceae > Streptomyces > Streptomyces sp. NPDC059850. Next base: position 69,024 of record NZ_JBHWJI010000033.1, read on the forward strand.
CCGGCGGCGCTGCACCGGGCGCTGTTCCGGAGGGGCGCCAAGCGTCGGGTGGTGGACGTCTCGGGGAAGCTGGCCACGGCCGGTCTGTGCGTGCTGACGATGGCGTTCACCGGGGCGGTACTGCTGGTGGTGGACGTGGTGCTGGGGCGCGCCGCGGGCATCGCGGCGGCGTCGGGCACGTTCGCGGTGTGCTGCGGGCTGTGGGGCGTCCTCCCACGGTGGATCCGCCACAAGGTGGGCCGCGCCGCCCCGGCCGCACCGAGCCCGCCGCGCACACCGCACGACGGAAGGGCCTAGCGCACCGGCACGGTCCACGGCAGGGCGATCCATACGGTCTTGCCCCCGTCCGGCGTCGGGGTCACGAACACCTCGCCGCCCGATTCTGCGGCCAGCGCGGCGATGATGACCAGGCCCCGTCCGTTGTCCTGATGGGCGGCGGCGGTCAGCCGCCGGGGGCGGCGCGGGTGGCTGTCGGTGACACCGATCTCCAGCCGCCCCTCGTGGTCGAGCCTTATGTCCACGGTGAAGGTGGGCGACTGGCCCAGGGTGTGCTGTACCGCGTTGGTGGCGAGCTCGGAGACGATGAGCCGCACGGTGTCCGCGGCCTCCTCGCCTTCCCCGAGTCCCCATTCGGCCAGCACGTTCGCCACGTGGGCGCGGGCCGCGGGGACCGAGGCGGGCGCGCTCGGCAGAGTGACGGATGCTTCCTGATGGTCTGCCATGACGGTCTGTCCCTTTCCCGCCAGGGCACGGCTGCGGACGCGTTCGGATGGCGCCGGCGCAGCCTTGGGGTCCGGGTGGGCGGCCCCGGCGGCTCCGACCGTCAGACTGCCACCGATGCCCTCCGTGACGGGGGCGATCCACCGAGTTATGCATATATCTGTCGCCCGAAGCGGTGAACTCTGCTACGGAAGACCGGATTTGCCGGGCAGACTGGGCCACGGTCACGACACGGCATGACAGGGCGGGACAGCGGACGGCAAGCGGGAGGGAATTCGGATGCGGTACGGCCCGGCGGTACGCCGCCGCAAGCTCGGCGCGGAACTGCGCCGCCAGCGCGATCTGGCGGGACTCACCAGCGGCGAGGCCGCGCGGCGGCTGGACTGGCACCAGTCGAAGGTGAGCCGGATCGAGACCGGGCGCAGCGGGGCGAAGCCCGGCGACGTGGCACGGCTGCTGGAGGTGTACGGGGTCACCGACCCGCAGCTGCGGGCCCTGCTGGAGGCGCTGTGCGGCGGCGGCCCCTCGGATCCGGAGGGGTCGCGGCGCGGCTGGTGGTACGCGTACCGCGATCTGCTGCCGCCCGCCTACCGGGACTTCATCAGCCTGGAGGCGGAGGCGTCGGAGGCGTACACGCTGGAGACCACGGTGGTGCCGGGGCTGCTGCAGACCGCGGACTACGCGCGGACGGTGACCCGGGCGGCGCTGCCGGACCTGCCGGAGGACCAGCTGAACACGCTGGTCGAGGTGCGGATCGCACGCCAGTCCGTGCTGCGCGAGGGGCGCCGTCCGCTGCGGCTGCACGCGGTGCTCGACGAGGCGGTGTTACGGCGCGGAGTGGGCGACGCGGAGGTGATGAGGGCTCAGCTGCGGCAACTGGCGGAGCTGGCCGCGTTACCCCAGGTGCGCTTGCAGGTACTGCCGTTCTCCGCGGGAATGCCCATCGGTATTACAGGTCCTTTCATTATCTTCTCTTTTCCGCACATTACTGACCTTGACGTGGTAGTTCTCGACCATTTGACGAGTAGCCTCTATCTGGAGCGGAAAGAAGACCTCCGGGCGTACAGCAGCGCATTCGATGTGTTGCGGACCAACGCCCTGACACCAGAGGATTCCTTGTCCTTCATCAGAGAAATCGGGGGCGGCGCCTGAGGGGGCACCATGTCCGATCTGTCCGCCAAGTCCGTCGTCTGGCTGCGCAGCAGCTATAGCGTCGGAATGAACAACTGCGTCGAAACGGCCCGGCTGACTCCGGGCCTGCTCGCCGTGCGGGACTCGAAGAACATCGCGGGACCCGCTCTGCTGTTCCCCCCGTCCGCCTGGGCCTCGTTCGTCGGGGACCTGTGCGACGGCGATCTCGGTGACCCCGGCTCCGGGGGTGCCTCCCGGCCGTAGCCGGGAGTCTCCACACCGCCGGACACCGATCCGTCAGGCGGCCGGTGCGGTCCCCACGATCACGTCGGCCGCCCTCTCCACCTGCTGATCCGTCAGATCCGCGCGAGCGGTGAGCCGTACCCGGGAGATGCCGTCGGGGACGGACGGGGGACGGAAGCAGCCCACCACCAGACCGGCCGCACGGCAGTCCGCGGCCCAGCGCACCGCCTGCTCAGGGGACGGCGCGCGCACCGACACCACCGAGGCGTCGGGCCGCGCCGCCCTCAGCCCGGCGCCGGTCAGCCGCGCGTGCAGGGCCGCCGCGACCGTACGGGCCCGGGCGGCGCGCTCCGGCTCCCGGCGCAGCAGCCGCAGAGCCGCCAGGGCGGCGCCCACGGCGGCCGGGTTGAGGCCGGTGTCGAAGATGAACGTACGAGCGGTGTTCACCAGGTGCTCGATCACCCGGGCGGGCCCCAGCACCGCCCCGCCCTGGCTGCCCAGCGACTTCGACAGGGTGACCGTGACCACCACGTCCGGCGCGCCCGCGAGCCCGGCGGCGTACGGGGCGCCGCGCCCGCCGTCGCCCACCACCCCCAGCCCGTGCGCGTCGTCCACGACCAGCGCCGCGCCGTGCGCCCGGCAGGCGGCGGCGAGCCCGGTCAGCGGCGCCACGTCGCCGTCCACCGAGAAGACGGAGTCGGACACGGCGAGCGCGCGGCGGCCCGGATCCTCCTTCCGGGCCCCGTCGAGGACCTTGGCGGCGGCCGTGGGATCGGCGTGCGGGGCGACGGCGACCTCGGCGCGGGAGAGCCGGCAGCCGTCGATGAGCGAGGCGTGGTTGCCCGCGTCGGACACGATGAGCGCGCCCCGGCCGCTCAGCGCCGAGACCGCGGCCAGGTTGGCGGCGTACCCGGAGGAGAACACGAGCGCCGCCTCGAAGCCGCAGAACGCGGCCAGCTCCTCCTCCAGCGCCGCGTGCAGCTCCGTGGACCCGGTGACCAGCCGGGAGCCGGTCGATCCGGCGCCCCAGCGGTGCGCCGCCTCCGCCGCCGCCGCCGTCACCTCGGGGTGCCGGGACAGGCCCAGATAGTCGTTGCTCGCCAGGTCCAGCAGCGGCGAGTCGGCGGGCCGGGGGCGGAGTACGCGCCGCAGCCCGGCACGGCCGCGCTGCTCCCGCCCCGCGTCGATCCACGCGAACGGGTCCTGGCGATCCTGGGGCATCGGCTTCCTCGCCTTCCTGTGGGGTCCGGATAGAACGTAGTCGTGCGCACGCGTGGGCAGGGTGTGGCAATACACACACCCCGAACGCCGCGTCTTGTACGGTCCCTCCTTGGCCAAGCGCGGTGGGGTAAGACAGGATCTCCGCCATGGACCTGCTGAATACGCTGGTGGACAAGGGGCTGCGGGGCGAGTCGCCGACCCGCGCAGAGGCTCTCGCGGTATTGGCGACTTCCGACGACGACGTACTGGACGTGGTGGCCGCCGCGGGCAGGGTGCGCCGTCGCTGGTTCGGGCGGCGGGTGAAGCTCAACTACCTGGTGAACCTCAAGTCCGGGCTGTGCCCGGAGGACTGCGGGTACTGCTCGCAGCGGCTCGGCTCGAAGTCCGAGATCCTCAAGTACAGCTGGCTCAAGCCGGACCAGGCGGCGGCCGCGGCGGAGGCCGGGGTCGCGGGCGGCGCCAAGCGGGTCTGCCTGGTCGCGAGCGGACGCGGGCCGACGGACCGGGACGTGGACCGGGTCTCGAAGACCATCGCCGCGATCAAGGAACAGAACGAGGACGTCGAGATCTGTGCCTGTCTCGGACTGCTGTCCGACGGGCAGGCGGCGCGGCTGCGGGACGCGGGCGCCGACGCGTACAACCACAACCTCAACACCTCCGAGGCCACGTACGGCGACATCACCACCACCCACACCTACGCCGACCGGGTCTCCACCGTGCAGCAGGCCCAGTCCGCGGGGATGTCGGCCTGCTCCGGGCTGATCGCGGGCATGGGCGAGCGTGACGAGGACCTGGTGGATGTGGTCTTCTCGCTGCGCGAGCTGAACCCGGACTCGGTGCCGGTCAACTTCCTGATCCCCATCGAGGGCACCCCGCTGGCCGGGGACTGGAACCTCACCCCGCAGCGCTGTCTGCGCATCCTCGCCATGGTCCGGTTCGTCTGCCCGGACGTGGAGGTACGGCTCGCGGGCGGGCGCGAGATCCATCTGCGGACGATGCAGCCGCTGGCCCTGCACCTGGCGAACTCGATCTTCCTCGGGGACTATCTGACCACCGAGGGCCAGTCGGGCAAGGACGACCTGGACATGATCGCCGACGCCGGTTTCGAGGTGGAGGGCACGGACACCAGGACGCTGCCCGCGCACCGCGCCGACGCGCTCGCGGCGGCCGGGGGCGGCTGCGGCTCGCACGGCGCGGAGGGCGGCGGCTGCGGCCCGTGCGGTGACGCCCACGAGGCCCCGGTGGCCGACACCGAGCCTCTGGTAGAGCCCGCCGCCGAGCCGGTCGCCGTGGCGGCCGGGGAGTCGCACGCGGATCTGGTCGCGGTGCGCCGCCGGGGCGCGGGGACGGAACTGCCGCCCAATGCCTGAGCCGCTGACGCCCGACGCGCTGCTGGCCCTGGACCGGCAGCACGTCTGGCATCCGTACGGCCCGATGCCCGGCCGCACGGACCCCCTCGTCGTGGAGTCCGCGGCCGGGGTCCGGCTGCGGCTCGCCGAACCGGCCGAGGGCGTACGGGAGCTGGTGGACGGGATGTCGTCGTGGTGGTCCGCCATCCACGGCTACAACCACCCGGTGCTCAACGAGGCGGCGCGCGGCCAGCTCGACCGGATGAGCCATGTGATGTTCGGCGGGCTCACCCATGAGCCCGCCGTGCGGCTGGCCGCCCGGCTCGTGGAGATCACCCCCGAACCGCTGCAGCACGTCTTCCTGGCCGACTCGGGCTCGGTGTCGGTCGAGGTCGCGGTCAAGATGTGCCTCCAGTACTGGCGCTCGCTCGGCCGCCCCGCCAAGCAGCGGCTGCTGACCTGGCGCGGCGGCTACCACGGCGACACCTGGCAGCCGATGGCGGTGTGCGACCCGGACGGCGGCATGCACCGGCTGTGGTCGGGCGTCCTGCCCGAGCAGATCTTCGCGGACGCGCCGCCGCCCGGCTTCGACGCCGAGCCCGACCCCGCGTACGAGGCCCACGTACGCGAGCTGGTGGCCCGCCACGCGGACGAGCTGGCCGCGGTGATCGTGGAACCGGTGGTGCAGGGCGCGGGCGGTATGCGGTTCCACTCCCCCGCCCTGCTGCGGATGCTGCGCGAGGCGTGCGACGAGCACGATGTGCTGCTGGTGTTCGACGAGATCGCCACCGGCTTCGGGCGCACCGGCACCCTCTTCGCGGCGGAGCACGCCGGGGTCAGCCCGGATGTGATGTGCGTGGGCAAGGCGCTGACCGGCGGCTATCTGACGCTGGCCGCCACCTTGTGCACCTCGCGGGTGGCGGAGGGCATCTCGCGCGGCGAGCTTCCGGTGCTCGCCCACGGCCCGACGTTCATGGGCAATCCGCTGGCCACCGCCGTCGCGGGCGCCTCGATCGACCTGCTGCTGTCCTACGACTGGCGGCAGGAGGTCAAGCGGATCGAGACGGGGCTGCGGGAGGGGCTCACGCCCGCCGCCGAGCTGCCGGGCGTACGGGACGTACGGGTGCTCGGCGCGATCGGCGTCGTCCAGCTGGACCAGCCGCTGGACGACGCGGGCATGGCGGCCGCGTCGCGGGCGGCGGTGCGCGCGGGCGTCTGGCTGCGGCCGTTCCGCGACATGCTCTACACCATGCCGCCCTTCATCACGGGCGACGACGATCTGGCCCGGATCTGCGCGGCGGTACGGTCCGCCGCCGCCACGGCGGGCTGACGGCACAAGAAGACGGCACAACAGACAAGACAACAGCGAAAGGCACGAAGCAACAGATGTCAGTACTGGTCGTGACCGGCACCGGCACGGAGGTCGGCAAGACCGTCACCACAGCGGCCGTCGCGGCGGCCGCGCTCGCGCGCGGCCGGTCGGTCGCCGTGCTCAAACCCGCGCAGACCGGCGTGGGCCCGGATGAACCGGGCGATGCCGCCGAGGTGGCCCGGCTCGCCGGTGACGTGACCCTCCGGGAACTCGCCCGCTACCCCGAGCCGCTGGCGCCCGACACCGCGGCGCGCCGCGCCGGGCGCCCCGCCGTGCGGCCACGGGAGATCGCGGAGGCGGCGGAGAAGCTGGCCGCCGAGCACGATCTGGTGCTCGTCGAGGGCGCGGGCGGGCTGCTCGTACGGTTCGACGAGACCGGCGCGACGCTCGCCGACGCGGCCCGGCTGCTCGACGCCCCCGTCCTGGTCGTCGCCCACGCGGGGCTGGGCACGCTCAACGCCACGGCCCTCACGGCGGAGGCGCTGCGCGCCCGGGGTCTGCGCTTCCCCGGCGTCGTCATCGGCAGCTGGCCCGCCGACGCGGACCTCGCCTCCCGCTGCAACCGGACCGATCTGCCCGAGGCGGCGGGCGCCCCGCTGCTGGGCGCCGTCCCCGAGCGGGCCGGGGCCCTTTCGCCCGCCGACTTCCGCGCGGCGGCCCCGGGGTGGCTGGCCCCGCGGCTGGACGGCGTCTGGGACGCGGAGCAGTTCGCCAAGGAGCTTTTCGTGAAGGAGCACCGCACGGCGTAGCGGTGGGGGCGGCATGGGCAGACTCCCGGTACCGGTACACAGCCGTCCCGCTGGAAAAGGGGTGTCACCCATGCCCGTCCGCCTCCGTCGGCCCCCGCGTGAAACCGTCCACCACCCGCTCTTCGCCCGCTTCTATGCCAAGGTCAGCCCCCTGGCCGACGAACGGGCCGGGGTCGCCGAACTCCGCGGCGAGCTGCTGGCCGGGCTGTCCGGCCGGGTCATCGAGATCGGCGCCGGGAACGGCCTGAACTTCGCGCACTACCCGAACACCGTCTCCGAGGTCGTCGCCATCGAGCCCGAGCGCCATCTGCGCCGCCTCGCGGTGCGGGCGGGCCACCGGGCCGAGGTGCCGGTGGACGTGGCGCCCGGGGTCGCGGAGGCGCTGCCGGTCAAGAGCGAGGCGTTCGACGCGGCGGTGGCCTGCCTGGTGCTGTGTTCCGTACGGGACGTCCAGCGCACCCTGGCGGAGCTGCTGCGGGTGCTGCGGCCGGGCGGGGAACTGCGGTTCCTGGAGCACGGACGGGCCGAGGGTCGGGCGATGGCGGCGGCCCAAGGGGTGCTGGACCGGACGGTGTGGCCGCTGATGTTCGGCGGCTGCCACACGGGGCGCGACGTACGGGCGGAGCTGGCGCGGGCGGGCTTCGAGCCCGTCACCCGCCGGGCGCTGCGGCTCCCGGAGCGAGGGCTGCCGCTGCCCACGTCGCACTGCACCCTGGGTGTGGCGCGGCGCCCTCCGGCGTAACGGCTAAACGCTCCAGCTGCGCAGCTCGTCCGCGATCGCGTGCACGTCCACCGCGCCGTCGTGCACCAGGCGCGCCAGGTCCCGCACCCGCTCCGGCGAGGTGGTCACTTTCAGCCCGCTCGCGACCAGGTACGCGTACGCGACGGCCGACGCGAACAGCGCGTTCGACCGCTCCAGGGCCGGGACGAGGAGCAGCAGCTGCAGGAGCGCGGCGGCCCGTTCCTGCGGGTCGGTGTAGATCGGGGTGCCGAATATCTCCGCCTCGTGGCGGCTCACGGCGGCCACCAGCACGCCGTAGTCGGTGACGCGCGGGTCCCCCGGGGTGTTGTGTTCGGCGATCATCAGAAGCCAGGCGAGGTCGATACGCACGGTCAACGGCGCGCTTCGCCCCCGAGCTGCCGTCCGGGTTCCCGGCCGAACTCCTCGTCGAAGACCGACTCGTACTGCTTCATGAAGTCGGCGGCGGCTTCCACGAACTTCTGGCCCACCTCGCCCGCGTCCTGCCGGACCAGCTCTTCGATGTAGCGGTTCACGCTCACTCCCCGCTGCAGTGCACGCTCCCGGGCCACCTCAGCGGTGGTCTCGTCGACCCGGACGTTCAGCTGTGTCTTAGCCACACCCTCACGCTAGCGCATAATTGCTAGCGGCGCCAATGGCGCGCAAATCCGTGCCGGTCCCTACCATCGAGGGCAAACCGTTCCGACACGGGAGGCGTTTGTGTCCACACCGGCGGCAACGAAGACAGACGGGTTCGCGGAGGGCGGCGCTCGCCCGGCGGCCCGGGCCCACGGCCTGACCAAGGCGTACGGCAGCGGCGAGACCGCCGTGGTCGCGCTGGACGCGGTGGACGTGGAGATCGAGCGGGGCAGGTTCACCGCGGTGATGGGGCCGTCCGGCTCCGGCAAGTCCACGCTGATGCACTGCCTGGCGGGTCTCGACACGGTCTCCGCGGGCCAGGTCTGGCTGGGCGACACCGAGATCACCGGACTGGGCGACCGCCAGCTGACCCAGCTGCGCCGCGACCGGATCGGCTTCATGTTCCAGTCGTTCAATCTGCTGCCCACCCTGAACGCGGCCGAGAACATCACCCTGCCGATGGACATCGCGGGCCAGAAGCCGGACCCGGCGTGGCTGGAGCGGGTCATCGACACCCTCGGACTGCGGGACCGGCTGAAGCACCGGCCCGCCCAGCTGTCCGGCGGCCAGCAGCAGCGGGTGGCCTGTGCCCGGGCGCTGGCCTCCCGCCCCGAGCTGATCTTCGCGGACGAGCCGACCGGCAACCTGGACTCGCGCGCGGGTCTGGAGGTGCTGACCTTCCTGCGCGAGGCGGTGGACGACCTGGGCCAGACGGTGGTCATGGTGACCCATGACCCGAGCGCCGCCGCCCACTCCGACCTGGTGCTCTTCCTCGACGACGGCCGGATCGTCGACCGGATGGAGCGACCCACGGCCGAGTCGGTGCTGAACCGCATGCAGATCTTCACCCGGGCGTACGCGGCCCACGAGGGCTGACCAAGGAGAGCCGTTCTCCGATAGGTTCGGGGCATTTCCCGATCAAGGAGGGCTCATGGCAAGGCCGTTCCGTTTCGGAGTCAATCTGCTCACGCTCGAATCGGCCCCGACCTGGCGCGAGAAGTGCCGCCGCGCCGAGCGTCTGGGCTACGACGTGCTGCTCGTCCCCGACCATCTGGGCATGCCCGCGCCGTTCGCGGCGCTGGTGGCCGCCGCCGAGGTCACCGAGCGGCCGCGGCTCGGCACCTTCGTCCTCAACCTGGGCTTCTGGAACCCGGCCCTGCTGGCCCGTGAGGTGGCCACCTGCGACGCGCTCACCGGGGGACGGCTGGAGCTGGGCCTCGGGGCGGGGTATGTGAAGGCCGAGCACGACAGCGCCGGGCTGCCGTTCGGCTCGCCGCGCGAGCGGGTGGACCATCTGGAGCACACCGTCCAAGAGCTGGAGCGGCTGCTGACCGACCCCGAGCAGCAGCCGCGCCCCGCGCAGGCCCCGCGCCCGCCGCTGGTCCTCGGCGGCAACGGCAACCGGCTGCTGCGGGTGGCCGCACGGCATGCGGAGATCGCGGCGTTCACGGGCGCGGTCCCGGCCCCGGACGACGCGCCCGTCCCGCTGAAGATGATCAGCCCGGAGGCGCTGGAGGAGCGGGTGGCGGCCTTCCGCGGCTTCGCGGCCGACGCCGGAAGGGGACCGGATCCCGCCGAGCTGAACTATCTGATCCAGCTGGTCGAGAACACCGGCGACCACCGTGCCAAGGCCCGCGAGCTGCGGCCGTACGCTCCCGACCTCACCGAGGACCAGCTGCTGGCACACCCCGCACTGCTGCTGGGCAGCCCCAAGGAGATGGCGGACCAGCTGCGGGCCCACCGCGAGCGCTTCGGCTTCACGTACTTCGCCGTGCTGGAGCACAACATGGAGGCCTTCGCCCCGGTGATCGAGGAGCTGCACGGAGCGTGACCGACGTGCATTGACGTAACAGGAGCGGGGGTGCAAACCTCAGGTCGTGCAGGTGACCATTCGAGACGTCGCGAAGGCCTCAGGGGTCTCGCCGTCCACGGTGTCGCGGGCGCTGGCGCCCGGGGGAACGGTCAGCGTCGTCACGCGCGAGCGGGTGCGGGCCGCCGCCGACCGGCTCGGCTACCAGCCCAACCGCGCGGCACAGGGCTTGATCACGGGACGTACCGGCCATCTGGGCGTGATCGTCCCCGACCTGCTGAACCCCTTCTACGCGGAGTGCTGCAAGGGCGTCCAGTCCCGGGCCCGGGGCCTCGGCTACGCGGTGTTCGTATCCGACGCCGAGCGCGACGAGGCCCTGGAGCTGGACGCCATCCGCACGCTGGCCCCGCAGGTGGACGGGCTCGTCCTGGTCTCCCCGCATCTGAGCGGCGAGGAGCTGCGGTCGCTGGACGAACTCGCCGCGAAGCCGACCGTGCTGCTGCACCGCAGGGAGCCCGGCTTCGCGAGCGTCACGGCCGACCTGATGGCGGGCATGAGCGACGCGGTGGCCCATCTGCACGCCCTGGGCCACCGCAAGATCGCGTACGTCGGCGGGCCGCGCAGCTCCTGGGCCGCGCGGGAGCGGGCGGCGGGCGTCGAGGCGATGGCGGAGTCGGGCAAGGTCGAGATCGTCCACGTGGGGAGCGTGGCCCCGCAGTTCGACGGCGGGATCACCGGCGCGGCCGATGTGGTGCTGGCCAGCGGGGCGAGCGCGGTGGTGGCGTTCAACGACATCGTCGCGTTCGGGCTGATCAGCCGGTTCACCGCGCGCGGGGTGCGGGTGCCGGACGAGATGAGCGTGGTGGGCTGCGACGACTTCGCGCTGTCCGGGATGGCCGCGCCCCCGCTGACCACGGTGTCCGTGCCGAAGGCGTACGCCGCGCGGGCCGCCGTCGATCTGCTGTCCCGCATCCTGGGCACGCCCGCGGTGGAGGGGGCGGAGCCGATGCAGCGGGTGCTGGAGACGCATCTGGTGGTGCGGGGGTCGACGGCCGCGGTGGAGTGACTACCAGCGCGGCAGCGCCGGGTCGAAGTCCGGCTCCACGGTCCTCATGTAGAGCGCGTCGTGCCGGTGCTCGCGCCCCAGGTCCAGGTACGTGGCGTGCAGCCGGTCGAGGACGGCGCGGTCCAGCTCGACCCCGAGACCCGGACCCGGCGGGACCCGCACGGCTCCGTCGGCGAAGGCCAGGGCACCGGGCGCCACCACGTCATCGGCGGCGTTCCACGGGTAGTGGGTGTCGCACGCGTAGGCCAGCTCCTCGGTGGCGGCGGCGACATGGGTCATCGCGGCGAGGCTGATACCCAGGTGCGAGTTGGAGTGCATGGACAGCCCCCAGCCGACCGCCTCGCAGACGTCCCCCAGCGCGGCGGTGGTCCGCAGCCCGCCCCAGATGTGGTGATCGGCCAGCACGATCCGCACCGCGCCGTGGTCAAGGGCGGGGCGCATGGTCTCCAGCGAGTTCACGCACATGTTGGTGGCGAGCGGGATCGAGGTCCGCTCGGCAAGGGCGCCCATGTCCTTCGCCCCGGCCACCGGGTCCTCCAGGTATTCGAGGACGCCTTCGAGTTCGCGGACCGCCGCCAGAGAAGTCCGTAGCGTCCACGCGGCGTTGGGATCGATACGGAGCGGATGCCCGGGGAACGCCGCCCGCAGCGCGTGGATGGCAGCGATCTCCTGATCCGGCGGGAAGACCCCGCCCTTGAGCTTGAGCGAGCGGAAGCCGTACCGGTCCACCATGCGCCGCGCCTGGGCGACGATGCCCTCGGGGTCCAGGGCGGCGCCCCACTCGTCCTCGATCGCGGGGGCGCCGTCCCGTGCGGGGTGCCGCTCCCACTTGTAGAAGAGGTACGCGCTGTAGGGCACGGCGTCCCGCACCCGGCCGCCCAGCAGATCGACCACCGGTACGCCGGTCAGCCTGCCCTGCGCGTCCAGGCACGCGACCTCGATCGCCGCGTATACGCGCCGTACGTCGAAGGCGGGCGCGGGAATCGGGGCGGGGCCGCGCGATTCGGGCGGGCTCGTACGGTCGGACCAGCGCCGCCACGGCGCGTCGGGGCCGTAGTCGACGCCGTCCGCCCGGCCGGACAGCAGTGCGCGGACGGTCCGGCCGACCGCCGCCGTGTCGAAGACGGGGAGGCCCGCCAGCTGGGTGCCGACGAGGGTCAGCCAGTCGAGCTGCCAGGCGTGACCGGCGCATTCGCCGAGTCCGGTCACCTCGCCGCCCCGGCCGTCGTCCACGACCAGTTCGACGACCGCGCGCAGGACGTGGGGCTGGTGCACTCCGTCGGCGTTGAGCAGCGGGGGGTCGCGGAAGGCGATCGGGGTGACCCTCAGTTCGCGGATGATCATGGCTCAGCCCTGCGGCACGGTGGTGTGGAACTTCTCCATCATCTGGGCGGCGGCCGCCCGTACGCTCTGCTTGCCGAAGATCACGTCCTGGTAGACGCTCTCGAACTCCAGCTTGTCCTCGTCGGAGCCGGGCGGCGGCAGCGGGGCCGGCGCGAAGTCCTTCTCGTACGCGGTGACGTACTCGTAGACCATGCGGTCGCCCTTGGTGAAGCCGGGCGCGAGGCGGTCGAGGTTCGGCCGGTTCGGCGGCAGGCCGCGTACGACGCCGAGCGCGCGGCCCGCCCCCGGGTCGTTGAGCAGGAAGTCCAGCAGCAGCGCGGCCTCCCGCTTGTGCGGGCTGCGCTGCTGGACACACATCATCCCGGCCCCTGCGGTCAGCCCGAGCGGGGCGCCGGAGGACACCGTGGGGAACGGCACGGCGGCGACCTCGCCGTAGGCCTCGAAGTAGGGCGTGACCGTGGAGGTGAGCTTGAACTCGGCGGTGGAGAGCTTCCGTACCATCGGAGAGCTTTCCGTCGAACCGTCGTAGGAGGCGGTGATGTGGGGCGGGGTGAAGATGCCCTGGTCCCGCAGCCGCGAGGTCAGCTCCCAGAACCCGGCGAGATCGGCCGTGGTGAAGCCGAGCGAGGTATCGGGTTTGTAGATCGTCTTGCCGCGCTGGGCGAGCCAGACGTTGAAGCACTCGCTGTAGCCGCCGAAGTCGGTGAGCGGGCTTCGGCCCGGCACCGCCCGCTTCACGGCGGGGCCGACGTCGTGCAGGAGGTCGTCCCAGGTCCAGCCCTTCTTCGGCAGGCCGACGCCCGCCTTGCGCCAGAGGGCCGGGTCGACGAACAGGGCCTGTGACACAAGTCCGGTCGGGACCGCGTACAGCTTCCCGCCCAGGCGGTTGGCGTTCACATAGGCGGCGGGCACCTGGTCCAGGGAGAGGGCGGAGAACTCGGGGCCGCCGAGGTCGGCGAGCAGTCCGTAGTCGGCGTACGCCCGCGCCTGGTAGTAGTCCATCTGCAGCACGTCGGGGCCGCCACCGGCCGCGACTTGGGTGGCGAGCCGCTGGAAGTAGGCGTCGTAGCCGGTGAAGGAGACCGACACCCTCACCTTCGGATGGCGGCGTTCGAAGAGCCGCAGCGCCTTGGCGGTGGCCAGGTTGCGATCGTCGGCGCCCCACCACTGGAAGTCGAGCGTCACCGTGTCGTCGTCGGCGGCCCGCGCGGTGGCGCACCCGGCGGTGGCGGCGCCCAGGCCCAGCGCGCCGAGCGAGGTGAGGAGTCGGCGGCGCGAGGGCGAGACGGGGGTGGGGGGACGGCGTGTTGCGGACATCGCGGCCCTTCACTCTGCTGGCGGAGGAGTGGCTGCAAACGTTGCCACTCTGTTTCAGGCTGAGCCGGAAATTACGCTTGCGTGCAGCACTCAGTCAATGTCAAGAACCTAATCATCAGGGAAAAGTTCAACCGCGCCCGCCTCTTGCCGCAAGCGCTTTCCCGTGCAACCGTTGCCGCCGTCATCCACCCTCGCCTCGGAGGAGCACGCATGGCCCAGGCGACCGCACCGCCCCGTCCCCTGCCCCGCCCCGGCGGTGTCGCCGACGCCGTCGCCCTGGCGCGGCGCCGCCGCCGTTCATCGGTGCTGTCGGCACATGTCTTCCTGGCGCCCTGGCTGATCGGCGCGGTCGTCCTGACCCTCGGCCCGATGCTCGCCTCGCTGTATCTGTCGTTCACCGACTACGACCTCTTCTCGAAGCCGCAGTGGGTGGGGCTCGCCAACTACCGCTACATGCTGGAGGACGACCGGTTCCTCACCTCGGTGGGCGTGACCCTGAAGTTCGTCCTCATCGGCGCGCCGCTCAAGCTCGCGGCCGCGCTCGCCGTGGCGCTGCTGCTGAACCGCGCAAGCCGCGGAGTCGGCCTGTACCGCGCCGCGTTCTACGCTCCGTCACTGCTCGGCGCGAGCGTGAGTGTCGCCCTGGTGTGGCGGTCCCTGTTCGCCACCGGCGGTCTCACCGACCGCTCGCTGGCCTTCTTCGGCCTGGAGATCGGCGGCCTCACCGACAACCCGGACTACGCCCTGTATCCGCTGATCATGCTGACCGTCTGGCAGTTCGGCGCACCCATGGTGATCTTCCTGGCCGGGCTGAAACAGATCCCGAAGGAGCTGTACGAGGCGTCCTCGATCGACGGGGCGAGCCGGACGCGCACCTTCTTCTCCATCACGCTGCCGATGCTGACGCCGGTCCTCTTCTTCAACCTGATCATGGAGATCATCCACTCCTTCCAGTCCTTCACCTCCGCGTTCGTGGTCAGCAACGGCACCGGAGGGCCGTCCGACTCGACCCTCTTCTACTCGCTGTACCTGTACCAACAGGCTTTCACCAACTTCCACATGGGATACGCCTCCGCGATGGCGTGGGTCCTGCTGGCCGTCATCGCCCTGGTCACGTTCCTCGTCTTCCGCAGTTCCCGGCTGTGGGTCTTCTACGGACAGGAGGAGACGTCATGACGACCGCGACGTCCCCGGCCCCCGCCACCACCCCACGCGTGCGTTCCGCGGTGTGGCACCTCGTGTGCGTGGCGCTGGGCCTCGTACTGCTCTATCCGGTGCTGTGGCTGGTCACGGCGTCGGTGAAGTCCGGCACCGAGATCATCTCGAATCTGAGCCCCGTCCCGGAGGTCTTCACCCCGGGCAACTACACCAAGGCGGCCGAGGGGATCAGCGGCATCACACTGTGGCGGCTGTTCGGCAACTCGCTGCTCGTCTCCACCGGCGCGGTCCTCGGCAACGTGGTGTCCTGCTCCCTGGCCGCGTACGCCTTCGCGCGGCTGCGCTTCCGGGGCCGCGGGCTCTACTTCGCGGTGATGATCGGGACGCTGATGCTGCCGATGCACGTCGTGCTGATCCCGCAGTACATCATCTTCCAGAAGCTCGGCATGGTCGGCACGTTCCTGCCGCTCATCCTGCCGAAGTTCCTGGCCACCGAGGCCTTCTTCGTCTTCCTGATCGTCCAGTTCATCCGCTCGCTGCCGCGCGAACTGGACGAGGCGGCGGTCATCGACGGCTGCGGGCCGTACCGCACCTTCTGGCACGTCATCATGCCGCTGCTCAAACCGGCCCTGGTGACCACGACGATCTTCTCGTTCATCTGGAGCTGGAACGACTTCCTCTCCCAGCTGATGTACCTCGCCGACCCGAAGGACTACACGCTGCAGCTGGGCCTGCGGATGTTCGTCGACCAGTCCGGCAGCGCCGCGTTCGGGCCGATGTTCGCGATGTCGGTGCTCACCCTCGTGCCCGTGCTGCTGTTCTTCCTCGCCTTCCAGCGGCTGCTGGTCGAGGGCGTGCACACCTCCGGGCTCAAGGGATAGGGGGCCGGGCCGATGCGCCGCTTCTGGTTCGCGCCGTTCGCCGACTGTCTGCTGCTCGGGGTGTTCCTGCTGCTCGCCTCGCTGCCCGTGGTCACCGCCTACCCCGCCCTGGTGGCGGGCTGCACCGTGCTGCGCGAGCAGGCGCACGGCGGGCCGGGCGTGACACCACGCCACTTCCTGGCCGCGCTGCGCCGGGTGCTGCGCTCGGGGCCGTCCGTCTGGCTCGCCCCCGCCGGGGTGCTGGCGCTGCTGTGGCTGGACGCGCTCGCCCTGGACGCCCACGGCGGGCCGGGCGCCGGTCCGGCCTTCGCCGTCGCGACCGCCGCCCTCGCCGCCCTGGGGCTGCGGTGCGCCGCGGCCTGGCGGGACGGGGTGCGCTGGCGGGCCGTCCTCGCCTCGGCGTTCCGGTCGGTGCCGGGGCAGCCGCTCGTACCGGTGCTGCTGGCCGGGTCCACGGCCGCAGCGGCGGTCCTGCTGACCATGTCGCCGGTACTGCTGCTGGTCGTCCTCGGCCCGCTCGCGCTCGCCGCGACCGCCACCGACACCTGGCGCCCTCTCGACCCCCGTACCCCCTGACCTCGCGCCCCTCCTGACCTCACAAAAACGGGTCGCCGGACGGGCCGGTGCTCTGCTTGGCTCGCCCCATGAGCGATCTTCATATCCGCCATGCCACCCCCTCGGACGCCGACGCCGTGCTCGCCTTCTGGCGCGAGGCCGCGGAAGGTACGAGCATCAGCGACGACCGGGACGGGGTGGCCCGGCTGATCAGCCGGGACCCCGAGGCGCTGCTGCTGGCCGAGCGGGACGGGGCGCTCGCCGGGACCGTCATAGCGGGCTTCGACGGCTGGCGCTGCCATCTGTACCGGCTCGCGGTCCACCCCGGCCAGCGCCGCCGGGGCGTGGCGACCGCGCTGCTCGCGGCGGCCGAGGAGCGGTTCGCGGCGCTCGGCGGGCGGCGCGGGGACGCCATGGTGCTCGACGAGAACGCGCTCGCCCACCACGCGTGGAGCGCGGCCGGGTACGCCCGGGAGCCGCAGTGGAGCCGCTGGGTGAAGCCGCTGACGCCCTGAGGCGACGCCCGCACGGCGCTGTGCCGCCGCTTTACGATGAGAGTGCGCGGCGGCTCCCGTCGCGCGCTCCTCCGGGCCCTGCCGGATCATGGGACGGAGGTGACCCCATGACCGAAGTCCTCCTCCTGGCCGTGGCGCTCCTGCTGGCGCTCGCATGCGGCGCGTTCGTGGCGGCGGAGTTCTCGCTGACCACGGTCGAGCGCAGCGAGCTGGACCGGGCGGTGGAGCGCGGCGAGCGCGGTGCGGACAGCGCCCTGAAGGCCGTGCGCGGCCTGACGTACCAGCTCTCGGGCGCCCAGCTCGGCATCACCGTCACCAACCTGGTCGTGGGCATGCTCGCCGAGCCGTCCATCGCCGCGCTGCTGGGCGGGCCGCTCGGCGCGCTCGGAATGTCCCCCTCCGTCGCCCACACCACGGCCCTCGTCATCGGCACCGCCCTGTCGACGGTGGTGATGATGGTGGTCGGCGAGCTGGTCCCCAAGAACTGGGCGATCTCCCGCCCGCTCCCGGTCGCCCGGGCCGTCGCCACCCCGCAGCGCGCCTTCAGCGCGGCCTTCCGCCCGCTGATCGCCCACCTCAACAACACCGCCAACCGCTTGGTGCGCCGGATGGGCCTGGAGCCCGCCGAGGAGCTGGCCGGGGCGCGCGGCCCGCAGGAGCTGATCGCGCTCGCCCGGCACTCCGCGAAGGAGGGCGCGCTGGAGGAGGACACCGCGGAGCTGTTCGTCCGCACCCTCAACCTGGGCGAGCTGACCGCGCAGAACGTGATGACGCCCCGGGTGCAGGTGATCGCGCTGGACGTACGGGCCACCGCCGAGGACGTCGCCAACGCGACCCGCGCCACCGGGCTGTCCCGCTTCCCCGTGCACCGCGACAGCCTGGACGAGGTGGCGGGCATCGTGCACATCAAGGACGTCCTGGCGATCCCCGCCGAGGCGCGGCCGCGCCACCCGGTGTCCGAGCTGATGCGCGAGGCCATGCTGGTCCCCGAGTCGCTCACCGTGGACCGGCTGCTGGACCGGCTCTCGGTCATGCGCAGCATGGCCGTGGTCATCGACGAGTACGGCGGCACGGCCGGTGTCGTCACCCTGGAGGACATCGTCGAGGAGGTGGTCGGCGAGGTACGCGACGAGCACGACCCGCACGAGACCCCCGACCTGGCCCCGGCGGGCGAGGACGCCGAGGGCCGGGCGGTGTACGACGCGGACGGCGCCGCCCGGGTCGATCAGCTGGAGCAGATCGGGCTGCGGGTGCCCCCGGGGCCGTACGAGACGCTGGCCGGGCTGATCGCGGCCGCGCTGGGCCGTATCCCGGTCGTGGGCGACACGGTCGAGCCGGAGGGCTGGCGGATGGAGGTGGTGAACGCGGCGGGTCACCGCGCCGCCCGGGTCCGGCTGCACGCCCCGCTCCCCCACCACCACCATCACCACGGCGATGACCAGGGCCGGGACCACGGCGGGGCCGGACCATGATCGTCGTACAGCTGCTGATCGGCCTGCTGACGCTGGTCGCGAACGCGTTCTTCGTGGGCGCCGAGTTCGCCCTGATCTCGGTGCGGCGCAGCCAGATCGAGCCGTACGCCGAGCGGGGCGACCGCCGGGCGCGGGCCGTGCTGTGGGGGCTGGAGCACGTGTCCGCGCTGCTGGCCGCGGCCCAGCTCGGCATCACGCTGTGCACGCTGGTGCTGGGCGCCGTCGCGGAACCGGCCATGGCGCATCTGCTGGAGCCGCTGTTCCACGCGGCCGGTCTCTCCCTCGGGCTGATCCATCCCATCTCGTTCGTGATCGCGCTGAGCCTGGCGACGTATCTGCACATGCTGGTCGGCGAGATGGTGCCGAAGAACGTGGCGCTGGCCGAGCCGGTACGTACCGCGCTGCTGCTCGGGCCACCGCTGGTGGCGCTCGCGCGGGCGCTGCGCCCGGTCATCTTCTCCGTCAACGCGTTCGCCAACGGTCTGCTGAAGCTGTTGCGGGTCGAGCCCCGGGGCGAGGTGACGGCCACGTTCTCGGATGACGAACTGGCCCGTATGGTCGCGGACTCCAGCCAGGCCGGGCTGCTGGACGACCGGGGTGCCGAGCGGCTGCGGGAGTCGCTGGAGCTGGGGCGGCGGCCGGTGCGGGACGTGGTGCTGCCGCTGGACCGGGTGGTCTCGGCACGGCTCGGGGTGACGCCCGAGGAGCTGGAGCGGATGTCGGCCGAAACCGGGTTCTCCCGCTTCCCCGTGATCGACGACGCGGGGCAGATCCTGGGCTATCTGCATGTGAAGGACGCGCTGGACGAACATCCGCGCGATGTTCCGTTCCGCCCGGATCAGCTGCGGCCGGTCGCCCGGGTGCGGTCCCAGACGCCGCTGGACGACGTGCTGACCGCGATGCGCGACAGCGGAACCCATCTCGCGCCCGTGATCGACGCGGAGGGGCGATTGGAGGGGCTGGTCACGATGGAGGATGTGCTGCGCCTCCTGGTGGCGTGACGAGCGCGCCGAGGCGGCGCGCGTACCGAGGCGGCGTGACGGGAAGCGGCGGAACCGGGCCGTCACTGGTCCCGTCTGGACTCATGGGCGATGATGCACGCCTGCCAGTGGGCGAGGGCCTCCTCCCGTCCGCCGCCGCCCTCCTCGGCCACGGCCAGCAGCGCGTCGGCGGCCATCGCGGCGAGCCGGACGGCGACCCGGCATACGTCGCGCGTCTCCAGCGGCTCCAGCAGGGCCGCGGCACCCTCACCGTCGTCGGCGAGGGCGGCAGCGACGATCGCCATCGTCGTTCGGTCGCATTCAAAGGCATCCACGGGCACCAGACTGCCCTACTCGGCGCCGTCCGGAACCCTGCTCCGCCCAACCGAGCGACCCGTTCGCATCCGCGCGCCGCCCCCGCCGCACGTTCCCGGCCATACCCGGGCGGGGCCGCTCAAGGCCGACCGCGGGGCCGGGCAGCCGTGGGGTCGTAGCGGAAGACGACGTACTCGACGTGCCCGATCACCTTCGTGCGGTCCGTCCGCCGGTACAGCTCGGGCGGCCGGAAGATGTTGTCGTCGTAGATGTCCGCGCCCGGTTCGAGGTTCCAGCTCGCCGTCGTCCCGTTCCGGGCGCCGCCCTCGAAGTAGATGTGGGTCAGCGCCATGCGGCTCATGATGCGCGCGCCTCGGCCTCCGCGCAGCCCGCGTGCACCGGATAAGATCGCCCGAGCCATGCAGACGAACACCACCTACACCAGTTATGTCGCGGTCGGCGACTCCTTCACCGAGGGCATGTCCGACGTCCTCCCGGACGGCGGCTACCGCGGCTGGGCGGATCTCCTCGCCGCCCGCCTGGCGGCCCGGACCCCCGGATTCCAATACGCCAATCTCGCCGTGCGCGGGAAGCTGATCGGCCAGATCGTCGACGAGCAGACGGGACCGGCGGCCGCGATGGGCGCGGACCTGGTCACGCTGGTCGGCGGCGGGAACGATGTCCTGCGGCCGAAATGCGACGTCGGACGGGTGTGCGGCCTCCTGGAGGAGGCGGCCGAGCGGCTCGCGCCCAGCTGCAAGACGCTGGTGCTGATGCGCAGCCCCGGGCGGCGTGGCCCGGTGTTCGAGCGGTTCCAGCCGCGGATGGAGCAGCTGTTCTCCTTCGTGGACGAGCTGGCCGCACGGCATGACGCGCTGGTCGTGGACGTGTTCGCCTCCGAGGCGGTCGGCGATCCCCGGATGTGGGCGGACGACCGGCTCCATCTGAACGCCGAGGGGCACCGGCGGGTCGCCGAGGCCGTCTGGCAGGCGCTGGGCCATGAGCCGGAGGGGGACTGGGACGCGCCGCTGCCCCCCGCGGTCCGCCCGGGCTGGCTCGCCCGCCGCACCTCGGACGCGCGGTTCGCCCGCGAGCACCTGGGCCCGTGGATCGTCCGGCGGCTGACGGGCCGTTCCTCGGGCGACGGCCGGGCGCCGAAGCGGGGCGAACTCCTGCCGTACGAGGGCTGACCGGGGGCTGACCGGGGCAGGCCGGTGGGCGCCGGTCGGGCCGGACCGGTGGGCACCGGTCTGGCCTGGGGATACGGCCAGTAGACTCTGTGCACGTGACTGGTAAGCCGCGCATTCCGAACGTCCTGGCCGGCCGCTACGCCTCCGCGGAGCTGGCCGTCCTGTGGTCCCCCGAGTACAAGGTGACGCTGGAGCGGCGGCTGTGGCTCGCCGTACTGCGTGCCCAGAAGGATCTGGGCATCGAGGTGCCGGACGCGGCCCTCGCCGACTACGAGCGGGTCCTGGAGGACGTCGACCTCGCCTCGATCGCCGAGCGCGAGAAGGTCACCCGGCACGATGTGAAGGCCCGCATCGAGGAGTTCAACGCCCTCGCCGGTCATGAGCACGTCCACAAGGGCATGACCTCCCGTGACCTGACCGAGAACGTCGAGCAGCTGCAGATCCGGCTCTCCCTGGAGCTGGTCCGGGACCGTACGGTCGCCGCGCTGGTCCGGCTCGGCAAGCTGGCCGCGGACAACGCCGAGCTGGTGATGGCGGGCCGCTCGCACAACGTCGCCGCGCAGGCCACCACCCTCGGCAAGCGCTTCGCGACCGCGGCGGACGAGCTGCTGGTGGCCTACGGGCGGCTGGAGGACCTGCTCGGCCGGTACCCGCTGCGCGGCATCAAGGGCCCGGTCGGCACCGCACAGGACATGCTGGACCTGCTGGGCGGCGACGCCCGGAAGCTGGCCGAGCTGGAGGACCGGATCGCCGGTCACCTGGGCTTCGCGCAGGCGTTCACCTCGGTGGGCCAGGTCTACCCGCGCTCGGTGGACTACGAGGTCGTCACCGCCCTGGTGCAGCTGGCCTCGGCCCCGTCCTCGCTGGCCAAGACGATCCGGCTGATGGCCGGGCACGAGCTGGTGACCGAGGGCTTCAAGCCGGGCCAGGTCGGCTCGTCCGCGATGCCGCACAAGATGAACACCCGCTCCTGCGAGCGCGTCAACGGCCTCGCCGTGATCCTGCGCGGCTACGCCTCGATGACCGGCGAGCTGGCGGGCGACCAGTGGAACGAGGGCGATGTGTCCTGCTCGGTGGTGCGCCGGGTCGCGCTGCCGGACGCGTTCTTCGCCTTCGACGGGCTGCTGGAGACGTTCCTGACCGTGCTCGACGAGTTCGGCGCCTTCCCCGCCGTCGTCGCCCGCGAGCTGGACCGCTACCTGCCCTTCCTCGCCACCACCAAGGTGCTGATGGGCGCCGTGCGGGCCGGGGTGGGCCGCGAGATCGCCCATGAGGCGATCAAGGAGCACGCGGTCGCCGCCGCCCTCGCGATGCGCGAGCAGGGCGCCGAGCGCAACGAGCTGCTGGACTCCCTCGCCGCCGATGAGCGGATTCCGCTGGACCGGGCGGCGCTGGAGGCCCTGATGGCCGACAAGCTGTCGTTCACGGGCGCGGCCGCCGACCAGGTCGGCGCGGTGGTCGCCCGGATCGAGGAGATCGCCAAGCAGCACCCCGAGGCGGCGGCGTACGCACCGGGCTCGATCCTCTGACGCCCCGGTGACCCCCGAGGAGCTGCCCCGGTGACCCCCGACGAGCTGGAGGCCGCCCGCGACCGCGTCGTCCCCGATGTGGTCGGGGACGGCCTGCGGGTCCTCTTCTGCGGCATCAATCCCGGACTGATGACCGCCGCCACCGGCCACCACTTCGCCCGCCCGGGCAACCGGTTCTGGCCGGTGCTGCACGCGTCGGGGTTCACCCCGCGGCTGCTGCACCCCTCCGAGCAGGGGGAGCTGCCGTCGTACGGGCTGGGCATCACCAATGTGGTGTCCCGGGCCAGCGCGCGGGCCGACGAGCTGTCGGACGAGGAGTACCGGGAGGGCGGCCGGATCCTGGAGGAGAAGGTCCGCCGCCTGCGGCCGCGCTGGCTCGCGGTGGCGGGCGTCACCGCCTACCGGGTCGCGTTCGGCGACAAGCGGGCGAAGATCGGCCCGCAGGAACGGACCATCGGGGACACCCGCGTCTGGGCCCTGCCCAACCCCAGCGGGCTCAACGCGCACTGGACGAAGGCGGCGATGGCGGAGGAGTACGCCCGGCTGCGCGCCGCCGCCGAGGCGGACGCGCAGGCCCCGGGCTGACCCGGCTGACGGCTGGCCTCAGGCGGCGCCCGGCTCCCCTATCGCCACCAGCAGCTGGAACGGCAGCTCCCGGTCGCCCTGCCCCACCCCGAGGCCTACCCAGCGCCCGTCCACCTGCCAGAGGTGCAGCGCGGGCACATAGCCGCACAGGTCGTCCAGCAGCGGCGGCACCGGCTCGCCCATCGCCGAGCGCTCCAGGACGTCCGCGAGGTCGAGGACGCTGGGGGCGCCCCACCGTAAGGTCAGCACCTGGACGAGGACGCTCAGCTCGGCCTCGAACTCCTCCAGCACCTCCTCCACCCGGGTCAGGTCCGCGTCCCAGAAGTCCTCGCTCACCCGGAGGTCGGCGACGTGGAACCCCGGGCCCCGGCGCTGCGCGGGAAAGTCCCGGGCGCGCAGAACGTCGATCGTGGCCAGGTGGTCCGCCGTACTGGTCATGCCATCAGTAAACAACCCGGGACCGACATCTGGCCGCCCGTCAGGTGCCAGGCGTACGCGGGTTCGCGGGCGGCTCGCCGTGCCCGCCCCCAGCAGATACGATCCGGCACACACTCAGTGGGAGGGGGACCGACGTGGGGCGGCTGACCGGCGGGGATCCGTCCCTGCTGCGGCGCATCAACTCCGCCGTGGTGCTGCAGGCGCTGCGCGCCGCCACCGCTTCCGCGCCGCCGGACGCCGCCTCCGTGTCGCTCACCGACCTCACCCTGGCCACCGGCCTGTCCCGGCCCACCGTCGAGGGCGTGGTCGACGGGCTGATCGACAGCGGGCTCGCGGCGGAGGTGCCCGCCGAGGAGGGCGGGGTCCGCCGCCAGGGCCGCCCCGCGCGCCGCTTCCGCTTCCGCGCCGAGGCCGGACATCTGCTGGGCATAGAGATAGGAGCGCACCGGGTCGCCGCCCTGCTGTCGGACCTGGACGGGCGCGCGCTCGGCTCGACCGTGCGCGAGGTGTCCGAGAAGGCACCGGCGGACGAACGGCTGGACCGGGTGCGGGCCGCCGCCTCGGAACTGCTCCGGAGCGCCGGAGTCGCGCGCCCCTCGCTGCGGGCGGTCGGGGTGGGCAGCCCCGGCATCGTGGAGGCCGACGGCACCGTCCATCTGTGCACCGCCCTGCCCGGCTGGACGGGCCTGCCGCTCGGCGAGCGGCTGCGGCGCTCGTTCCAGTGCCCGGTGCTGGTGGAGAACGACGCGAACACGGCGGCCGTGGCCGAGCACTGGAAGGGCGCCGCGACCGGCTCCGACGACGTCGTCTTCGTCCTGGCCGGGCTGAGTCCGGGCGCCGGTTCGCTGATCGGCGGGCGGCTGCACCGAGGCTACGGCGGCGCGGCCGGGGAGATCGGCGCGCTGCATCTGCTGGGCCGCGAGGCGAGCCCCGAAGAGGTGCTGTCCACCACCGGCGAACCGCTGAACCCGCTGGACGAGGCGCAGGTCGTACGGGTCTTCGCGCTCGCCCGGGACGGCGACGCGCGGGCCCGCGCGGCCGTGGACCGCTTCATCCGGCGGCTGGTGCACGACACGGCGGCCCTGGTGCTGGCGCTCGACCCCGAGGTGGTCGTGGTGGGCGGCTGGGCCGCGGACCTCGACGGCATGCTGGACCCGCTCCGCGACGAACTGGCCCGCTACTGCCTGCGCCCGCCGCAGGTCGCCCAGTCGCTGCTGGGCGAGGCCGCGGTGACGACGGGCGCGCTGCGGCTGGCGCTGGACCATGTGGAGGCGGAGCTGTTCGCGGTGGACAGCACGGTGACCGCTCGCCGCTGAGGCCCGTAGAAGCGGACCGGACCAGGTCGGCTCAGCCCGCCAGCAGCTCGACGCCGCTCTGGTCGCCGAAGGTGAGGCGGCAGGTGTCGGCGCGGTAAGTGGCCACGGCGACCGCCGCGGTGCGGTTCTCCGCGACGTAGCGGGTGGTCACCACGAGGACGGGCGCGCCGGGCAGCCGGTCCAGCTCCTTGGCGTCGTCCGCCCGCGCCGACCCCAGCTCCACCGACTGCTCCCGGCCCTCCAGCTTCAGGCGGCTCAGCTCGCGCAGTACGGCGCGGGCGCGGGCCAGCCCGCTGGGGGTGTCGATCGCGGCGAGGCCGGGAACGGACGCGGCCGGTACGTACAGCAGCTCGGCGGCGAGCGGCTGGCCCTGGCTCACCCGGGTGCGCCGCACCCGGTGCACGGGGGCGTCGGCGTCGGTGTCGAGGAGCCGCACGACCGCGGCGGGCGGCACGGCCTCGACGCTGTCGACGCAGGCCCAGGCGTCGTCGCCCGCCTCGGTCCAGGTGTGGGTGTAGTCCCCGACAGCCACGCCGACGCGCGGCGGCGCGACGGTGGTGCCGACCCCACGGCGGCGCTGCAGCCTGCCCTCCAGCTCCAGCTGTTCGAGGGCCTGCCGGAGGGTGGCGCGGGCGACGCCGAAGCGGGCGGCCAGCTCACGCTCGTTGGGCAGGATCTCCCCGACCGCGAACTCCGAGTCGAGGGCGTCGCTGAGCACGGTCTTCAGATGCCAGTACTTCGGCTCCGGCACCGAGTCGAGCTGCGTGGTCCCCACCCTGATCTCCCCCTGCTGTTTATGCGTGCTTATTTATTAAAGATTGTTGCAGTATCCATGTGACCATAGGGCGGGGCCCACACTTGGTCAAGACCAATGCACGATCAGCTATCGTCATGATCATTCGATCGGGGACGTAACGGGGCGGGAGCTGAGGCAATGGACCAGGTCACGGTCGTGACGGGCGGCAGCCGTGGCATCGGGGCGGCGGTGGCGGTGCGGCTGGCGCGCGCCGGGCACAGCGTGGCGATCGGCTACGAGCAGGCGCGGGAGGCCGCGGAACAGATCGCGGAACTGGTGCGCGCGGAGGGCGTACGGGCCACCGTCGTCCAGGCCGACACGAGCGTCGCGGAGCAGGTCGAGGCGATGTTCGACGCGGTGCGCGAGGAGCTGGGCCCGGTCACCGGGCTGGTCAACAACGCCGGGATCACCGGGCCTTTGGGCCGCTTCACCGAGACGTCACCCGAGGTCATGCGGCGGGTCGTGGACGTCAACGTGACCGGTGCCCTGCTGTGCGCGCGGCGCGCGGCGCGCGAGATGTCCACCCGGCACGGCGGCCGGGGCGGCGCCATCGTGAACGTCTCCTCCGGCGCGGCGACGACCGGCAGCCCCGGGGAGTACGTGCACTACGCGGCCAGCAAGGCGGCCGTGGACGCGATGACGGTGGGCCTGTCGAAGGAACTGGCCGCGGAGGGGATCCGGGTCAACTCGGTCCAGCCGGGTATGACGCTGACCGACATCCACGCGCGGATGGGTGACCCGGAGCGGCCGTGGCGGAATCCGGAGCGGGTGCCGATGGGGCGGCCGGGCGAGCCGGACGAGATCGCGGGCGCGGTGGTGTGGCTGCTCTCCCCGGAGGCGTCGTACACGACGGGAGCGGTGCTGCGGGTGGCGGGCGGTCTGTAGCCGCCACGCCGCGCCGGGTCTCCTGGGAACAGCCTGCTGTTTACTGTCCGTTCGGGAATGAGGCATCTCGCACCGATAGCAACAGACCTGCACAGCTGTTCTACGAGCAACGGGAGGCTCCACCATGGCGCGGGAATCCGGCAGAGGGATCGGGCGGCGTTCAGTACTGCAGGGGTCGGCGGCCGCGTCCGCGGCGCTGGCGCTGCCCGCCGCGGCGTCGGGGGTGGCATCGGCGGCGCCCGCGCAGGCGCTGTCGGGCCGTCCGAGCGCCCGGTGGGGCGTGCAGACCGGGAACGTGACGTCGTCGTCCGGCCTGGTGTGGGTGCGCTCCGACCGGCCCGCCCGGATGATCGTGGAGACCTCCGCGACGGAGTCCTTCACGCGCCCGCGCCGCTGGCGGGGGCCGCTGGTCGGGCCGGGTACGGACTTCACCGGCCGCACCGCGCTGCACGGTCTGCCGTCCGGCAGCCAGGTGCACTACCGGGTGCTGCTCGCCGACCCGGAGGACCCGCGCCGCACCGGCGAGCCGGTGTACGGGACGTTCCGTACGGTGCCCGAGCGCCGCGAGGGCGTGCGCTTCGTCTGGTCCGGCGACCTGGCCGGGCAGGGCTGGGGCATCAACCCGGACCAGGGCGGCTACCGGGTCTTCGAGGAGATGCGCCGCCGTAACCCGGACTTCTTCCTGTGCAGCGGCGACAACATCTACGCCGACGGCCCGCTGACCGAGACCGTCAAGCTGCCCGACGGCTCGACCTGGCGGAACCTCATGACGCCGGAGAAGTCCAAGGTCGCCGAGACGCTGGACGAGTACCGCGGCAACTTCCGCTACAACCTGCTGGACACCAATCTGCGCCGGTTCCACGCCGAGGTGCCGACCATCACCCAGTGGGACGACCACGAGGTGGTGAACAACTGGTACCCGGGCGAGATCCTGGCCGACGACCGCTACACCGAGAAGAAGGTGGACGTGCTGGCGGCCCGCGCCCGGCAGGCGTTCGCCGAGTACTTCCCGATCAGCAGCCTGCGGCCGGACGCGAGCGGCCGGGTGTACCGGGTGCAGCACCACGGCCCGCTGCTCGACGTCTTCGTGCTGGACTGCCGTACGTACCGCGACGCCAACTCACCCGGCCGCCAGCCCGAGGACACCCAGGGCATCCTGGGCGCCGAGCAGCTGAAGTGGCTGAAGCGGGAGCTGTCGCGGTCGCGCGCGGTGTGGAAGGTCATCGCCTGCGACATGCCGCTGGGCCTGGTCGTCCCGGACGGGACCAGCGACTTCGAGGCGGTGGCACAGGGCGACCCGGGCGCCCCGCTCGGCCGCGAGCTGCAGCTGGCTGAGCTGCTGCGGCACATCAAGCACCAGAAGATCACCGGCACGGTGTGGCTGACGGCCGACGTCCACTACACCTCGGCGCAGCACTACGACCCGTCGCGGGCGGCGTTCAAGGACTTCGCGCCGTTCTGGGAGTTCGTCACCGGCCCGCTGAACGCGGGGTCCTTCCCGGCGGTGAAGCTGGACGGCACGTTCGGCCCGGAGCAGCCCTTCGTCAAGGCCCCGGACCGCGCGAACGTCTCGCCCGCCGAGGGCTACCAGTTCTACGGCGAGGTGGAGATCGACGGCGACAGCGGCGAGCTGACGGTCCGCCTGCTGGAGGTGGGCGGCGCGATCCTGTACACCAAGGCCCTCAAGCCGGGCCTGGTCGGCCAGTAGCGGGAACCTGTCGGCTACGGTACGCGGCCCCCTTCCGGGGGACGCGTACCGTACCGCTCATGGCCTCCTCCGTTCCGTCGCCCTCCCGCCTCACCTATCCGGAGGTGGGCGCCACTCGGCGGTGGCCGCTGCCTGCCGGGTACGGGCATCTGCGGGTGCGGACCCGGGTCGGGGACGGGCCTGAGGTGTTCGCGGCCGCGGGGCGTGCGGTGCTGGACTGGCGGATGCACCGGGCGGCCTGGGTCACGGTCCGCGTCCGGGGGCACGCTGCCGAGGGGCAGACGGTCGTGGTGGGGTTGAGGGTCGGGCCACTGCGGTTTCGCGCACCGTGCGAGGTGGTGTGGACGGTGACGGATGAAACGGAGACCGGCTTCGCGTACGGGACGCTGCCGGGCCATCCGGAGTGCGGCGAGGAGTCGTTCGTGGTGAGCCTGGAGCGGGACGGCTCGGTGTGGCTGACGGTCACGGCGTTCAGCCGACCGGCGGTGCGGCTGACCCGGGCGGTGGCGCCGCTGGTGCCGCTCTTCCAGCGGGCGTACGCGCGCCGCTGCGGGCGGGTGCTGCGGCGGCTCGCGGGTGGGGGATAGGGGAATCCGCCTCCGCTTGAG
The DNA here is from genome assembly GCF_042731515.1 of Streptomyces sp. NPDC059850. Lineage (NCBI taxonomy): Bacteria > Bacillati > Actinomycetota > Actinomycetes > Kitasatosporales > Streptomycetaceae > Streptomyces > Streptomyces sp. NPDC059850. The sequence continues at coordinate 97,655 of NZ_JBHWJI010000033.1, forward strand.
TGCGCGACTTCTTGATCGCGTGACCATTTAGTATCGGACAAAATGAGCTTCTGCGAGCAGATGCACACTTAACCCATAGGTCACAGAGCGTTTGTGATCACGCAACACCCTTGCGCGAGGCTGTTTTCCATGACTCCTCGAGCGACATCCGACCACCGCCCCACCCGACTCCGTGACGGCTGGCGGCTGCCCGCCTGGTGGCGCCGACTACACGGCCACGCCCCGCCGGTGCCGGAGTCCTCACCGGAGCCCGCGGACGACATGCGGACCGATGCGGCCGAGGCCGCGGGCGCCCCGGAGAACTCCCCTCAGGAAGACGCCGCGACCGCGCTGTGGCGTATACGGACGACCGTACGGGACGAGCCGGGCACCCTGGCCGTGCTGTGCGGGGCGCTGGCCGGTCACCGGGTCGACATCCTGTCGCTGCAGACCCATCCGCTGGCCGACGGGACCGTGGACGAGTTCCTGCTGCGCGCCCCCGCCGCCGTACCCGTCGACGAGCTGAGGCGCGCGATCGCCGCCGGGGGCGGCAGCGACACCTGGATCGAGTGCGCGGACGCCCACGATCTGGTGGACGCGCCCACCCGGGTGCTGACGCTGGCGACCCGTACCGCGCTGGACGGCGCCGAACTGCCGCTGGCGCTGCGCCAGTTGCTCGGCCGCTGCACGCTCCACTCGCTCCCCGCCACCTCGCTCGGCGGCCGCCCGCTGGAGGACACGCCGCCGGTCGAAGGGGTGCTGGAGGAGACCGTGATACGGCTGCGGGACCCGTCCGGCGGGGCGCTCATCATCGAGCGGCCGCATCTGCCGTTCACCCCGACCGAGTTCGCACGCGCCCGCGCGCTCGTCGAACTGGACTCCCGGCTCGGCCCCCGGCTGCCGCACCGCCGCGATGTGCTGACGCTGCCCGAGGGCAACGAGGTCACCGTGCGCCGAGCCGACACCCGGGACGTGGCCGCGGCCCGCGCGATGCACGAGCGCTGCTCGCCCGCCACGCTCGGCGGGCGCTACCACGGCCCGGTCGGCGACGCCGACCGCTATCTGGACCATCTGCTCAGCCCGCGCTTCGGCCGCACCCTCGCCGCGTACACCACCTCCGGACGGCTGGTGGCCCTCGGCCATCTGCTGTGGGACGGGGACGAGACCGAGGTCGCGCTGATCGTCGAGGACGCGTGGCAGCGGCGCGGCATCGGCGGGGAGCTGCTGCAGCGGCTGGTCGCGATGGCCGTCGAGACGGGCAGCGAATGCGTGTACGCGGTCACCCGGTCGGCCAACACCGGGATGGTCGCGGCGATGCGCGGCCTCGGGCTGCCGCTGGACTACCAGATCGAGCAGGGCACGCTCGTGATCACCGCCCAGCTCGACCCGGCGCAGGTTCCCGCCCCGGCGCCTGCCCCTGCCCCTGCCCCTGCCCCGCAGACCGGCTGATGAGCGGTCGGCCGGGGCCCGGGCGCGGGTCCCGGCCACGCCTCGGCGGCGCGGGCGCGTGACATGCCTACGCTGATGACGCCGCGCCCCCGGTCGTACGAGGATGGCCCCATGTCCGATTCCAAGAACGCTCCGCTGCCCCGACAGGTCGCCGACACCTACGTCGACGCCCTCATCGCACTCGATCCGATCACCGGCACCTTCCTGGGCGTTCCCGAGAGCGCACGCCGTCTGCCCGACTTCTCCCCCACGGGCGCGGAGGCCGCCGCCGAGCTGGCGCGCACCACCCTGGAGCGGCTGGCCGAGGCCGAGGCGCGGCCCGGTGCGGACAGTGACGCCGAGCGGCGCTGCGGGCGGCTGCTGCGGGAGCGGCTGACCGCCGAACTCGCCGTGCACGAGGCCGGTGAGTCGCTGCGCGCGGTCAGCAATCTGCACTCCCCGCTGCACTCGGTGCGCAGCGTCTTCACCGTGATGCCGACCGCCACCGAGGACGACTGGTCGGCGATCGCCGCCCGGCTGCGCGCCGTCCCCGGCGCGCTGGAGGGCTACCGCGCCTCGCTCGCCGAAGGGCTGCGGCGCGAGCTGCCCGCAGGTCCCCGGCAGGTGGCCACGGTCCTCGGCCAGCTGGAGGAGTGGATCGGCACCGACGGCGGCTGGTTCGCCGATTTCACCGCCGAGGGGCCGGACGCGCTGCGCGCCGAGCTGGACGAGGCGGCGGCCGCGGCCACCGGGGCGCTGGCCGCCCTCCGCGACTGGCTGCGCGACGTGTACGGCCCGGGCATCGAGGGCGCCCCGGAGGTGGTGGGGCGCGAGCGCTACCAGCGCTGGTCCCGCATGTGGAACGGCACCGACCTGGACCTGGACGAGGCGTACGCGTACGGCTGGGCCGAATACCACCGCATCCACGCCGAGATGCGCGCCGAGGCGGAGAAGATCCTGCCCGGCTCCACCCCGTGGGAGGCGCTGCGCCACCTCGACGAGCACGGCGTGCACATCGAGGGCGTCGAGGAGACCCGGGTCTGGCTGCAGGGGCTGATGGACGAGGCCATCGAGCAGCTGGACGGCACCCACTTCGACCTCGCCGAGCGGGTCAAGCGGGTCGAGTCGATGATCGCCCCGCCGGGGAGCGCGGCCGCCCCGTACTACACCCAGCCGTCGGTGGACTTCTCCCGCCCCGGCCGCACCTGGCTGCCCACCATGGGCGAGACCCGCTTCCCCGTCTACGACCTGGTCTCGACCTGGTACCACGAGGGCGTCCCGGGCCACCATCTGCAGCTCGCCCAGTGGGCCCACGTCGCCGACCGGCTCTCCCGCTACCAGGCCACGGTCGGCATGGTCAGTGCCAACGCGGAGGGCTGGGCGCTGTACGCGGAGCGGCTGATGGACGAGCTGGGCTATCTGACCGACCCGGAGCGGCGGCTCGGCTACCTCGACGCGCAGATGATGCGGGCGCTGCGGGTGATCGTCGACATCGGCATGCACCTGGAGCTGGAGATCCCCGGCCACTCGCCGTTCCACCCCGGTGAGCGCTGGACGCCGGAGCTGGCGCGGGAGTTCTTCGGGCAGCACTGCGGCCGCCCCGCCGACTTCCTCGACAGCGAGCTGGTGCGCTACCTGGGCATGCCGGGCCAGGCCATCGGCTACAAGCTGGGCGAGCGGGCCTGGCTGACCGGCCGGGAGGCGGCCCGTAAGGCGCACGGCGACGCCTTCGACGCCAAGAAGTGGCACATGGCGGCGCTGTCCCAGGGGTCGCTGGGTCTTGACGACCTGGTGGCGGAGCTGTCCGCGCTCTGATCCTCGCGGACCTTCGTGGGGTGGCCGGGGTTGTACCCCGGCCGCCCCGCTTCTTAGGGTCCGTTCCATGCGTCCCGTCTTCCTCTTCTCCCGCGATCCGCTGGCACCGCGCCGTGTCGACCCCGAGTTCGCCGAGGAGGCCCGGACCGTGCGCGCGACCGGGGCGGCGGTCGCGCTGGTCGACCACGAGGCCCTGATCGCCGGGGACGCGGCGGGCGCGGTGCGGGCGGTGGCGCGGGGCGAGCGCGACGCCGGTCCCGTCTGGTACCGAGGCTGGATGCTGTCCGCCGGGCGGTACGCCGAACTGTCCGCCGCCCTCGCCGACCGCGGCCACACCCTGCTCACCTCGCCCGAGCGGTACCGCACCGCGCATGAACTCCCCGGCTGGTACGAGGTCTTCGCCCCGCTGACCCCGCGCAGCGCCTGGCTGCCGCTGCCGCCCGGCCGGGCGGTGGCGCCGGGCGCGCTGGCGCGGCTGGCCGCGCGGCTCGGCGGGGCGGGTCCGGCGGTGGTGAAGGACTGGGTCAAGTCCCGCAAGCATGAGTGGGCGGAGGCGTGCTACGTCCCCGACCTCGCCGACACCGCCCGGCTGGCCTCGGTCGTCGCCCGCTTCGTGGAGCTGCAGGGCGACTACCTCACCGGGGGTGTGGTGCTGCGCGCGTACGAGCCGTACCGGCCGGTGGGCGAGGCCCGGGTCTGGTGGCTCGACGGCGAACCGGCCCTCATAGGCCCCCACCCCGACACGCCCGGCCTGACCCCCGCCCCCGACCTGTCCGAGGTGGCCCCGGCCGTCCGCCAGCTGGCCTGCCGCTTCATCACCACGGACCTGGCCCTGCGCGAGGACGGCCGCTGGCGCGTGGTGGAGGCCGGAGACGCCCAGGTCAGCGGCCTGCCGCGGACCACCGAGGCCAAGCCCCTGTTCACCGCCCTCACCACGGCCGCCGCCCGCTAGGGGGCTACCCCGGTACAGTCTCGCTGGGCCGCGCGCATCCTCGCCGTGGCTCAGGCGAGGAAGGGCCCCAGGTGGCGTACCAGCAGGCGCACGAGAACGGCCGGTTCGTGCTGCGGAACGACCGGATGACGCTGCGCGAGCACACGCCCGGGGACGCGGCCGTCGTGGCCGACGGCAAGCCCGGCGATCTCGACTGGATCGACGGCGTCCCCGGCGACGCGTCCATCGGTGCCGCCGGAATGACCGCGCGCGCCGCGGCGGCCGGGTACTACGAGTCCCCCTGGGGGACCTACGCCATCCTGCGCGCCGAGGACGGCGTCGCCCTCGGCAGCATCGGCTTCCACGGGCCACCCGCGCCCGGCGAGTACGAGGTGGAGGTCGGCTACGACCTGTCCCACTCGGCGCGCGGCGCGGGCTGGGCGACCGGTGCGCTGCGGCTGATGATGGAGTGGGCCGCGGAGCGGGCGGAGGTCCGTACCGTCATCGCGACCACCGAGCCGTGGAACATCCCCTCCCAGCGGGTGCTGCACCGCGCGGACTTCTCGCGCACGGCGGACCGGGGCGACCTGTACGTCTACGAGCGCGCCGTGACCCGGGCCTGACGGGCTCGGCCTGACGGGGTCACCCCAGGGCGGCGGTGGCGGTGCGGTGGCGCACCGCCGAGCCCTCGCGCCCCTTCACCACCTCCAGCCGCGCCGGGATCCGCTGGCGCAGATCCGCGACGTGGCTGACGATGCCGACCGTACGGTCCCGTTCGCGCAGCGAGTCCAAGACGTCCAGGACCTCGTCCAGGGTCTGTTCGTCCAGGCTGCCGAAGCCCTCGTCGATGAAGAGCGTGTCGAGCCGGACGCCGCCCGCCTCGTCCGTGACGACGTCGGCGAGGCCGAGCGCGAGGGCGAGGGAGGCGAAGAACGTCTCGCCGCCGGAGAGGGTGGCGGTGTCGCGCTCGCGGCCGGTCCAGGCGTCGATGACGTGCAGCCCGAGCCCGGAGCGGCCGCGGCCGCCCGTCCGGGCGTCGGAGTGCACCAGGGTGTAGCGCCCGGAGGACATGTGCCGCAGCCGCGCGCTGGCCGCGGCCGCGACCTGTTCCAGCCGCGCGGCCAGTACGTACGCCTCCAGCCGCATCCGCCGCTCGTTGTCGGCGGAGGTCCCGGCGGCGAGGGTGGCGAGGCGGGCGACGCGGTCGTACTCCTCGCGCAGCGGGGCGAGTGTGCGCGCGTCCGTGACGGCCCGCGCGGAGAGTCCGTCCAGGTCCTGGCAGCGGGTACGGGCCGCCGCGTCGGCGCTCGATGCGTCGCGCAGGGCGCGGGTGGCCGCGTCGGCGGCGGCCCGGGCCGCGGCGAGGTCGGCGGGCGGCGCCTGCGCCCG
>NZ_JBHWJI010000034.1:0-3081 GCF_042731515.1 Streptomyces sp. NPDC059850
CGCTGGTGTTCCTCGTCCTGGTGGTGGGCATCGCGACCGTACGGCGGGGGCTGCGGACCTGGCGAGGTTCGACCGGTATCGGGTGAAGGTCACCTGCATCGACACCCGTGGCGTGCAGACTTCCTTCTTCGGCCCGTGGCGGATGGGAACGAGCGGTGACTGGTCCAAGCGGAAGTGCCCTGGCACTCAGGGCGGCGCGGTAGGCGTCTACAAGGCGGGCTACCAGGTCGAGTTGTTCTGACGCAGACCTGCTGACGCGGAACCGTCCTGACACAGAACCGTCCTGACGCGCGACCAACCGCACCACCAGCCCAGTCGTAGTTTTTCGCACATCACGGGGACACTCGCATGAATCGAAAGAAGTCTTTCCTCGCCATTGCCGGACTGGCCCTGAGTGCCAGTCTCATCGCGCCGAACGCCATGGCGAATGACAGCGGCGACGTATCGACCCGGTCCGCCGACTGCAATGCGTGGTCGAGGGGCGGCACCACCGGCTACTCCTACTGCTCGGGCCTGGGCCGCCTCGGCGCGCACCGGGTGAAGATCATCTGCGTGGACACCCGGGGCGTGGAGACCACCTTCTACGGCCCCTGGGTCTGGAACGGCAAGACCTCGAAGCGGAAGTGCCCCGGCACCCAGGGCGGCGCGGTGGGAATCCTCCGCGTCGGCTCGGAGATCAGGGACTGACCGTCCCAGCATGACAAGGCGGCGCCACCGGCCCACCCGGCGGCGCCGCCTTCGTCGTATGGGGAGCGGAACAGATAGGCGCCGCCTATACGGGGCATCGATTTTTGGTCGTGGACCCCCTGAGCTGTGGCCCGGTTCACTGTGGCGCAAGCTGGCGCGGACCGATCGGGCTCGGTGTCGCGCGATCAGGGAGGCTGCAATGACGCATACCCCGGACCAAGAGCGAGCCGCGACCCCGACACTCGCCCCGGCGAAGCCGTGGTACCGGCAGTTGTATATCCAGGTGCTGGTGGCGATCGTGATCGGCATCGTGCTGGGCTGGCGGTGGCCGGGTCTGGCCACGGACATGGAACCGATCGGCACGACCTTCATCACCGCGATGAAGATGCTCATCGGGCCGATCGTGTTCCTGACCATCATCGGCGGCATCGCCGGAGTCGCCGACCTGAAGAAGGTCGGGCTCACCGGGATCAAGGCGCTGACGTACTTCCAGGTCGGCACGATCGTCGCCCTGCTCACGGGCCTGGTCGCCATCAACATCTTCCGGCTCGGCGACGGCGTACACGCCGATCCGTCGACCCTGGACACCTCGGGCGACGCGGGCCAGTACATCGAGCAGGGCGCGCACCAGCACTGGTGGGAGTTCCTGACGAACACCGTGCCGAGCAGCTTCTTCGGGCCGTTCGTCGAGGGCGACATCCTCCAGGTGATCTTCCTGGCGGTGATCTTCGGGATCGCGCTGAAGTCGGTCGGGCAGGTCGGCGAGCCGGTCATCGCGGGCGTCCACCGGCTGACCGAGGTCGTCTTCAAGGTGCTGGCGTTCGTCATGAAGGCCGCGCCGCTCGGCGCGTTCGGCGCGATGTCGTACGCCATCGGGAAGTTCGGCCTGTCCACGCTGACCAGCCTCGGGTCGCTGATCCTGCTCTTCTACGTCACCTCCGCCCTCTTCGTCGTGGTGGTGCTGGGCGGTGTGCTCGCCGCGTACGTACGGCTGAACATCTTCCAGCTCATCCGCTACTTCAAGGAGGAGTTCTTCCTGATCCTGGGCACGTCGACCGCCGAGCCCGCCCTGCCGGGGCTGATGCGGAAGCTCCAGTTCATGGGCGTCGAACGGTCCACGGTCGGCCTGGTCGTCCCGACCGGCTACAGCTTCAACCTCGACGGCGCGGCCATCTACCTGTCCCTGGCCACCCTCTACATCGCGCAGGCCACGGACACGGCGCTGTCCCTACCTCAGCAACTCGGGCTGCTCGCCGTGATGTTGCTGACGTCCAAGGGCGCGGCGGGTGTCGCGGGCGGTGGCTTCATCGCGCTCACCGCGACGCTGTCGACGGCGGGACACGTGCCTGCGGCGGGCATCATGCTCATCTTCGGCATCGACAAGTTCATGTCGGAGTGCCGGGCGCTGGTGAACTTCTTCGGCAACGCCGTCGCCACCCTGTTCGTCGCCCGCTGGGAGAACGGCCTGGACGTGGCGCGGGCGCGCGAGGTGCTGGCGGGGAAGGGCGGCGAGCCACCGGCGGAGGCCGCGCCTGATCCCGAACGTGTCGTGGCGCCCCCGGCCCGCACCGCCGAGGTGGCCCCCTGATGGTGTCCGTGCTGATCGCCCCGGACAAGTTCAAGGGCTCGCTCACCGCCGACGACGTCGCCCGCGCGCTGGAGCGCGGGCTGCTGGACGGCGCCCCGCACGCCCGGATCCGCCGACTCGCCCCTGCGGACGGGGGAGAGGGGAGCGTGGCCGCCGCCTGTGCGGGCGGCCGGTTCAGCCCGGAGGCGATCACGGTGACCGGTCCGACCGGGCTGCCGGTCACAGCGTACGTCGCGGCGGACGCCCGTACCCGTACGGCCGTGGTCGAAGCCGCGGCCATCTGCGGGCTGGGCGTGCTGCCGGACGGCCGTACGACACCGCTCACCGCCACCAGCCGAGGCGTCGGCGAGGCCGTCCGGCACGCGGTGGCGGGCGGCGCGGATACGGTCGTCCTCGCCCTCGGCGGCGTCGCCACCACCGACGGCGGCGCGGGCCTGCTGCAGGCCCTCGGCGCCGTGCTGGCCCGCGACGACGGCACGCCGGTCGGCCCCGGCGGCCGGGGGCTCGCGGACCTCCGTACGGGAGACCTCGCCGCAGCCCGCAGCGCGCTGGCCGGGGTCGACCTCGTCCTCGCCACCGACGTGGACAACCCGCTGCTCGGGCCTACGGGCGCGGCGGCCGTCTACGGTCCCCAGAAGGGCGCGACCGCGAGCGACGTACGCACACTGGACACCGCCCTCGGCACCCTCGTCCGCGAGCTGGAGGCGGCGGGGGGGCCGGGCGCGGCGGGGGTCGCCGGCGCCGGGGGGGTGGCCCGACCGGGCCCCCGCCCCCCCGACGGCGGGGGCCGCGGCGCCCCGGGGGGC
>NZ_JBHWJI010000034.1:3091-102411 GCF_042731515.1 Streptomyces sp. NPDC059850
CGCGAGCTGGAGGCGGCGGGCGTCCGGGACGCGGCGGGCGTCCCGGACGCGGCGGATGTGCCCGACGCGGCCCGCCTCGCCCGTACGCGGGGGGCCGGGGCGGCCGGTGGGCTCGGGTACGCCGGGATGCTGCTGGGCGGACGGGTGCGTTCCGGGGCCGACTACTTCCTCTCCCTGCTCGGCGCCGACGAGTTGCTGGCCGGGAGCGACTTCGTCGTCACCGGGGAAGGCAGCCTCGACGAGCAGTCGCTGTCGGGGAAGCTGCCGGTCGCGCTCGCCGCGCGGGCTCGTCGGCGGGGCGTACCGGTGCACGCCGTAGCGGGCCGGTGCACGCTGCCCGCCGACCGGACGGCGGCCCACTTCCGCTCCGTCCAGGCGCTCACCGATCTCACCGACCGGGACTGCGCCCACGACAGCGAGCTGTCCGCGCGGCTGCTCGCCCGGTGCGGACGGGCCCTCGCCGAGCGCTGGATCGGGTAGCGACGTCCGGGGGCGGATAGGTTGACCCGGCAACGGACGCGGCAGGCACAAGCACTGGCAAGCCGCGAGCCGCAGCCGCCGCAGCCCAGATCCGTCGCCCGGGGAGGCACCGTGGACGCCCGGCAGCTCGAATACTTCCTGGCCATCGTCGAACACGGCGGCTTCAGCAAGGCGGCCACCGCCCTGCACGTGGCCCAGCCGTCGCTGTCGCAGGCCATGGCGACCCTGGAGGCCGACCTCGGCGTGGCCCTCTTCCACCGCGTCGGCCGGGGCGTCGTCCTCAGCGAGGCCGGGGCGGAGCTGCTGGAGCCCAGCCGCCGCGTGCTGCGGGACCTGGCCGCCGTACGCGACACCGCCGCCGGGCTCGCCGGGCTGCAGGGCGGCACCGTCGAGGTCGCCACCATGCCCTCGCCGGGCATCGAACCGCTCACCACCCTCATCCACCGCTTCGCCGAGCTGCACCCGTCCGTGACGGTGAGCACCCAGGCCGCGTTCACCCCGGACGAGGTCCTGTCCCTCGTACGCAGCGGCGCCTGCGAACTGGGCCTGCTGGGCTCCGCCAGCCCCGTGAACCCGTCCGGTCTTGACGTCCTGCACGTCGAGGACCAGCCGTTCGTCGTGGTCGCCGCGCCCGGCGGGGCGATCGAGGACGGGGTCACGATCCGGCCCGGGGACCTGGCGGGCCACAAGCTCATCGCGTCCCGCACCGGCAGCCTGATGCGCGGCATCGTCGACGACATCACGGCGAACGACATCACGGCGAGCGCGGGCGGCACCGGCACGCAGATCGTGACCGTAGTCGATCACCGGACGTCGATCCTGCCGCTGGTCCTCACCGGGGTCGGCGCCGCCGTCCTGCCCTCCTCCTGGACCCGGCTCGCCCGCCGCTGCGGCGCGGCGGTGGCACCCCTCGAACCGACCGCCCACCTGCACGTGGCGATGGTCAGCCTGCCCGCGCACCTCACCCCGGCGGCCCGGGCCCTGCTCGCCCTCACCGGCTCCCTGGCCGCGCGGCGGGCACGGGACACAGCCCTCCCGGACTGACGCCCGACCCATCGGCCACGCCTATACGTCGCATCGAAACCAGGTCTTGGACGCGCCACGCCCGCCCTGTGTTGACTCGGACGCACACCACACCCCCGCGAGCCGGAGGCACCCATGACCGCCGCCCCCCGTACGTCCCGTGCGCCCCGTACGTTCCGTATCGCCGCCATCCCCGCCGACGGCGTGGGCAAGGAAGTCGTCGCGGCGGGACGCGCCGTCCTGGACGCCCTGGCCGAGGACTCCCGTCACACCGACGAGGCCTTCGCCTTCGCCTGGGAGGAGTTCCCCTGGGGCTGCGAGTACTACGAGCGCACCGGCAAGATGATCGACGACGACGGCCTCGACCGCCTCAAGGACTTCGACGCCCTCTACTTCGGCGCGGTCGGCTGGCCGACCGTCCCCGACCACATCAGCCTGTGGGGGCTGCGCCTCAAGATCTGCCAGAACTTCGACCAGTGGGCCAACGTCCGCCCCGTACAGTTCCTGCCCGGCGTCCAGAGCCCGCTGCGCAAGGCCGACGACACCGAGCTGGACTGGGTCGTCGTCCGCGAGAACAGCGAGGGCGAGTACGCGGGCCTCGGCGGCCGCAACCTTTCCGGCCGAGGCCCGGGCGGCGAAGTCGCCGTCCAGTCGTCCCTGTTCACCGAGGTCGGCTGCGAACGCGTCATCCGCTTCGCCTTCGACCTGGCCCGCACCCGCACCCGCCGCAAGGTCTCGTCCGTCACCAAGAGCAACGCGCAGCAGTACGGCATGGTCCTGTGGGACGACGTCTTCCGGCGCGTCGCCGCCGACTACCCGGACGTGGAGACGGAGAGCGTCCTCGTGGACGCGATGTCCGCGAAGTTCGTCCTCCACCCCGAGGACCTGTCCGTCGTCGTCGCCTCCAACCTCAACGCCGACATCCTCTCCGACCTCGGCAGCGCCCTGGCGGGCAGCCTGGGCCTGGCCGCCAGCGCCAACCTCAACCCCGAGCGCCGCTTCCCCAGCATGTTCGAGCCGGTCCACGGCTCGGCCCCCGACATCGCGGGCCAGGGCCTGGCCAACCCCATCGGCGCGGTCGGCAGCGCGGCCCTCATGCTGGACCACTTCGGCCTCCCCGCCGCCGCGGCCCGCCTGCGCCAGGCCATCGAGGCGACGACCGCGGCGGGCATCCTCACCCGCGACCTGGGTGGCACCGCGACGACGGAGGACGTGACGAAGGCCCTGATAGCCGCGCTGAACACCTGAGCCCTCTTACGTCGGGGCATCTGTCGGGGCACTGTCGGGACAACCTACGACGGGGCCACCGCGCGGCCGGTCTGCGGCGAGATCATCCCGGCGCAGAGGCCGCGGGCGGCCAGCCCCTGTGCGATGCGGGGGATCGCGGCGCGGGTGTTGGCGGGTCCGTCGTGCATGAGGATGATCTGGCCGTTGGTCAGCCGCCCGGCGGCCTGCACGATCGCATCCGTACTGGCGTTGTTCCAGTCCTGCGAGTCGACGTCCCAGAGGATCTGGGTCAGGCCGTACTTGGCGGCGACCGACTTCACCGTCGCGTTGGTCTCCCCGTACGGCGGCCGGAACAGCTTCGGCGTGCCGCCGCCCGCGCCCCCGATCGCCGTTTGCGTCCGGGAGATCTCCGCGTCGATCTGCGCCTGACTCAGCTGGGTCAGGTGGGGGTGGGTGTAGCTGTGGTTGGCGACCCACATCCCGGCGCTGACCTGGGCCCGGACTTGGGCCGGGTTGGCGGCGGCGTTCTGGCCCGTATTGAACATCGTGGCGCGCAGCCCGCTCTGCTTGAGCGCGGTGAGCAGGGCGGGTGCGTTGCCGGACGGACCGTCGTCGAAGGTGAGCCCGACGTACCCGGCGCAGGCCGCCGCCGAGGCCTGCGCCGGTGCTTGCGCCGGTGCCTGCGCCGGTACCGAACCGGCGCCGTTCACCGTGATGTTGGAGCTACCGCTGCTCCGATAGCCCTCGGTCGCGAGGATCATGTAGTACTTGAAGCTCCCCAGCGGCATCCCGGCGCGCGCCCAGGCGTCGAAGTGATTGCCGGTGGTGATCGTCCCGCCGGTCCGCTTCGACTGCCGCACGCTCCAGTACTGGTCGAAGGTGCGCGTGCCTTCGACGGACGGGGCGTTGTACCGCGTCGTCTTGTAGATGTCGTACGTACCGCCGTCGCTGGTGACGGTGCCCTTGTACGTCCCCGTCGGCCGGTACGTGCCCCAGTTGTCGACGACGTAGTACTCCACGAGCGGGTTCGACGTCCATCCGTAGAGCGCCAGATAGGCGTTGCCGGATGGGTTGAACGTGCCCGAGTACGTCACGCTCCTGCGGCTGCCGTTGCTCCAGCCCTTGCCCGCGACGAAGTTCCCGGTGTTGCGCCACGACGTGCTGTAACTGCCGCCGGAGGCCAGGGTCATGGAGACGGTTCCCGGCGCGTCGGTCCAGAAGGAGTAGTAGTAGCCGTTGTTGGTGCCGGTCTGGTTCGTGGTGATGACGGTGTCGGCGTGGGCGGTGCCGGGCAGCACCAACGCCGACACGGCAACCAGCACCGTCGTACAGGCCGCGCTGATGAGCAGCCTTAACCGACCGAGCGGCCTTGATCGACCGCGTCCGCGTCCGCGACGCGCCGGAGTGTCCTTCATGTGACGCAGTTTTGAGCTGCCCACATCAACAGTCAAGAAGCGTTCCGGAACGAATCGCGAAAGTTCCGAAGCCTTACCGGTCGGACGGCACGAGCGTCATGGACAGGATGCGACGGTCGCCCAACTGCCGACGGCCCCTTCCTGCGTGTTCCCCTGCCACCGATACGAGCGACGGCGCGGTTGAGCGGCTACCGAAACAGGCCATGCCCACCTGTCGATCACGAAAGCGGCCTCCTGTTGCCGTCCACTGATGTTGATTTTCCGGCCGATGCCAGTTCTCCCATCGATGCGAACAGATGGGCTGGACGGCTTCTGGTGCCCATGGATTGGTTGGCCACCGCCCTTCGAGGCACGCCGAAACAGCGACCGAACCTCATGGCCGTCCGCACCCATTCATCAGCTCTGAGTCATGAAGCGCTGATAGACCCGCAGGTACTCTCCAGGGGAAACGGACAGAGTTTCGGACCCTGATCGCTCAACCATCTCTTCGTCGTAGAAACAGGGGCTGGAGCCCGAAGTGACCTTCAGGAGAGCCACTATCATTCCCTGGTAGTTGACCAATTTAGACTCGGCTGTTACACGGCGCGCCAAATCGGGATCCATGCCTTTTGCTGACTGCAGCTTCTGGCAAATCCAGATCCAATAGTCGTTCAGAGTTTTGCCAAGACGGGCACTTTCCCGCTCGATCCCGACAATGTGAAACTCGCGGCATATGACGGCCTCGATGGAATCCAGCTTTTCGGCGCGCGTCGCGTGGCTCGCTTTATCGGCAATTCCGATGGCGACATATCCGGTGACGTTCGGACCCATATTGGCCATTGCTGTAATCGTTCGACAGATCTTTTTGAGTGATTCTTTGTCGAACTCTCGAGGGTCATTCAACTTCAGAAAGCCTTGCTTGCAATCGAATGTCTGTTGCTCAACAAGGGCATTGCCTAGCAATCTCTCGAGCTGACTGGCCCACCCATAGCGACCCAGATCCTGTCTGGAGTTGTTGCCTTCTTCGAAGGCATCATTCAGAACACCTTTGACGGCGTTGATGGTTTGCCGTTTGGAGTCTCGCCGCCAGTCGCCGCCACCACCCGGAACCGCCATAACGCTGGATCCGATGCCTTGCAGGCGTTTGCTTGCAAGCTTCGGGTCGACCAGGTAACAGCCATCCTTGAACATCAATTCATAGAAGGCCATGAACACGCCGTGAAAATAGCGGGGTGAACGCCCTCCACTGCTGGTGTTAATGAGTCCTGAAAATTTCTTTTCCTGCTGCGCCAGGACGGACCGCAGGGCATCGTATGCCTGCATAAAGTGATCCCTTATGCGGTCCATTCCGTAGGCTTCGATTGCTGCACCTACCTGTCGAGAAGCCTTTGTCTCGACGTCTTCCGGGTCAATGTCAGTGTAATTGTAGTACTCGTCCCGCAAGCGGGTTCCGGAGTTTGGAAGAGGGTCGATCAAGCAGTCGATGAGGATGTCCAGGACGAGTTGCTCATCCGTGGATTCCCGAACATCTTCACGCCGGAGTACCCCTTCGCGCACCCAGAAAATGTCATCAACCTGGACTCCGTAGTCGAGGTCTCTGTTCGTGATGCTCAGCTTTGGCATTGTGCGCAGCGTGACCACATCGGTGGGTGATGTGTCCCCTCGGACCTCTGATGAGATCACGCGCACGAGGTCTGCCAGCGGAGATAGCGTTCCGGCCTGCCTAAGTCCCTGCCTTGAGAGTCTCCGGCCTCCGGAGTTGATGCGTCGGAAAACCTCGTCGACGCTCGCCGAGTTCGCTGGCCGATACACGGACAAGGCGACAGTGTAATTGGCCAGATGGACAGAGAGCTCCCGTGACATGACAGGGTGCCTCTGCGAGATCTCGCCGTTGTCTTTGCGGAGCTTGGTGTCGGCCAGGGAATCCAGATCGAAGTAGGCGCCACCAATAGGGTATTCGTTTTCAAGGAAGGCGAAGACAGCGTTGAGTCGTTGCATGCCGTCAATGAGCTCGAATGAAACATCGCCCGGGTTTCCGATCTCGGCCACGAGGAAGAGCGGGATCGGTAGGTCTTTGAGGAGGGAGTCGATGAGACGCTGCTTTTCTTCGACGCTCCAGACCAACTTACGCTGATAGCGGCGATTGACCCGAAATCGGTCATTTATGTAGAAAGCGTATAATCTCTGAACGCTTTCCCCTCGGACGGTCAGCTCGCCACCCTGCGCAGAAGTCATGCGGGAGACGATATCGCCCCCTCGCTGTCTACCAAGGAGGTGGGCTGCGGAGAGCGAGAGCATCGTTGGGAAGGTCGCGCGCCCGCTGAACGTCACCCTCAAGCAGAGGCCTGCTCCTCCAAGATCATCTTGATTCGGAAGCGCCCTTCGGTATCTGCTGCCAACAGCCAGACCTGTCCAGTCTCCGGGCGGTCGATGGCTGCGATGAGGTCCGCCCAGACAATGTGGAGAATCCGGCCGCCGGTCAGGGGTGCGGGGTGGCGGCACGGCCGCCCGTGATGCGCAGCAGGTCGAGCTTCGCCGCGTCGTCGCTCCCGGCCGCCGCCGTGTAGGTCACCATGCGCAGGTCCGCGCCGGGGACGATGAGGGCGTCGCAGTCGAGCAGTTCCCGTTCTGGGGCAGTAGGAGCCCGGTGCGCCGGTACAGCTGGTTGCGCTCGGCGCGGGAGAGCTGGAGGGCCCGGGCGAGGGCGCCGACGACCTGGGCTGAGGGGTCCTTCGCGCGTCCCTGCTCCAGCCGCAGGGCGTAGTCGACCGAGAGCCCGGCCAACTGCCAGCGCCTCGCGGCGCAGCCCCGGAGCGCGGCGGTTGGGCTGTCACGGTGAACCCGGCGTCGGCCGGGGGGAGGCGGTCGCGCCAGGCGCGCAGGAGCACGGCGAAGCCGGAGCGGGAGAATCCAAGGGCTCATTCTCGCCGCGCGGCGCCACATCAGCCTGGGTGCTGCCGGTCCCAGTGGTGGACACCGCACCGGTGGGCGGCGAGGGGGCGTGCAGTACGCCGACGCGCCGGCCGAGGTACCCGACGGGGTCGAGTCCACCTTCACGGTCAACGTGCTCGCCGACATCGCTCGGTGCGACCAGGGCGTACGTCGGCGACCGTGCCGCCCGGTCGCCTGAGGAGCCGTACGATCCGCGGCGTGAGGGCTACGGCCGCGGCAGCCGCCGGCCCGGGCCGCTGCTCCCGCCCGGTTCGAATCTGCGAGATTCAAAGCCAAATATGACGCCACGGTAATCACGCGGAGGCAGGTGAACCGGGCCAATTTCGGCTGGGTGACGCCCCTGCCTGACGAGTGCGTCCCGGGAGCGTCGTCCGGGCGTATGCGCATCCAACGGGACCGCATCCGGTCATCGCGTCAACGTCGCACATTATCTCGAATCCCTGTGAATGCCAGGGGTTCCGCTGGTGGCGGCGGGACTTCAGCGGATAGGATATCGCGCGCTGCTCGCGGTGGCGGTCGGCGAGGTCGGCGGTGGGGGCGAGGGTGTCGTGGTTGAGCTGCAAGAACCTGCAACCCAGAGTGGTCCTGGCCAAGGCATTGAACGCGCGTTCGTTTTTCCTTGTCCACGGCGCTTATGCCCCGTTAGTAACATCAAAAGCGATTATCGCAACGCGGTCCACGCCACAGCAGTGGGCCCTTTTTCTTTTCCGTGACTTCCCGAACTTATGTCCGCATCAGGCGCCACGAAGTGGACGTGCGGCGACAAGCGGGGGCTTCGTTTTCGCGACAAGAGAAGTGTGGAGTGTGATGCCATGAACCGAATCGGCAGAGACGCACGCCGGTCGGCCCGCAGACTCACGGGGCCGCTGGCGCGCATAGGGTTATCTGTTCTGCTGCTGGCAGGCGGCGCCGTGGGGGCGACGGCTGGACCGGCCGCCGCTTCGGCCGCCGACGGCACGCTGACGGTTGAGGTGCTGCGCGACTTCTTCGGCACCGGCGTGGTCAACGCGACGATGGACGTGCCGCAGCGGGGCATGAGGGTGGAGATCACCGACCCCGCCGGGCACGTTGTCACCGGCGTCACGGATGCCACCGGGAAGGTCGTGGTGGCGCAATCGACGGCGCTGAGCGGCGGCCAGTACCGCGTCGACGTCAGCATCCCGGCGCCGTACAACGACTATCTGCGGGCGGCGCCCGCGTCGACGGCGGAGAACCACTTCAACAGCTTCACGTCGTTCGTGGACGTGTCGGACGGAAAGAACGCCTCGGTGGTGACGGGCGTGTGGGACCCGGCCGACTACGCGCTGCCGGACTCGCGGTACTTCGTACCGGTCCACAACGGCGCCAACGGGACGGACAACCGGGCGTTGGTGGCGTTCGGGACGAAGACCCGGGGCACGTGTCCCACCGATGTGGCGTGCCCGACCACGCTGGCCACGCAGGACCAGGTGGGCACGACGTTCGGGTTGGCGTACGACAAGGACCGGGCCCAGCTGTTCCAGAGCGCGTTCGCCCGCCGGTACACCCCGTACGGGCCGCAGGGCGGGGGCGCGATCTACACGGTGCCGGTCAACGGCTCGGGTGCGCCGCAGCTGTTCGCGCGGGTGCCGGACGCCGCGGTGACGCGGCACGACACCGCTAACATGATCAAGGACGCCGGGTTCACGGACGCGCCGGGCAAGGAGAGCATCGGCGGCCTGGCCCTGTCGGAGGACGGCTCCACGCTGTACGCGGTGAACCTGCGGACGCGCAGCCTCGTGAGCTTCGACGCGACAGGGAACACCGCCGCGGCGCCCAAGTCGACGGTCCCGATCCCGGACCCGGGGTGCGCGAGCCCCGACGACTGGCGGCCGTTCGGACTCCAGGTCCACAACAACACACTGCACGTGGGCGGCGTGTGCAGCGCGGAGAGCACGCAAAAGCGCGCGGACCTGAAGGCGTTCGTCTCCACCTACGACGGCAAGCGGTTCACCACGGTGCTGAGCCACCCGCTCACGGGCGAACGCGGCAGCGTCTTCGGTTCCGGCGACAAGGCCACCCACTGGAACCCGTGGAACACCAGCCTGGACACGTGGGACGACCGGAAGGCGGGCGGCGTCTTCATCGATCCGCAGCCGGAGCTGGCCTCCCTCGCCTTCGCCCGCGACGGCTCGATGATCCTGGGCTTCCGCGACCGCTTCATGGACGTACTCAGTTGGGGAGGTCTGGACCCCCGCCCGGGGAACGACACGGCGGAAAACGGCATGTCCGGTGGTGACATCACCATGGTCTGCGCCACTCCCACCGGCGAATACCAGTGGGAAGGCACCGGGAGCTGCCCCAACCACGCCACCCCCGCCAACAGTGGCGGCCAGCCCGCCGGTGTCGCCGAATACTTCCCGGGCGACACTTACGCCAACGCGCACCAGGAGACCGCGCTGGGGTCGGTGGCCTATATCCCGCAGCAGCAGTGGGTCGCCAGCACGGAGTTCGACCCGGTCGTCGACGTCGCGACCTCAGGGACCGGGTACCACGACATCACGACAGGTCAGGGCCCGGGCAACAACCCGAAGGCCAACGGATTCCAGTTCGTCAGCCGGGAACAAGGCGGGTTCGGCAAGGCAGGCGGGCTCGGTGACATCGCGTACGCGGCGGCGAACGCGCCGATCCAGATCGGCAACGTCGTGTGGTTCGACGGCGACCACAACGGGATCCAGGACCCGGGGCACGTACTGCTCCCGGGGGCGACGATCAACCTGCTGGACGCGGACGGCAAGCAAGTCGCCACGACCAGGACCGATGCCGCCGGTGAGTACTACTTCGGTGGTGTCGGCGCCGAGTACGAGCTGACGCCGGGCGCGAAGTACACGGTGCAGTTCGACGTGTGCACCGCGGACACCGGCAAGGTGCCCGAGCAGCCCGCGGCGAGCGAGCTGCGGTTCACGCTTCCGCGAGCCGGTGGCAACCGTGCGCATGACTCCAATGTGACCCCGCCGACCACCGGGCGGTTGTGCGACGGCTCCGCGCCCGTCACGGCGCCGGACAAGCCGGGCGGGGTCGATCACACCATCGACGCCGGGGTGTACATCCCGAAGGCAACGCCGACCCCGAGCCCGACCCCGACCGATTCGACGAGCCCGAGCCCGACCCCGACCGATTCCGCGACCCCGAGCCCGAACCCGACCGATTCCCCGGACCCGACCTCACCACCGGCTCCGGACCCGGGCTCACCGCCGTCAGGCGCGCCGCCTGCCGACCCGGCCCCGGCCGGTGGGAGTACGGGTTCCGGTGGGGTCAGGGGTTCGCTGGCCCACACCGGTATGTCCAGGCTGCCGGAGGCGATCGGCCTCGTCGGTCTGCTGGTGAGTGCGGGTCTGGTCATCGCGTTCGTGAGCCGGAAACGTCGCGCCGCGTGCGGAGGGTGAGAAGCGGACAACCTCTACCAGCCCGTGCGGCTGACCGGCGCCGATGGCCGCGGCCACGTTGGGTGGTAGCGGTCATCGGCGGAGCGGCCGTCGCGGTGGCCGTGTTCCTGGCCGCCGACGGCGGTTCCGGCCCCGGCGGTCCGCGCGCACTGACGTCGGATGAGGTGAACCGGCTGGCGATGACGCGGTTCCGCAACTACGAGGCGCACGGCCGCGCGGTGACGATCAACGTGCCGAGCACCGCCGGTGGGCTGATCGTCACCGGGTCCGTCGACTACCGAGGCAAGCTCGGTTACGGCGTGGTGCGCGGCACCGGGCGCGACAGGTCCAGCGACGGGCTGATCCAGTGGACGCCCACCTCGGTGCACGTCCGCCCGATGACGGACGCCCCGGCGCACGCACCCGCGTCGCCGCCCCGCGCGGGCTGGCACGACCGTCCGCTGCTGTCGTCCGGCAGCGCGCTGGACACCTCCCTGTCCATCGCGCTCGGTCTCGGCGGCGACCGGCCGGACAACGCCGGACTGCTGTCGCAGAACGGCGCCGCCTGGCGGGGGCGGGAGCAGGTGAACGGGCGCCGGGTGGACGTCATGACCGGGCCGTCCTCCCCGGACCGCTCCGGTACGGCGGGCAACGTGCGCTACTGGATCGGCTCCGACGGCACCATGTACCGGGTGCGCGTCAGCGTGGGTTCGCAGCCGGAGCCGGTCGTCATGGATTTCGACACCCACGAGTACGTGCCGGTCAAGCCGGTACCCGGAACCACCCCGACGACCCGGTAGCCGCTGTTCAGGACGTCCGTACCCGCGCGTGCGCGGCGAGCAGGGACGACGACGGCAGCCGGATGCCCTCCGTCGTCGGCAGGGCCGGTACGGCCGGGACGGCGGTGGCGCCCGTAGTGGTGGCGTGGGGGAACTGCGGCTGCCGACCGGGCGCCGCGACCTTGGTGAACGCGATGCCGCCGGGTGCGGTCGGCATCGTCCACCGGCCGCCCGGAGAGGGCGACTTGGCGGGCAGCGGACAGGACGCGGTGGTGGCGAGCCGGGCGGGCACGGTGGTGCGCAGATCGTTGCCGCGCAGGCAGTTGCCCCGCCCCCGGGTGGCGGCGGGGAACGTCCAGCCGACGTCGACGCCGTTGCCGGTGAACGTGTTGTCCACGATCCGGTTGCCGACCGAAGGGATGTCGGCGGTCGCGGTGATCACCAGCCCGGCGTTGCTGTGGTCGGCGACGCGGTTGCGGATGAACTGGTTGTCGCTGCCGCCGTCGACGCCGATGCCGGTGCCCCAACCGCCGTCGGCCTGCTGCGGGGTGGCCTTCTGCTGGTTGGCGGCGATCAGATTGCCCGCGATGACGGAGCCCCGCTGCGGGAGCAGCTTCTCCTGGTGGTCGGAGTTGGTGGTCAGGCCGACCCGGTTGCCGACCAGGCGGTTGCGGACCACGTACATGTCGCCGCTGGCGTTGGTGCCTTCGTAACCGACCGCGTTGAGTTCGGCGACGTTGTCCCGCACCACGATGTCGCAGGGCTTGCACTGGCCGACGTAGATCCCCGAGTCGGCGCCGCCCGAGGCGTACGAATGCTCGATGACGCCGTTCTGCGCGGAGAACGCGTAGATGCCGTACAGGCCGTTGCGGGTCGCGGTCACATGCGAGACCAGGAACGACTTCAGGAACGTGACGGGCTCGTCGCCGGTGTCGTAGCCGCCGCTCTGCCCCGGCAGCCCGGCGGCGGCCTTCGCCGAACCGGTGACCAGGACCCCGTTCTGCGTGTTGTTCTCCACGGTCAGGTTCTCCACTGCCACTCCGGGCGCCGCGACGACGACACCGTTCGGCTGCCGCAACCGCCCGTCGATGACGACCCTGTGCCGGGAGGCGCCGCGAAGAGTGATGCGAGCCGTGTCGATCTTCACCGACTCGTGGTACACGCCCGGAGCGACCAGCACCAGATCACCGGGATGGGCCAAGGACACCGCATCCGAGATCGTCGGGGCATCGGCGGGTACGCGGATCGTCACCCGCGCACCGCTCGGTCGCCGACCCTTGTCCGATCCGTCATCACCGCCGCCGCAGCCGACCACAAATGTCAGCGTGCCCAGTACCGCCGCCACCACGCGAAGAGCTAATCGAGGCATGATCCGAGTCTGGCAGAACGCCCAATTCCACGCCGTAATTGGTGAGATTGACCGACGCGCACGATTCGAGTGTGGCACCCTGCACCCCATGCATCGAGCCGATCACCCTCCGTCGCGCCGCGCGTTCCTCGATGCCACCGGCATCATGGTGGCCGCCGGTCTGACCGCCGGGTGCACATCGGACTCCGCCCGGCCAGGCCGTCACGCCCCTACGGCAGCGGCCGCGCCGACGCCGGTCGCGGCGACGGGTCGGCATCAGGCAGGCATTACGCTCCCCCAGCCGGCCCAGCGCAACCTGCTGGCCGTGGTGGCCGACCTCGGTGCCGCCGTGGCTCCCGGCCCGCTCCTGGCCGACCTCGGCCAGGCCATCCGCGCGCTCGTCGCCGGGACCGACCCGCGGCTGCTGGGCCTGCCGCCGGGCGACCTCACCGTGACCGTCGGCGTGGGGCCCCGGCTGGTGCGCACGGTCGGCGCTTCGCTGCCCGGCGCCGCCGACCTCCCGCGCTTCTCCCGCGAGCGGATCGCCTCGCGGGCACGCGGCGGCGACCTGCTGCTGCAGATCTGCGCCAGCGACGCGCTGCTCCCACCGGTCGTCGCCGCCGCGCTGCTGGATCAGGCCGGTGACCGCGTCCACGAACGCTGGCGGCAGTCCGCACGCCGCGGTGCGAACGTGCCCGTCGGCAACGGCCTCACCGCGCCACGCAACCCGCTCGGTTTCATCGACGGCATCGTGGGCCCGCACACCGCCGCCGAACAACGACGCGACCTGTGGCTGGCCGGGCCCCCCGAGGTCGCCGGGGGCACCCTCGCCGTACTGCGGCGCATGGAACTCGACCTGCCCCGGTTCGCCGCCCTGTCCGTAGCCGAGCAGGAGGCGGTCTTCGGGCGGCGCCGGGCCAGCGGCGTCCCCCTCTCGGGCGGCCCCGTGTCCTCGGGCCCGGAACTCGGCGCCAAGACACCGGACGGACGCTACCTCGTCCCCGCGGACGCCCACGTGCGCAGGGCGAACCCCACCGTGGTCGGCGCCGGTCTCATGCTCCGCCGCTCCTACAGCACCGACGAGCCCGCCCCCGGCCTGCTCTTCGTCAGCTTCCAGAACGACCTGCGGACCTTCACCGCCACCCTCGCCCACATGGACACCGCCGACGCACTGCTGCGCTTCACCACCACGACAGCCAGCGCGACCTTCCTGATCCTCCCCGGCTTCGACCGGCAACGCCCGCTCGGCTCGGGGCTGTTCGCCTGACCACCCCGATGGACGCCAAACGCCCCGGACCGTGCTCGATCCGGGGCGTTCGCGCTGGTGCGTGCCCCCGGCAGGATTCGAACCTGCGACACCCGCTTTAGGAGAGCGGTGCTCTATCCCCTGAGCTACGGAGGCATCGACTGACCACCCACAGCGTAGCGGATGTGGTCTTCGGGGTTCGCCTCCGTTGGGCGTCCGTCCAGCGGTTTGGGGGCTGGGTGAAGTATCGGGCTTTCGGTAATATGGGGCGTATGCAACTATTGCGTGCGACGCAAGCCGTCAAGGGGAAGGGTGCGTTCCTGTTAGTGGCCTGTTAGTGGATCATCAGCGCCGACGAGCAGTCTTGTCCCATGCCAGCAACCACCATTCTCCGTTCACGTCGGCGCAGCGGCCCGGCGGCATTCCTCATGACGTTCGTCGTCGCGTTCAGCGCTCTGTCGCTCACCTCGTGCCGCGGCGATCCGCAACCGGACAGTGAGTCCGGGAAGGGGGCGGTGAGCAACAACGCGGCGCCCGGGAAGATGGCGGGGCGCGCCGCGCTGGGGGAGGGCGGGGCGCTGTATCCGCGGGCGATACGGCTGCAGCACAGCGGGAGCGCGAACGGGCGCGTGCTGGCGTCGTCCGTCGTCCACAAGGGGGGCGATGGCGTGGGGCAGATCCAGGAGAGCAGCGATGGCGGCAAGAGCTTCCGCCAGGTGGGCACCGTCGCCGATCCGAAGGCCGCGGACGGCAAGGGGCTGTGCTGCGCGACGCTGTACGAGCTGCCGAAGCAGGTCGGCGACATGCCCGCCGGGACGCTGCTGTGGGCCGCGTCCTTCGGGCAGGACGAGAAGCCCGAGCCCCGGATGTCGATCCGGGTGTTCAAGAGCACCGACCACGGGCGGAACTGGAGCCCTCTGTCCACGGTCGCCACCTCGCCGAACGCCAAGGGGCTGTGGGAGCCGGAGTTCTCCATCGACGCGCAGGGGAACCTGGTCTGCCACTACTCCGACGAGACCGATCCGCGCCACAGCCAGAAGCTCGTCGCCGTGCGGTCGAAGGACGGCGTCTCGTGGAGCGGGCCGCGCGACACCGTCACCAGCAAGCTGGAGTCCGACCGGCCCGGGATGCCGGTCGTGCGGAAGCTGCCGAACGGGACGTACGTCATGACGTACGAGATCTGCGCGGCCGGAGGCAAGTACGCGTGCGTGGCGCATCTGCGGACGTCCCGCGACGGATGGGACTGGGGTGACCCGTCCGACCTGGGCACCCGGGCGGAGACGGCGGACGGGAAGTACTTCCTGCACGCGCCGAACCTGGCCTGGGCGCCGGAGGAGGGCAATCCGCAGGGCAAGCTGCTGCTGATCGGTCAGGCGATGTACAACAAGGACGGCAGCCGGGCCCAGGGCAGCGGGCGCACGATCTGGACCAACAGCAAGGGCGGGGAAGGAGCGTGGCGCGAGATCCCGGCCCCGGTCGCCGTGAAGTCCGGCAAGCTCGACTCCTGCCCCAACTACAGCTCCAGCCTGCTGCCGTCGGAGGACGGCCGGGAGGTGCTGGAGATCGCCACCGACTATGAGGGTGGGGTCTGCCGACCGTACTTCGGCACCGGGAAGTCGTAGAACACCACGGGCACCGCCGCGCACATGCGGCGGTGCCCATGGCCATCGGTGCCGCTCAGCCCTCCGGGCGGAACCGGGCGATCGGGTTACGCAGGGTGCCGATCAGCTGGAGCGCGCCCGCCGGGTCCTGGAGGTCGACCATCTCGCGGTTGTTGCGCAGCTGGAGCCGGTTGAGGCAGGACAGCGCGAAGTCCTCCTCGAACATGTCGTACTGCTTGAACTTGTCCGCCAGGTGCGGCATCGCCTCCTGGTAGCCGCGCACGCTGTCGGCGACCGTCTGCCAGAAGGTGTCCTCCTCGACGATCCCGTCCGCGACGAGGATGCCGTTGAGGAAGCGCAGGAAGCAGTCGAAGACGTCGGTGAAGATGGACAGCAGTTTCTTGTCCTCGGGAACGTCCGCGCGGATGCGCTCGACGGCCGGGGGCAGGACCGCTTCCGGGTCCAGGACGGCGATCTCCTCGGCGATGTCCTTGAAGATCACCCGCTGGACGGCGCCGCCCTCGATGACCAGGATGACGTTCTCGCCGTGCGGCATGAACACCAGGTCGTAGGCGTAGAAGGAGTGCAGCACCGGGGTGAGGTAGGCGTCCAGGTAGCCGCGCAGCCACTCCGCCGGAGTGAGGCCGGACTCCTCGATGAGGGCGCCGGCGAAGGAGCCGCCGTCGGCGTCGGTGTGGAGGAGGGAGGCCATGGTGGCGAGACGCTGGCCGGGCTCCAGCGACGCGACGGGGCTCTCGCGCCACAGGGCGGCGAGCATTTTCCGGTACGGGGAGTACCGGTTGGTGGCGGCCTCGTACTGGCGGTGGTGGTAGCCGATGGCGGCCCGCTCGCGGATGATCGAGAAGCGGGCGGCCTGGAAGACGTCGTCGGCGGCGATGACGCCCGCCAGCCAGTCGTTGATGGCCGGGGTGGCCTCCATGTAGGCGGCCGAGAGGCCCCGCATGAAGCCCATGTTGAGGACCGACAGGGCGGTCTTCACATAGTGCTTGGACGGGTGGCTGGCGTTGAAGAAGGTACGGATCGACTGCTGCGCCAGGTACTCGTCCTCGCCGGTGCCGAGCCAGACCAGCCGCTGCTGGGCGACCTCGGCGGCGAAGCTGACGGACAGCTTGTTCCACCACTGCCAGGGGTGCACCGGCAGCAGGTGGTAGTCGGCGATGTCCAGGCCCTGGCCGCTGAGGGTCTCCGCGAAGCGGGCCCGGGTCTCCTCGCTCAGCTCGTCGCGCACCAGCGCGTCGTAGTCGAGGTCGGTGGAGGCGGTGAAGGTGGAGTGGTCGCGGTGCGCGGCCAGCCAGACCAGCTGGACGGGGCTCGCGGTCTCCGGGGCGTACGAGAGGTACTCGTGGATGCCGAAGCCGAGCCGCCCGTTGTTGGCGACGAAGCACGGGTGACCCTCGGTCATCCCCGTCTCGATCTCCTGGAAGCCGGATTTGGCGAGCTGCGCCGCGCCCACCGGCTCGGCGGCCAGTTTGTAGGCCGTACCAGAGAGGGTGGAGCTGATCTCCTCCAGGTAGACGGGGAGGATGTCGTCGCTGAGGCCGAGGGCGCCGCGCAGCTCGATGAAGAAGTCGAGGGCGTCCAGCGGGCGTTCGGCGCCGTCCCGGCCGTGGCGGGTGATGCTGTCCGCGTCGACCACCCAGTGGTCCAGGGTGAGGACGCGGGCGGCGAAGCGGTACGTCACCGAGCCGTCGTCGCTGGTGACGGCGTAGCGGCCGTCCTCGCCCAGCTCGGGCTTCAGCAGGCGCTCATGGGTGAACTCGGCGAGGGCTTTGCGTATGAGGAGGCGGCCCGCCCGCTCCCACAGGTCGGGGGTGAGGTGGGCGACGGCATCGCGGGGGCTCATCGGAATACTCCTTGGGCGGCGCGCGCGGCGACGAAGCGCTCGCGCGTGCAGGTACTGAGGTAGGCGTCCTTCTCCGGTTTGACGATCTTCTCGACGACGTCGAATCCGACCGCCGCGTTCAGCGCGTGCACCGCGTCGTTGCGGACGTCGGGCTCGACGACGACGCGCCGTACGGCGGGGTCGTCGAAGCAGAACTCCATGACGGTGGTGATCACGGCGAGGGTGAAGCCGTGCACCGGGGTGTCGGTCGGCGCGCACAGGAAGTGCATGCCGACGTCACCCTCGCGGGGCTCGTACAGCCCCACCAGTTCGACGTGGGCCGGGTCGTAGCGCTCGGCGAGGAAGGCGGGTTCGCCCTCGTGCAGGCCGATGAAGGCCTCGTGGTGCGGGTGGTCGGCGATCCTGCGGTACTCGGCCTCGGTGTCGGCGAGGGTCGCGTCCTGCATCATCCAGTAGGACGCCTTGGGGTGGGTCACCCAGCCGTGCAGCAGCGCGGCGTCGGCCTCCGGGTCGAGGGCGCGCAGCTCGAAGCCGCCGAGACGGTCGTCGTGACGCTTGAACAGGGTCATGTGAGCGGTCCCTCCGGCGCGCCGAACTCCTGGAAGGCGATGGACTTCTCGACCGGGTACTCCTCGCGGCCCAGCAGCTCGCGGATGATCCAGGAGTTGCGGTACGGCCCCATGCCCAGGTCGGGCGAGGTGAGGCTGTGCGCCTGGGTGGAGCCGTTCTGCAGGAAGATGCCGCGCCCTGTGGTGTCGATGCTGTAGTTGCGGGCGACGTCGAAGCGGCCGTGGTTATCCCAGCGGATGCGGTCGCGCACCGGCTCCAGGAAGGCGGGCACCTGGTAGCGGTAGCCGGTGGCGAGGACGAGGCCCTGGGTGGTGAGGGAGAAGTCGCGCTCCTGCTCCCCATGGCGCAGCCCGAGGGTGTACGTACCGGTGGACTCGTCGTACGAGGCGCCGGTGAGCGCGGTGTTGGTGAGCAGCCGGGTGGGCACCGGGCCGTCCAGGCTCTGCTGGTAGAGCAGGTCGTAGATCGAGTTGATGAGATCCGCGTCGATGCCCTTGAACAGGGCTTTCTGCTCGGTCTCCAGCCGGTAGCGGGTGTCCTCGGGGAGGGCGTGGAAGTAGTCCACGTACTCCGGCGAGGTCATCTCCAGCGTCAGCTTGGTGTATTCGAGTGGGAAGAAGCGCGGCGAGCGGGTCACCCAGTTGAGGCGGTAGCCGTGGCTGCCGATGTCGGCCAGCAGGTCCTGGTAGATCTCGGCGGCGCTCTGCCCGCTGCCGACGATCGTGATGGACTCCTTGGCCTGCAGCGTCTCCTTGTGCTCCAGGTAGCGCCCGTTGTGCAGCACGTCGCCGCCGAGGTCCTGGCAGGACTCGGGGATGAAGGGCGGGGTGCCGGTGCCGAGGACCAGATGGCGGGCGCGGTGCTCGGTGGTCTCGCCGGTGGGGCGCTGGGAGCGCACGGTGTAGAGGCCGTCGGCGTCGTCGTACGTGACGGAGGTGACCTCGTGGCCGAAGCGGACGCTGGAGAGCTTGCCCGCGGCCCAGCGGCAGTACTTGTTGTACTCGGCGCGCAGCGGATAGAAGATCTCGCGGATGTAGAACGAGTACAGCCGCCCGGATTCCTTCAGGTAGTTGAGGAAGGAGTACGGGGAGGTCGGGTCGGCGAGGGTGACGAGGTCGGCCATGAACGGGGTCTGGAGGGTGACGCCGTCCAGCAGCATGCCCGGGTGCCAGTCGAAGTCGGGCTTGCTCTCCAGGAAGAGGCCGTCCAGCTCGTCGATCGGTTCGGTGAGGCAGGCCAGGCCCAGGTTATAGGGGCCGAGGCCGACCGCGACGAAGTCATATATGTGCGGGGTGGGCACGGTGGTTCTCCGGGGTGTTGCGGCGGTCAGTGACGCAGCGACTCGGCTGGGACTCAGCGACTCAGCTGGCGCGGGAGTGGCTGAGTTCGGGCTCGATGTGCAGGGCCAGGTACTGACCGGCGTGCTCGGCGAGGAGGTCGAGGACGAACGCGATGTCGCGCAGCGACGTCTCCGGGTTGAGCAGGGTGAACTTCAGGTAGTGGCGGCCGTCGACGACGGTACCGGCCACCACGGCCTCGCCCGAGGCGGCCAGGGCCTCGCGGGCGTGCAGGTTGGCGCGGTCGACCAGGTCCGGGTCGGAGTCGTCGCCGGGTACGTAGCGGAAGACGAGCGTGGACAGCTGCGGCTCGGTGACGACCTCGAACCGCGGGTCGGCGTCCAGCAGGCCCCAGCCCTCGGCGGCCCGGTCCACGACCTCGTCGAAGAGCGCCCCGACCGCGTCCGCGCCCATGACGCGCAGGGTCAGCCACAGTTTGAGGGCGTCGAAGCGGCGGGTGGTCTGGATGGACTTGTCGACCTGGTTGGGGATCAGGTTCTTCGCGCTGCGCTCGGGGTTGAGGTAGTCCGCGTGGTACGTGGCGTGGCTGAGCGTGACGCGGTCGCGGACCAGGACGGCGCTGGAGCTGACCGGCTGGAAGAACGACTTGTGGTAGTCCACGGTGACCGAGTCGGCGCGCTCGATGCCGTCGAGCAGATGGCGGCGGGTGGGGGAGGCCAGCAGTCCGCAGCCGTACGCGGCGTCCACGTGCATCCAGGAGCCGTGCCGCGAGCACAGCTCGGCGATCTCGGGCAGCGGGTCGATGGAGCCGAAGTCAGTGGTCCCGGCGGTCGCGACGACGGCCATGACCACCTGGTTCTCCTGGCGGCAGCGGTCGAGTTCGCGGGCCAGGGCGACGGTGCGCATGCGCCGGTCCTGGTCGCAGGGGATCGAGATGACGGCCTCGTAGCCGAGCCCCAGGATGGCGGCGGACTTCTTCACGGAGAAGTGGCTGGCCTGGGAGGTGAGGATGCGCAGCCGCGGCAGGATCTCGGACTTCGGGGGGACGGGCTCCCCGGACGCGGCGGCTTCCTTCTCCACCAGCTTGCAGGCCTCGTCGCGGGCCAGCAGCAGCGCGTGGAGGTTGGACTGGCTGCCGCCGCTGGTGAAGATGCCGTCGGCGGCCTCGCCGAGACCGATGCGCTCGGCGGTCCAGTCGATCAGCCGCCGCTCGATGAGGGTGCCGCCCGCGCTCTGGTCCCAGGTGTCGAGGGAGGAGTTGACGGCCGTGAGGACCGCCTCGCCGAGCAGCGCCGGGATGACCACCGGGCAGTTGAGGTGGGCGAGGTAGCGGGGGTGGTGGAAGTAGACGGCGTCC
The DNA here is from genome assembly GCF_042731515.1 of Streptomyces sp. NPDC059850. Lineage (NCBI taxonomy): Bacteria > Bacillati > Actinomycetota > Actinomycetes > Kitasatosporales > Streptomycetaceae > Streptomyces > Streptomyces sp. NPDC059850. The sequence continues at coordinate 23,614 of NZ_JBHWJI010000034.1, forward strand.
TTGAGGTAGACGCGCTCGAGTTCTTTCAGCGCGGCGCTCGGGTCGCCCAGCGGTTGTTCCAGGTCGATGCCGGAGATCTCGGGGGCCAGTTCACCCGGGGTCACGCCGGTGAACGGGCGTTCGGTGCGGGCGACGGTGGAGGCCACCAGGCCGACGCCGTCCGTCACGGAGCGCCGGTAGCTCTCCGCCGTACGGTCGTTGAAGAGGTGGGCCCTGCCATCCGCCGCCCCGGGTATCGACTCCGGCGACGGGTCCTCAGCGGTCTGCGCGAGGAAACTCACGGTCTGTCCTTCCTGGAGCGTGCGGGCGCACGGGTGTGTGCGCGCCCGCGGGCGTGCCTGTGGGGGTGTGGGGGTGGGGCTGTGGGGTGATCGCGGGCATGCGGGTGCCCCGGCCGGGGCGCCGGGGCGCGCGGTGGCGCGCCGCGGCGATCGGAATCCGTCGGCCAGTTGATGGGTGATCAGTGGGGGACGAGTGGTGGGGTCAGTGAGCGGTTACGGGGAGGGGGAGCGGGCCGTGGCTCGGGCGGGTCAGTCGGCTCAGGCGGCTTCGGCGGATCAGTCGTCGGACTTCGGGCCGCTGCCGCTCACGGCCTCCTCGACGAGCTGTTCCTCACAGGCGCCGAGCCGCCAGTAGCCGGTGAAGGTCACCGCCTTGCGCTCGAAGCCGCGTTCGCGCACCAGGTGGCGGCGCATCTCCTTGACGGTTCCGGCCTCGCCCGCGATCCAGGCGTACGGGGTGCCGGAGGGCAGCGCGGTGGCGCGTACGTCGTCCAGCAGCAGGGCGGAGCGCGGGGAGCCGGGGGTGGCGCCGTCCCGGACCAGCCAGGTGATCTCGGCGTCGGCCTCGGTGTGCAGCCGCTGGATGTCCTCGGCGTGCTGGACCTCGATCCACACCTTCGCCGGGGTGCCCGCGGGCAGCCAGTCGAGGATGCCCGCGACGGCGGGCAGCGCGGTCTCGTCGCCGGAGATCAGCACCCAGTCGGTGCCGGACGGCGGCCGGAAGTCGACCCCGCCGTTGTCCTCGACGACCGGGCCCAGCAGGGTGACGCGGTCGCCGCACTCGGCGCGCGCGGCCCAGGTGGCGGCGGGGCCGCCGTCGGGGTGCAGCGCGAAGTCGACGTCGATCTCGTCGGGTTCGCGGCGCTGCTCGCGCACGGTGTACGAGCGCATGATGCCGCGTACGGCCGGGTCCATCGTCCGCCAGGTGGCGAACCAGCCCTCGCCGTCCTCCACCGGCACGACCGGGGCGGGCTGGCCGGGGTGCGGCAGGAACAGTTTGAAACGCTGGTCGCGGCCGCCGGTGGTGAAGTCCCCGAGGCCGGTGCCGCTGAAGGTGATCCGGGACATGGACGGTCCGAGGGCCCGGGTCCGTACGACGTGCGCGTCGAAGAAGCGGAACGGTACGGCGGTGGCGGGGCGGGTGGTGGTGGCTGCGGTCGTCATGGGATCGACGTCTTCCCTTCGCTTGACGGGGGTCGGCGCAGGTAGCCGGTCAGTCCGCGTCAGCTGACCTTCTTCGCGTCCTGGATGGCCTTGGTGAGGGACTCGATGAGCGGGGCCGCACCGGCGTAGGAGAAGCGCGGCTCGCTGCTCCAGGGCGTGATCTGGTCGGCCTTGACTGCGGGCATCTTCGACCAGGTCGGCTTGGACTTGAGGGCATCCGGCTGGAGGGTCGCGGTGCGGTTGTCCAGGAAGAGCACGTCCGCGTCGTACTTGTCGGCGTTCTCCCAGCTCAGGCTCTCGAAGTAGCCGCCCTTGTCGGGCTTCCGCGGCTGTACGAACTCGACGCCCAGCTCCTCGAAGAAGATCAGGTCTGCGTTGATCTTCGGGTTGGAGACATAGAAGAGATCGGCGCTGCCGGAGCAGGCCATGACCCGGATCTTGTGCGACTTGACGGTCTTGCGCAGCTCTTCGGACGCCTTCTCGAAGCGGGCCTTGGCGTCGGTGACCTTCTTGGCCTTGAGGTCGGCGCCGAGCGCCTCGGCCAGCGCGGCGTAGCGCTTGATGGGCTCCAGCATGGAGACCCGGCCGGTTTTGATGGCGCAGCTGGGGGCCAGCTGGAGGATCTTCTTCTTGCTGTCGTCCGGGATGTAGAAGAGCGCGCCCGGGTCGAACATGTTGGTGATCAGCAGATCGGGGTTGAGCGAGGCGTACTTCTCGACGTTGAACTGGCCCCAGGTCTGGCCGAGGCTGGTCAGCCGGTCGACGTCGATGTCCCCGGCCTGCACGTCCGGCTTGCCGTTCTTGAGCTTGGTCGGGCCGAAGACGCCGGTGATCTGCTTGTCGATGCCGAAGTCGTACAGCGCGGCCGCCGCGGCGACGTAGGCGACGATGTGCTCGGGAGGACCATCGTTGGTGATCTTCTTGTCGCGGTCGTCGGTGAACGACCAGGAGCCGCCGCCCTTTCCGCCGGAGTCCGAACCGCCCTTGCCACCGCAGGCGGTGACCAGGGCTCCGAGTCCGGTGGCCCCGCCTGCGGCGAGGAGACCGCGACGGGAGAGCGGAAGTTCTCTGGCGTGGCGCATGGACCGCATGGAGCTTGCCTTCTCATCAGATGTACGGGGACGGTGCCCAGGGACGGCATCCCGAAGGCGTACTTAGGTTAGCCTAACCAACCCGTTTGTCCAGTGGGCGGGGCTACCCCGTCCCATTCTTTGAGAGGCTGCGGCGCTCGTTCAGCGTCGTTTCACAGGTCGTTCACAGGTCCAGCACCAGCTTTGGGCCCCGGCAGCGTGAGACGCAGATCATCATCGTCTCGCCCGACGACCGCTCCTCGTCGGTGAGTACGGAGTCGCGGTGGTCCACCTCGCCCTCGATGACATCCGTCTCGCACGTACCACACGTGCCCTCTTCGCAGGAGTACAAAACTGGCACCCCGGCCTCCTCCAGGGTACGCAGCACGCTATGTCCGGGTTTGACGGTGAGGGAGCGTCCGGATCGGTCGAGAATCACTTCGAAACCGCCGGAGTTCGCTTGTTCCGACCCGTCGTCCTCGTCGCTCGTGTCCACCGGACGGGGCTGGAACCGTTCGGTGCGCAGCGCGCCCGTCGGCCAGGCCTGGCACCGCTCCTCCGCGACCCGCAGCAGCGGTTCCGGGCCGCAGCAGTAGACGAGGGTGCCGGGGCCGGGCTCGGCGAGATACGTCACAAGGTCCGGCAGCCCCGCCTCGTCCTGCGGCACCAGCCGCACCTTCTCGCCGTAGCGGCCGGTGAGTTGGTCGGCGAAGGCCATGGAGGCGCGGGTGCGCCCGCCGTACAGCAGCGTCCAGTCGGCGCCCGCGGCCTCGGCGGCAGCCGTCATCGGGAGGATCGGGGTGATGCCGATGCCGCCCGCGATGAACAGGTAACGGGCGGCCGGGCGCAGCGCGAAGTGGTTGCGCGGCCCGCGCACCCGCACCGCCGCGCCCTCGGTGAGCGCGTCGTGGACCCGGGCGGAACCGCCGCGTCCATCGGGCGCGCGCAGCACCGCGATCCGCCAGGCCGTACGGTCCGCCGGGTCCCCGCACAGCGAGTACTGGCGGATCAGCCCGTCGCCGAGGACGAGGTCGACATGGGCGCCGGGCTCCCAGCCGGGCAGTTCGCGCCCGGCCGGATGACGGAGTGTGAGCGTCACCACGTCGGTGGCCGCGTCGGCTCTGGCGGCCACCAGCAGGGTGTCGTCGTACTCCTGGGTTTCGCTGGAGGTGGCGCTGCTCACGCGGTGGGGCCTTTCTGCTGCGGGGGAGCGAGGGTGTGTCCGTCGGGGTGCGCGAGCATCCACTGCCACAGCTCGACCGGGTCCTCGGCGGAGCGCTCGGCACCGCAGTGGCAGACGCCGTGGAGCACATCGGTGCCGGGCAGCCAGTCGATGCGGTAGACCTCGGCGGTGTTCATGGGGCGGTCATCGCCGGGGACGAGGCGTTCCGTTCACCCTGAGGCCGCTCGCCCTCGGCGGCGAGGCGGGCGAGGATGCGGCGCGCGGCCAGGCCGCCGGTGTCGATGTTGATGCTCAGCTCCTGATAGCCCTCGCGCTCGGTGTCCAGCGCCTTCTGGAGCAGGTTCAGCGCGTCTACGTCCTGCATCACCACGGTGCGGTTGAAGTCGTGGAGGAAGGTGGTGACTTCGTCGTCGTCCTGGGCGAAGTCCCGGGAGACGGCCCAGAAGTCATAGACGTGCTGGTCCGTGGAGGGCGTGATGGCGTATGTGATCTCCACATGGAAGGCGTTCGGATCGGAGCCGTCCGCTTCCGGCAGCACCCCGACCGGGGCGATGCGGCTGTGCAGCAGATACAGACAGGGCGCGTGGTACTCGATGTCCTGCCAGCGGGTGATGCGGCCCTCGATGCCGGTGGAGCGTGCGTAGAAGGGAGGACAGGCGGCGTCGTCCATGTGGCGGCTGACCCGCACGATGCCCGCGCCCTCGTCGACCTCGGTGGTGATGGGGGTCTCGGCGACCTCGGGGGTGCCGATGTAGCCGCCGTGCAGATACGTCTCGTGGGAGAGGTCCATCAGGTTGTCCACGAGCAGCCCGTAGCCCGCGTCGATCGGCTCCATGCCGCCGACCGTCGTCCAGCGCGGATCGGCGAGCCAGGGGGCGCGCGGGATCGCGGCCGGATCGGCGAGCGCCGGATCGCCGATCCACACCCAGACCAGCGAGTCCTGCTCGACGACGGGGTACGAGGCGACCCGGGCGGTGCGCGGGACGCGCTTCTGGCCGGGCACGAACACACAGGTGCCGGAGGTGTCGTAGGTGAAGCCGTGGTAGCCGCAGACGACCTTGTCGCCGTCGAGTCGGCTGGCCGAGAGCGGGTAGCGGCGGTGCACACAGCGGTCGGCGAGCGCGACGACGGTGCCTTGCGATGCGGTGCCGTCCGGCTCGGTGCGGTAGAAGGCGATGGGCTCGTTCAGGATGGTGCGCCCCAGTAGCTCGCGGCCGATTTCCCGGCCGTAGGCGGCGACGTACCACTGGTTCCGTGCGAATGCGGTCATGCACAGCAGCGTGGTGACGGGGGTCACGCACCGGCAACGGCCCTTCCACTGAGTGGAAGGGCCGCCGGGAGCTTCAGCTCAGCTGCCGAACTGCCAGAAGACCGAGTGGTCCAGTGTCATCAGGACGACCAGCAGGATCACGTCCGCGATGCCGAGCGCGATGCCGAGCAGCGCCCGGCCCCGCCGCTTCGTGCCGCGGGCGATCGCGAGCGCTCCGAGGACGATGGCGCAGGGCCCGAAGACCGCGTTGAAGAGGAGGGTGCCGATGAGGCCGAGCACGAAGGAGGCGACGGCCATGCCGTCGGCGTCCTGGCGCGCGCGGAGGGGCGAGGTGCGGGTGGGTGCGGTGAGTGCCATGGGTCAGCTCTCCTTGTGCCCGGTGCGTTCACGGATGAAGAAGATGAGCAGCCATGCGCCGATGACGCCGGAAGCGGCGAGGAAGACCGGGAGCGGGGTATGTGCCGCCGCGCCCAGCAGAACCCCCATCAGGGCGAGAGCCGCGACGATGAAGAGCATGTGAGCCTCTCTCATGGTGGTGGATCCGGGGTGCGGATACTCATTAAGTGAACAATTGGATTCACAACTGTTCACTGACATCTAGGCTACCCCCGCGTACGGCTGGCCAAGGTCGGCGAACACCTGTTTACTGGAATGATATGAGTCACACATGCGGGATCCGTGAGGCCCGTAAGCGCAAATCGCGCCGCGCGCTGCTCGACGCGGCGCTGGGGCTGCTGGAGGACCAGAGCCTCAGCAGCCTGGGGCTGCGGGAGCTGACCCGGGTGGTGGGCATGGCCCCGGCCGCCTTCTACCGGCACTTCCGGGACATGGCCGATCTGGGCGTGGCGCTGGTCGAGGAGTCCCTGGGCAGCCTGCAGGGCATGATCCGCGCGATCCTCAGCGAGCGGGACGGGGACGAGGAGCGGATCGACGCCGTGGTGGAGGCGGTCGCCGAGCATGTGCGCCGCCACCCCACCCACATCCGCTTCATCGCGCGCGAACGGCACGGCGGGGTGCGGCCGGTGCGGGAGGCGATCGCCGCCGAGCTGGGGCGGTTGACCGACGAGGTCGCCACGGCCTTCGCGCCCCGGCTCACCCCGGCGGGCTGGCCGCCGGAGGACGTCCGGATGCTGGCCGAGCTGTACGTCGACCGGATGGTGACGACGGCGACCGCGTTCATGGAGGCGCAGGGGGACGAGGAGGAGCGCGAGCGGATCGCCGACACCGCCCGTAAGCAGCTGCTGCTGGTCAGCCTCGGGCGCCGGCACTGGCGCGGCGCGTGACCTCGACGCGGTAGGAGCCGTCCGCGTCCCGGCCGGTGACCCGGACGCGGACGCGCACGCCGTCCGCGTCGCCCTGGTACGTCTCGCCGGGGCCGAAGGCCGCGTCGCTGAGCCCGGGGTGGACGTTGCGCTCCTGGGTGCAGCCGTGGCCGCCCGGGGAGCTGTCCATGACGGTGACCGGGCCGCCGCCCGAGTCGATACGGGTGTCCACCCAGGTCACCAGGACGCCGGGCTTGCACACCGCCTCGTCGTTGCCGCCCTCGGCGCGCGCCTCCAGGGCGTATCCGGCGGAGTCCGAGACCGGCACGAAGACGAGCTTGGTGCCCTCCGGGCGGTGCAGCGGCGACAGCGCGTGCACCGTGGTGCCGGGGCGGGCGGCGCAGCCGACCTGGCGGGCGCCGAGCCAGCCGAGCTTCCACTTGTGCCAGGCCAGCAGGTCGTTCCCGGCGCCCCAGTCCTCGGACATCACATCCCAGTGGCCGACGTTGTCGCCGCCGCCACGGGTGTAGAGGTCGGGCAGGCCGAAGACATGGCCGTTCTCGTGGGGGAGGACCCGGAAGCCGGTCTTCCGGAGCGAACCGGAACCGTCGTCCTGACGGCTGTAGACAAAGGAGACATTGGCCAGCGGAACCCCGTCCGCGGTCGGGGCGCGCTGGTTGTCGGCGTACGTCACGGAGAGCACCGCATGCGCGGCGGGCGGCCCGGCGTTGGGCGTGACCAGGACGTTCACCAGGTCGTAGCGGCGGAAGTCCACCTTCGGGTCGGCCGTTCTCGCTATGTCCGCGACCAGTTTGCGGTAGCCGGGCTCGAAGGGGCTGCCGCGCTTTATGCCGTACGAGCGGAACGAGTGCGGCATCCGCAGCCAGTGGCCGACCGGCATCGCGGGCCGGTAGTCGAGCCGTCCGTAGGAGCTGCGGGCGAACCACCGTGAGGTCTGCGGGAAGAACTCCTCGAAGCGCTCGCGGGCCGTGCCCTTGCCGCGCACATCCGGGAAGTCGATCATCAGGTTGAGGGCGTTGACCGTCCCCGTACTGCGGCTGTAGCCGTGGCTGGTGGGGATGCCCTCGGACATCTGCAGCCCGGGACCGGGGGCGAGGGAGCACGGTTCCAGCGATCCGGCCCGCGCGGTGGTCACGGGAGCCGGGGCCCGCTTGGCGGCCGCCGGTTTTCCCGGACGTGGCATCGCCGCCGGGGCGACCACCGCGACCGTGAGCACGGTGGCGATGGTGAACGCGCTGCCTCGGCGGAGCCTGCGTATTCGAGGGCGGAGGGCCTCGCGGGTCTGCTTCATTGCCGTTCACGGTGTGCCGGTGCGCGCGGGGGCGCCCGTGGGGTGCGTCCGTTCCGGCGAATCGGCTGGGCCGGGCGGGCGAAATGCGCGCGGATCAGGTGTGATGCAGGTCACTCATGGACGGGGAAATTCCGGGGAGTGGTTCCCCGTTTAAACCGGTGATCGCACAAACGGGGACTGTCTCCCCGGAAATCTTGAACCTCGAACCGAGCATCGTCGGATGCTCTGATGCCAGGACGATCGGACACGGAAGGGGAAGCTGTCATGGCCGGAGTCACCGCCGCACGCGCCGCGGATCGCGCACGGCACGCACCGCCCCGGCTGCGTGCCGACGCCCTGCGCAACCGGGAACGGATCGTCGGGGCCGCGCGCGAAGTGCTCGTCGAGCACGGGGCCGAGGTCCCGCTCGACGAGATCGCCCGGCGGGCGGGGGTCGGCAACGCCACCCTCTACCGCCACTTCGCGGACCGCCGTGAACTGATCCACCACGTGACCCTGTCGGTGATGTCCCGCGTCGCCGAACAAGCCGAATCGGCCCTGGTCGAGGAGGTCGACGCCTTCCTGGCGCTGCGGCGCTTCGTCCACGCGGCGGCGGATGAGCGGATCGGCGCGCTGTGCCCTCTGTTCTCCGACGGCATCGACAAGGATCACCCTGACCACATCGCCGCCCATGACCGTCTGGACGCCGGTATCGACGCCCTGATGGTGGCCGCCCGGGCGACCGGCCAGCTGCGCGCCGACATCGACGTCGGCGATCTGATGGTCGCCCTCACCCAGCTCACCCGGCCGCTGCCCGGCAGCGGCTGCGTGGACTTCGACGCCTTCGTCCACCGGCACCTACAGCTCTTTCTGGACGGGCTGTCGGCTCCGGCACGCTCCGAACTTCCCGGCTCCGCCGTCACCTTGGAGGATCTGCAGCACCGGCCGTGACGTAGCCCGCACCCGGCCGCTCACCGCACACCGCTTATTTTTCGCGCGTCCACCGGTCTTCACCTTCGTGTGACGTCCTTGTGCGACGTCGCGCGGCGTCAGCTCTCACTCAATGACTCCACCCGGTGCGAACCGGGTGACAACTCGTCCCATTTTTCTCACTCTCCGCACCGCTAGGTAGGCCCATCCATGCCTGAAACGGCCCCACATAAGACGTCATATGCCGATCCCCGGCGATGGAACGCGCTGATATTCATCGCCCTCGCCCAGCTGATGGTCGTCCTCGACGCGACCATCGTGAACATCGCGCTGCCCTCGGCCCAGGCCGACCTGAACATCTCCGACGGCAACAAGCAGTGGGTCATCACCGCGTACGCCCTCGCCTTCGGCGGCCTGCTGCTGTTCGGCGGCCGGGTCGCGGACCTGTGGGGCCGTAAGCAGACCTTCATCGTCGGGCTGGTCGGCTTCGCCGCGGCCTCGGCGCTCGGCGGCGCCGCGGTGAGCAGCGGCATGCTGCTCGGCGCCCGCGCACTGCAAGGCGTGTTCGGCGCGCTGCTCGCGCCCTCCGCGCTCTCGCTGCTCGCCGTGATGTTCACCGACGCCAAGGAGCGGGCCAAGGCGTTCGGCGTCTTCGGCGCCATCGCGGGCGGCGGCGGTGCCGTGGGCCTGATCCTCGGCGGCGTCCTCACCGAATACCTGGACTGGCGCTGGACGTTCTTCGTCAACATCCCGTTCGCCGCCGTCGCCGCAGCCGGTGCGATCGCGGTGATCCGCGAGCCCAGCGAAAGCCGTAACCCCTCCAAGCTGGACATCCCCGGTGTGCTGCTGGCCACTTCGGGCTTGGTCGCACTGGTCTACGCCTTCACTCGCGCCGAGTCCGACGGCTGGAGCGCGCGGCCGACCATCGCCCTGTACGTCGCGGCCGCCGTGCTGCTGACCGCCTTCGTGATCGTCGAGTCCCGGGTGAAGGCGCCGCTGCTGCCGCTGCGTGTCATCACCGACCGCAACCGGGGCGGGGTCTACGCCTCGCTCGGACTCGCCGTCATCGGCATGTTCGGGCTGTTCCTCTTCCTCACCTACTACATGCAGATCGTCAAGGGGTACAGCCCGGTCGAGACCGGTCTCGCCTTCCTGCCGATGGTCGCGGGCATGATCACCGGCTCGACGCAGATCGGCGCCCGGCTGATGACCAGGGTTCCGCCGAGGCTGCTGATGGGGCCGGGCTTCCTGGTCGCCGCGTCCGGCATGCTGCTGCTGACCCAGATCGACCTGGACACCTCGTACCCGGCGGTGATCCTGCCCGCGATCCTGCTGCTCGGCCTCGGCATGGGTACGGCCTTCATGCCCGCGATGAGCCTGGCCACCCATGGTGTCGAGCCGCGCGACGCGGGCGTCGCCTCCGCGATGGTCAACACCTCGCAGCAGGTGGGCGGCGCGATCGGCACCGCGCTTCTCAACACCATCGCCGCCAGCGCCACCACGGCGTACGCCACGGGCCACGCGGCCACGGCCTCTTCGGCCTCTTCGGCGAAGCTGCTGCAGCTGCAGTCGATGGTGCACGGCTACACCGCGGCCATCGCCTGGGCGGTGGGCATCCTGCTGCTGGCGGCGGCGATCGCCACCACGCTGATCAGCGCCGGGAGGCAGGACGGCGGCGGCGCGGTCGCCGGTTCGGGCGACGAGGCGGTGGAGGACGCCGTTCCGGTCATGGCGCACTGATGGCCCGTACGGATGACGGCCCCTGCGGATGAGACGGCCCCGCTCCCCGGTGTTGCCCGGTGGAGCGGGGCCCTCCCTGTTGTTTGGCTCAGCCCTTTTGGCTCAGCGCAGCCAGGGGAGGTCGGCGCCCTCGGGTTGGAGTCCGTCGGCGATGATCCGGCAGGCGTCGCCGAACTGGGCGATCTGCTCCGTGGTGAGCCGGTCGAAGATCGCCGAGCGGACGGCGTCGACATGGCCGGGGGCGGTTTCCTTGAGGACGCCGAACCCCTTCTCGGTGAGCACCGCGTTCTGTCCGCGCTTGTCGGAGGAGCAGTCCTCGCGCCGTACCCAGCCGTCCTTCTCCATGCGGGTGATGGCGTGGGAGAGGCGGGAACGGGTGATCTTGGCGGCCTCGGCCAGTTCGGTCATCCGCATCCGGTGGCGGGGTGCCCAGGAGAGCTTCACCAGCAGGCTGTAGTAGACGTGCGGCATGCCCGCGTCGCGCTGCAGCTGACGGTCGAGATGGTCTTCCAGCAACATGCTGGCCTGGATGTAGGCCAGCCAGGTGCGCTGCTCGTCATCGTTCAGCCAGCGCGGCTCGTCGGCGTCTTTGCCTGCGTCTGCGTCTGCGGGGGAGTTCATGGCGTCCACATCGTTCATAGTAAGTCTACTTCTTGAAATTTAAACAAGTGTGCGGTACCGTCATCTCAGCTACTGCTTGAGACTTCAAGCTTTACTGCGTTCGTCTGGTCGTTCGTCTGGTCGAGGAGCCGTCGCCGTGTCGCGTATGCCCGCCCTCTATCTCAGCCATGGTGCTCCGCCGCTCGCCGATGACCCGGTCTGGCCCGGACAGCTCGCCGCCTGGGCGGCGGAACTGTCCCGTCCCACAGCCATTCTGATGATCTCCGCGCACTGGGAGGAAGCCCCCCTCGCCATCGGGGCCACCACGACGATTCCGCTGGTCTACGACTTCTGGGGCTTCCCCGAGCACTACTACCGGGTTCGCTACGCCGCGCCCGGCGCCCCCGAGCTGGCCGAGCGCGTCCGCAAGACGCTGCGCGCGGCGGGCACGCCCGTCCAGGACATCCCCGACCGGGGTCTCGACCACGGCGCCTACGTCCCGCTCGCCGAGATGTACCCGGACGCCGACATTCCCGTCCTACAGGTCTCGATGCCGACCCTGGACCCGCGGAAGCTGATGGACATCGGCCGCAAGCTCGCCCCACTGCGCGACGAGGGCGTGCTGATCGTCGGCAGCGGCTTCTTCACCCACAACCTGGCGGCGCTGCGGCACACCGGGCCGACCCCGCCCGACTGGTCGACCGAGTTCGACGACTGGGGGCAGCGGGCGCTCGCCGGGCAGGACGTCGACGCCCTGCTCGACTTCGAGCACGCCTCGCCGAGCGGCGCCCTCGCCCACCCGCGCACCGAGCACTTCGCCCCGCTGTTCGTCACGCTGGGCGCGGCGGAGGCGGAGCTGGGCAGCCAGCGGAGTGTGATCGACGGCTTCTGGATGGGGCTGGCGAAGCGGTCGGTGCAGTTCGGCTGAGGCGTGGCTGCTGCTCAGGCTGTGCCGCTTAGCCTGACTGTTCCGTCGGACTGTTCCGTCGGGCTGTTCAGTCCGACCGGGCGTGGATGACGTAGAACGTGACCGCAGCCATCGCCAGCGCCACCCCCAGGCCGACGCCGGACGCCCGCCCCACCGCCGCACCGCTCAGGCAGTAGAGGAAGCCGATCACGCAGCCGAGGAGCGTTCCGTACAGCCCCGCCCGGACCTCCGGCAGTACCCGCCCCTGGATCCGCCCGGCCGCATAGCAGGCCACGCCGACGACGACCGCCGCCACCAGGCCGAGGAGCGCGGCGGAGGGCAGGGTCGAGCCCTGGTTGTGGTCGATGAACATCGCGTAGCCGCCGCTGAGGACGCCCAGTACGACGGGGACCACCCAGGAGGCGGAGGCGTGGAGCGGGGTGGCGGGGGGACGCGGCCGGTGGCGCCTGCGCTCGGGGGCCGAGACGGAACTGTTCATGGCAGAACCTCCTCCCCTCCAGCGCACACCCGCGCCGGGTCTCCGGCAAGCCCGGACCGGGCAACCAGAAGGCCGTGGGATCCGTCTTGTGGAGTGAGAGTGAGGCGGGAAGGCGTGGGGAAGGCGGGCGGTCCCGGCGGCAAGGGGTGCCCCTGGCCTGCGCTTTCTCGACGCTGCGGCGTCACGCTGAACCCCCTGTGGCGGCACAGGGTACTGCATGATCGTAAAAAGGTGGGCGCGGCTTGGGAATTCTGTCCGGATTCCAGTCGTTGTTTCCATCGGACGGGGCACCCGCCCAGGGAAGGTCCGTTCATAGTCCGCGCCCGATCCATCTGTAAGGGAGCACGCATGGCAACCCGTGCCGTCGCCCGCAATCAGGCCACCACAGGTGGGGCTGATGGGGCCAACAGTGTTCGCGCCACAGGCGGGGAGATCGCCGATCGCGACCTGGTCGGCATGTATCTCGACGAGATCGCTCGCACCCCGTTGCTGGACGCGGCGAAGGAGGTCGAGCTGTCCCAGGCTGTCGAGGCGGGTGTGTATGCCCAGCAGATCTTGGACGGAGAGGCCGAGGACACCGGAGCCGCGGGTGCGAGCCGAGAGGAGCTAGAGGCCATAGCCGCCGAGGGCGCCCGCGCCAAGGATGTCTTCATCCGCTCCAACCTGCGCCTGGTCGTGGCCGTGGCGCGCCGTTATCCGCGCAGTGGTCTGCCCTTGCTCGACCTGATCCAGGAGGGCAACGCGGGCTTGGTGCGCGCCGTGGAGAAGTTCGACTACACCAAGGGTTTCAAGTTCTCGACGTATGCCACGTGGTGGATCCGCCAGGCCATCACGCGCTCGATCGCGGACCAGTCCCGTACGATCCGGCTGCCCGTCCACCTGGTCGAGGAGCTGGGCCGGATCCGCCGGGTGCAGCGTGAGTTCAACCGTGAGCACGGCCGCGAGCCGGAGCACGCGGAGATCGCCGAGGAGCTGGGCTCCACACCGGAGCGGGTCTCGGACGTGCTCGACTGGGCGCGCGACCCGGTGAGCCTCAACATGTCGGTGGACGACGAGGGCGAGACCCAGTTCGGCGACCTGCTGGAGGACACGTCGGCCGTCTCGCCCGAGCAGTCGGTGATGACGCTGCTGCGCAGTGAGGAGCTGGAGGACCTCATCGGCCGCCTCGACGACCGGACCGCCTCCATCATCAAGGCGCGGTACGGCATCGACGACGGGCGGGAGCGCACGCTCACCGAGGTCGGCAAGCAGCACGGGCTCACGCGTGAGCGCATCCGCCAGATCGAGAAGCACGCCCTGCTGGAACTGAAGAAGATGGCCCGCCAGACCGGCTTCGACGCCGCGGCCTGAGCCCGCCGCGCCGCCGCATGGACCGACTGTCCGCCACAGACCCCATAGACCGAGCCCCGGCGCACTCCCCCGAGCGCCGGGGCTCTTCCTTTCCTTTCCTTTCCTTTCCGGGTTTCGGTCAGGCGGCGAAGCCGCCGTCGACGGCGATCGACGCCCCGCTGATGTAGCGGCCGCTGTCGCCCGCGAGGTGGGAGACGGTCGCGGCCACCTCCGACGGCAGTCCGTAGCGGCCGAGCGCGGTGAAGCCGCTCTGCATGGGGGCGCTTTCGCCGTCGGCGGGGTTCATGTCGGTGTCGATCGGGCCGGGGTGGATCAGGTTGACGGTGATTCCGCGCGGGCCCAGCTCACGGGCGAGCGCCTTGGTCAGGCCGGTCAGCGCGGTCTTGCTGGTCGCGTAGAGGCTGCCGCCGGGGAAGGCGACGCGCTCGGCCATGCAGCTGCCGATGTTGATGATCCGCCCGCCGTCGGTCAGCCGCTCGACCGCCGCCTGGGCGGTCAGGAACGGTGCCCGGACGTTGACGTCCAGGACGCGGTCGACGTCCTCCAGCGACAGCTCGGTGACCGGTCCGAGGGCTCCCGCGCCCGCGTTGTTGACGACGATGTCCAGGCGCCCGAACTCGTCGGCGGCCCCGGCCACGGCCGCCCGCACCGCCTCCGGGTCCGCGCTGTCGGCCTGTATCGCCAGGGCCCGGCGGCCCAGTGCCTTGATCTGTTCGACGATGTTCGCCGCGCGGTCGGCCTGGTGATGGTAGGTCAGGGCGACATCCGCGCCGTCCTCGGCGAGCCGGTGGGCGATGGCCTCACCGATGCCGCGGCTGCCGCCGGTGACCAGGGCCGCCTTGCCGTCGAGTGTCATGTGTGCTCCCAGATGCGATGCATACGAAGAATGTGAGGAGAGCGAGGGAGATCCGGATGTGCTGTGATTCCCTCGGGCATGACTGATCCTGCCGGGGCGGGGCGGGGGTGTCTGGCGGCATTCGGACTTCGCATTGAAGTCGAGGTCAGGCCGGGCGGTGCTTTCGAAGATGACCCGAGTCTGCCGTGAAGATGATCAGAGTCTGCCCGGTCGAGTTTGCTTCGTGCCCGAGTCTGTTTACTTTCCGGAAGCGGCGACGTAATCTGGCCGCGAAATCACAGGTTCGGGCATGGAAGGGACGTAAACCCACATGTACGCACCGGAGCGTCAGCAGGAGATCCTCCGGCTCGCCCGCGACAGCGGACGGGTGGATGTCCTGTCCCTCGCCGAGGAGTTCCAGGTCACCGCCGAGACCGTGCGGCGCGATCTGCGGGCCCTCGACCGGGCGGGTCTGGTGCGCCGCGTGCACGGGGGTGCGATCCCGGCCGGACGTCTCGACTTCGAGCCCGACCTCGCCGAGCGCGAGGGCACCGCCGCCGATGAGAAGGACCGCATCGCGCGCGCCGCCCTCGCCGAACTCCCCGCCGACGGCAGCGTGATCATCGACGCCGGGTCGACGGCGGCCCGGTTCGCCGCCGCCATCCCGCTGGAAGCCGGGCTCACCGTCGTCACCCACGCGCTGCCGATCGCCGCCCGCCTCGCCGACCACCCCGGCATCGCCCTGCACCTGGTCGGCGGCCGCGTCCGCCACCGCACCCGGGCCGCCGTCGACGCCTGGGCGCTGCGCGGCTACGGCGAGGTCAGGGCCGATGTCGTCTTCCTCGCCACCAACGGCTTCTCACCGGAGAGCGGGCTGACCACCCCCGACCTCGCGGAGGCCGCCGTCAAGCAAGCCATGATCAGCGCCGCCCGCCGGGTCGTGCTGCTGGCCGACTCCGGCAAGTTCGGCCAGGAGCACTTCGCCCGCTTCGGCGGTCTCGACCACGTCGACCTGCTCATCACCGACACCGGCCTCAGCCCACAGGACGCCCTCGCC
This sequence comes from Streptomyces sp. NPDC059850, assembly GCF_042731515.1. Taxonomy (NCBI): domain Bacteria; kingdom Bacillati; phylum Actinomycetota; class Actinomycetes; order Kitasatosporales; family Streptomycetaceae; genus Streptomyces; species Streptomyces sp. NPDC059850. The sequence continues at coordinate 39,053 of NZ_JBHWJI010000034.1, forward strand.
ATCGAAAAGCAGGGCACGGAAGTAGCACGCGCATGATCCTCACCGTCACCCCCAATCCCAGCCTGGACCGTACGTACGAGATTCCGGCGCTGGAGCGCGGCGCCGTGCTGCGGGCCACCACCGACCGGGTCGACCCCGGCGGCAAGGGCGTCAACGTCTCGCGCGCCGTGGCCGCCGCCGGGCACCGCACCGTGGCGGCGCTGCCGCTCGGCGGCCCCGAGGGCGCGCTGCTGGCCCGGCTCCTCGAAGAGCTGGGCATCGAGGCGGCGGGCGTGCCGGTGCGCGGTTCGACCCGGGTCAACATCTCCGTCGCCGAGCCGGACGGCACCCTCACCAAGCTCAACGCGAGCGGGCCCGAGCTGAGCGACACCGAGGCCGAGGCGCTGCTGGAGGCGGTGCGCAGCCGGGTCGCCGACGCCGACTGGATCGCCTGCTGCGGCAGCCTCCCGCGCGGGCTCGCCCCCGAGTGGTACGCCGAGCTGGTCGCCCGGGCCCACCGCGCGGGGGCCAAGATCGCCCTGGACACCTCCGGCCCCTCCCTGACCGCGGCCCTGCGCGAGCGCCCCGATGTGGTGAAGCCCAACGCCGAGGAACTGGCCCAGGCCGTCGGCCGCCCGATCTCCACCGTGGGCGAGGCGGTCAAGGCCGCCGAGGAGCTGCGCGAGCTGGGTGCCCGCGCCGTCCTGGCCAGCCTCGGCGCCGACGGTCAGCTGCTGGTCGACGGGACCGGTACGTACTTCGGCACGGCCACGGTCGCGGCCGTCCGCAGTAATGTCGGTGCGGGCGATGCCTCGCTCGCCGGATTCCTCGCCGCGGGCGGCACCGGAGCCGCGGCGCTCGCCTCGGCCGTGGCCCACGGCGCGGCCGCCGTACAACTGCCGGGCAGCGTGATGCCGACCCCGGCCGACCTGAACCCGTCCGCCGTCACCACGACCTCGGACGTCCCGCTGGATCGCGTGCTCAAGGAGCCCGCGTGACCGGCCCGACCCACTCCCACCCCCTAGTCCCCACCCCCTCCGCCCGCCTGTCCCAGGGCGGCATCGCACCCAAGGGAGCCGCGAGATGAGTGAGCTGATCACCGCGGATCTGGTCGACCTTGACCTGTCCGCCGACACCAAGGAAGCCGCCGCCCGGTCGCTGGCCGAGCGCATGGTCGCGGCCGGCCGGGTCACCGACCTCGACGGCTTCCTCGCCGACGTGGCGGCCCGCGAGGAGCAGATGCCGACCGGCCTGGACGGCGGCATCGGCATACCCCACTGCCGCAGCGAGCACGTCACCGAGCCGACGCTGGCCTTCGGGCGGAGCGCGGCCCGGATCGACTTCGGCGCGCCGGACGGACCGGCCGACCTGATCTTCCTGATCGCGGCCCCCGCGGGCGCGGACAGCGATCACCTGACGATTCTGTCCAGCCTCGCCCGGTCTCTGATGAACGCCGAGTTCACCGGCGCCCTGCGGGCCGCCGACGACCCGGCCCGGGCGGCCGCCCTGGTCCGCGGTGACGAGGAGCCGTCCGCCGAGGCGGACAGCGCCACGGACAGCGCCACGGACAGCGCGGCGGAGGAGCCCGTGGCCGAGGAGCCGAAGGACGCGGCGAGCGCCCCGGCGGAGCCGACGGAGCCGACGGCGCCCTTCCGGATCGTCGCCGTCACCTCGTGTCCCACCGGTATCGCGCACACCTACATGGCCGCCGAGTCGCTGGAGAACGCGGCCCGTGAGGCCGGTGTCGAGCTGGTGGTGGAGACCCAGGGCTCGGCCGGGTTCGAGAAGCTTCCCGCCGCCACCATCGCCGCCGCCGACGCGGTGATCTTCGCGCATGACGTGGAGGTCCGGGACAAGGAGCGGTTCGCCGGGAAGCCCACGGTGGACGTCGGGGTCAAGGCGGGCATCAACCGCCCGGCCGAGCTGGTGGCCGAGGCGCGCGACAAGGCGGCGCGCGGCGAGACCAGCGCACCGGCGGGCGCGGCCGATGACGCCTCGGAGGGCTCCGCCCCGATGGACGCGGGCGGCGACGGCTTCGGCACCCGGCTGCGCAAGTGGCTGATGACGGGCGTCAGCTACATGGTCCCGTTCGTCGCCGCGGGCGGTCTGCTCATCGCGCTCGCCTTCGCGATCGGCGGTTACGAGATCGCCAGCGCCAAGTCGGTCGCGGACCACTTCACGTGGACCGAGAGCGCCAGCTGGGCGGCGCTGCTCTTCCAGATCGGCAGCGCGGCCTTCACCTTCCTGGTGCCGGTCCTGGCCGGGTACATCGCCTACGGCATGGCCGACCGGCCCGGGCTCGTGCCCGGCTTCGTCGGCGGCTTCATCGCGACCACGATCAAGGCGGGCTTCCTCGGCGGTCTGGCCGCGGGCCTGATCGCGGGCGCGGTCGTGATGGGCATCCAGCGGTTCAAGGTCCCGGCGGCGATGCGCGGCATCATGCCGGTCGTGGTGATCCCGCTCGTCTCCTCGGCGATCGTCGGCTTCCTGATGTTCGTGGTGATCGGCAAGCCCATCGCCTCCGCCCAGGAGGCGATGACCGACTGGCTCAACGGGCTCTCCGGCGCCAACGCCATCGGCCTCGGCGTGATCCTCGGCCTGATGATGTGCTTCGACCTCGGCGGTCCGGTCAACAAGGTCGCGTACGCGTTCGCGACCGGCGGCATCGCGGTGTCCAACCCGAGCGACGGCAGCCTCAAGATCATGGCCGCGGTGATGGCCGCCGGTATGGTCCCGCCGCTGGCGATGGCGCTGGCCACCACCGTGCGCGGGAAGCTGTTCACCAAGACCGAGCGGGAGAACGGCAAGGCCGCCTGGGTGCTGGGCGCCTCCTTCATCAGCGAGGGCGCCATTCCGTTCGCGGCGGCGGACCCGCTGCGGGTGATCCCCTCCTCGATGGTGGGCGGCGCGATCACCGGTGCGATGTCGATGGCCTTCGGCTGCACGCTGCGCGCCCCGCACGGCGGCATCTTCGTGGTCCCGCTGATCGGGCAGCCGTTCCTCTACCTGCTGTCCATCCTGGCGGGCACCGTGGTGTCGGCCGGACTGGTGGTCTTCCTCAAGGGGCTGCGGAAGAAGACGGAGGCCGGTGCCACGGCCCCGGCCGGTGGTGACGCCTCCGCGAAGGGCGCCGCCGGGGACGAGGAGAAGGTGGCGGTCGCGGTCTGACCCCATCTCAACCGCCCCCTGACTCATCCGTGGCGAGGCCGCGCGCAGCGTAGTAGGCGCTGAGCGCGGCCTCGCTGCCCGAGCCCATCGCGGTCGCGATGCGCTGGAAGCGGGCGGAGCGCAGATCACCTGCGGTACGGATCCTCGGGTGCTGGCGCCCGGGCGGGCAGTAACCGGACCCGCCCGAGACGAGGGACCCGCCGGGCGGCGCCGGGGCGCTGGCCAGATTCAGGAACACCAGGTCGGCCGTGAGAGCACGCCGCTCGCCCGCGACGGTCAGCGCCTCGGCTCGCGGCGGCGCCGACGGCGGCCCCAACTCCAGCCGCCGTACGGCCACCAGCTCCACCCGGGCGTCCTGCCCGATCTCCTCGGTCTTGTAGGTGTCCTCGGGCGGATGGGCGACCAGGAACCGGGTCCGCAGCCCCGGGTGGGCGCGGACGAGGGTGCCCAGTGGACGGTCCGCGCCCAGGACCAGCACCGTGCGGCCGGTGATCGCCTCGGCGTCCGCCTCCCACAGCGGGCGCAGGGCACGGCCCTCCGCCCCCGCGAGCCACTCGGCGGCCGCGGGCGCCAGCGGCCCGACTCCGGTGGCGACAACGGCATAGGGCGCCGTCAGCCGCACACCGGCGGCCATGGTTCCCTCAGGACCCTCGACCCTCACGTCCACGCGGTCCTCGAACGCGTCGATGCGCGTGGCACGCCGCCCGAGGTCGACCCGGCAAAGGCCACACCTCTCCACATCGGCCTCGATCGCCGCCGCCAGCCCGGGGCCGGTGGTGAAGCCCAGCACGTTTGCCACCACCGGGATGCGCCGCAGCGCACCGCACAGCACATCGCCCGACTCGACGAGGACGGACCGCATCCCGAGGCTCGCCGCCATCACGGCGGCCGCACAGCCCGCAGGACCGCCGCCGACAACCAGCAGATCGGCGTCCAGCAGATCGGCATCCATGGCGCATCCCCTCCCTCTCAGCCCTGTTGGTCCCTCTCGGCCCCACTCGGAGCCGTCCGGTCAGAACGGTCCGCCGTACAGATCCCGGTACGCGGGGAAGACCCCGCCCGGGCCGTCCACGCCCTCCGCCGCCAGCACCGCCTTGACCACGGCCCGGGTCAGCGCGTCCGCCCCCGCTGCCAGCACCTCGTTCAGCGCCCCGCTCTCCCGGTGCACCCCGAACGCCGGATCTTCCGCACCGCTCCCGCTCTCCTCCGGCACCAGCGGGCGATCACCGGTGGCCAGGGCGAAGACCGTGTCGCCGTCGGACATCAGATGCACCGGCCGGATCGACCGGGCCAGACCGTCGTGCGCCGTGCCCGCGAGCTTGTGCGCCTGGGCCCGGGTGAGCGCGGCGTCGGTGGCGACCACGGCCAGGGTGGTGTTCAGCGGAGGCCGCACCGACGCGGCCTGGCGCCGCTCCGACTCGGCCCGCGCGGCGGCCAGACGGCGCACCGCCTCCGCGTGCTCCTCCCGGCCGGGGCGGTAGGGCCCGCCGTCACCGGACGGCTCATACCCCTGCCCGTACAGCACGCCGGTCCGCGGGTCGACAACCGATCCGACCGCGTTGACCACCACCAGCGCCGCCACCGTGATGCCCGACGGCAGCACCAGCGACGCCGAACCCGTGCCGCCCTTGAGCCCACCGGCCACCGCGCCCGTGCCCGCGCCCGCGTTGCCCTGCCCGAACGGCGCACCCGGCTCCATTCCGGCCGCCGCCTCGGCGGCCTCCCGGCCCAGGTCCGCGCCCGGCCGGGCCCGCCAGTCACCGCCCCGCCCGAGGTCGAAGAGGGCGGCCGCCGGGACGACCGGGACGACCTGCGCCGGATCGGGGCCGACCCGGAAACCGCGGCCGCGCTCCTCCAGCCAACCGGCCACCCCCGAGGCGCTGTCCAGCCCGAACGCGCTGCCGCCGGTCAGCACGACCGCGTCCACGCGCTGGACGAGATTGCGCGGATCGAGGGCGTCGGTCTCCCGGGTGCCCGGTCCGCCGCCGCGCACATCCACGGCGGCGACCGCGCCGCCCTCGGGAGCCAGCACGACGGTGGTGCCGGTCAGCCACCCGTCTCCGGTGCGCCGCGCATGACCGACGCGCAGCCCGGGTACGTCCGTCAGTGCGTCGGCCCGGCCGGCTCGCGGGAAGTCGTCGGTCGTTTGCTCGGCGTTGGTCGTTCGCTCGGCATCCATGAACGCTATGCGTAGCACGGCGACTCGTGCCATGGTCGTACACCGAGGCGTATCCGGCCCCGTAAAGAAGGCTCCCGAAGGCACTTCGGGAGGGCGAGCGCCGGGCCAACGCGGCCACATATAGCGGGCGTTCATCAGACGTTGATGCCGTGACAGCAGGCTGTGCGTTATGCCGTTCGTCCCCGCCTCAATGAAGACCGCCGCGCTCCGAACCTCCCGTACGGAGGAGCTCCCGACGCTGGCCGCCGCCACCCGGCAGACCGCCCCAGTGGCCCTTCGGTGGATCAGCGAGCCCGACTGCACCGAGGAGCTGACCCACGCCGAACTGCTCGACCAGGCCGCCAGGGCCGCCGCCGCTCTCACCCGGCTGGGGGTCCGGGCGGGTGACCGGGTGGCGGTGCATCTGCCGCTGGTGCCCGAATCCGTGATCGCCACGCTCGCCTGCGGCCGCCTCGATGTCGTACGCGGCAGCCTGCCGGTGGGACTGCGCCCGCATGAACTGCGCGACCGGGTCAGGGAGATGGACGCCAAGATCGTCATCACCGCGGACGGGGAACAGCGCTGCGGTGAGCAGTACCCGCTCAAGCAGGTCGTCGACCGGGCGCTCACCGGCTGCCCCGGCGTCCGGAACGTGCTGGTCGTGCACCGTCTCTCCCGCCCGGTGTCCTGGAAGCCCGGCCGGGACCTGTGGTGGCACGACGAACTCGGCCGGTACACCGAACCGCTGCCGCGGTCGTACGCTTGAGCCATGAGCACCGCCCCCGCCCCTGAACCGCGCGATCCGGCCGCCGCGCTGATCTTCGACGATCCGCTGGCGCAGCCGTCCTCGGACGATACGGACCGCGGGTGGGGCGAGCGGGCTTCCGGCGGCCACGGCGCCGACAGCGCCGCGGATCTGGCCCGGTTCCTCGACGAGAAGCCGCCCCACCACCTCTGAGGGCGGAAGGCCCCACGCCGAGGGCCCTGACTGCGCCGAGAGCCCAGGCGGCGCGCGATGCCGAGCAGGCGCTCGGCTAGGAGCTGGGGCCGCCTTCGCGCCGGGCCACCAGCTCGTCCCGGATCTCGCGGAGCAGGCTGATCTCCTCGGCCTCCGTCTCGGCCAGCTCCTCCTCGGCCTGCTGCTCCCTGGCGGCCTTGCGCGCCAGATAGCGCGACATCGGCAGCACCATCAGGAAGTACACCACCGCCGCGGTGATGAGGAAGGTCAGGATGGCGGACAGCACGCTGCCCCACAGGATCGGGATGCCGCGCACCACCTCGCCCGCCGCGTTTGTCTCGCAGGGTGCCTCGAGGCAGGAGCGGTACTTCTCCAGGTCCTTCGTGCCGAAGGCACCCACGATGGGATTGATGAAGCCCTTCACTATGGAGTTCACGACGGATGTGAAGGCGGCTCCGATCACCACCGCGACCGCGAGGTCGATCACATTGCCGCGCATCAGGAAGGCTTTGAAGCCCTCCAGGACGCTCTGCTTCTCCTCGGGCACCTTCTCTGTGCTCAACCCACTGCCTTTCTCTCGCCGCCACGGTGCTGGAGCGGACGGTTCCGCAACCTACACCGGCGCCGAGCTGGGCTTGGAGGCGAGGCACGCATGTCAGGAGCGGCACAGGGTCACCGCCAGCCGTGAGGTGGCCCCGGCCCCGGCGAGCGAGGCGGCGGCCGCGCGCGGAACCCTGAGCACCACCAGCGCCCCGTCATCCGGCGGGCCGCTGTCCCGGAGGCCGGGAACGGCGGCCACCCGGACACCGCGCGTGACCACCCGCGCCGGGGCACCGGATCCGTTGCGCCGGACGGCGTCGGGCGCGGGCGTGGCCAGCACGTCCACCCGGTCGCCGGGGCGCAGCAGCCGCACCGCCGCCGCGTCGGCGATCCGGACCGGCGCGGACACCATGGCGGGGCGCGGCGGTTCGTAGCGGCCCCCGGCCGGGGCGGCGGGTGCGGACTCCGGGCGCGTGGATCCCTGACCGGACGGTGCGGCGGCGGCGAGCGCGGCGGCCGTCAGCGCCAGCCCGGCCGCCATCGAGCGCCGCCGTCGCCGCGCGGACCGCCGCAGCCGGTATCTGCCGTCGCGCGCCACCCGCACCGGACCGAAGCGCGGCACCGCCCGGGCCGGGGGAGTGGCACGGGTCAGCGGAGAAGAGCCGGGGGAGAGGGGCGCGGGAAACGGGGACGTGGGGGACGGGGGCGCGGAGAACGGATGGGACATGGCACAACACCGCCTGCCGTGAGGAGCCGGGAGCTTCTGGGCCCCTTCACCATGCCCGGCCCCGCCCGATCCCGCTGGGGCCTGTGGACGGCCGCCGCCTTGTGGACAACTCGGCCACCCACACGAGCGCACCCCCCGGCCAGTCCAGCCGCTACGGCAGCTCGATCCCCAGGTCCCAGCCGTCGTGCCCGTGCGTGCACAGGCAGTCCCGCTCGGCGTTGTCCGGAAGGCCGCTCACCGCGTCGAAGAGCACCTCGCGCAGCCGCCCGACGTTCTCGCCGAACACCTTCATCACCTCGGCGTGCGAGACGCCCTCACCCGTCTCCACCCCTGCGTCCAGGTCGGTGACCAGCGTCAACGACGTGTAGCACAGCTCCAGTTCACGGGCGAGAACCGCTTCCGGATGCCCGGTCATCCCGACCACCGACCAGCCCTGCGCGGCATGCCAGCGCGATTCCGCGCGAGTGGAGAAACGCGGCCCTTCGACCACGCACATCGTCCCGCCGTCCACCGGCTCCCAGCCGCGTCCGCGCGCCGCCGTCACCGCGGCCTGCCGCCCCACCGGGCAGTACGGGTCGGCGAAGGTCGTGTGCACCACGTTCGGCACCTGCCCGTCCGGCAGCGGCTCACCGTCGAAGTAGGTCTGCGTACGGCCCTTGGTACGGTCCACCAGCTGGTCCGGCACCAGCAGCGTCCCCGGCCCGTACTCCGGCCGCAGTCCGCCCACCGCGCACGGTCCGAACACCTGCCGCGCCCCGAGCGCGCGCAGGGCCCACAGGTTGGCGCGGTAGTTGATCCGGTGCGGTGGCAGATGGTGCTCGCGGCCGTGCCGGGGCAGGAAGGCGACCCGCCGTCCCGCGATGTCGCCAAGGAAGAGCGAATCGCTCGGAGCCCCATAGGGAGTCTCTACGGTGATCTCGGTCACATCGTCGAGGAAGGCATAGAACCCCGACCCTCCGATGACCCCTATGTCCGCTTGTGTGCTGCTCGTCTCAGCCATGCGATCACCCTAGTCAGCCGCCGCTCACGGTGCCCGCACGCACCGCGCCCCCGCGGCTTCCCGGGAGGGAGCGGCGGGGGCGCGGTGACGTGAGTGTCAGGCGGCCGAGCTGGTGCTGCTCGACGATGACGTGGTCGACGAAGAAGAAGACGTCGACGAGGAAGACGAGGAGGAGGAAGACGACCCCGAGGAGCTGTCCGAGGAGGAGGACGAGGGGGACGAGCCCTTGTCCGACGACGAGCCGCTGTCACTCTTCGCCGCGGGCTTCGCCGAGCTGCCGCTCGAGCCGCTGGACGAGGAACGGCTGTCGTTCCGGTAGAAGCCGGAGCCCTTGAAGACGATGCCGACCGCGGAGAACACCTTCTTCAGGCGTCCCTGGCACTCGGGGCATTCGGTGAGCGCGTCGTCGGTGAACTTTTGCACCGCCTCGAGGCCCTCGCCGCACTCGGTGCACTGGTACTGGTAGGTCGGCACGTACTTCCTCCTGGCACTCTCACTCGTTGAGTGCTAACGACGCTCCATAGTGCAGTATTCCGGCCCGCCAGTCCACTGCGGTACGGCAGACGGTGACCTACGCCACGCCATCAGCCGCCACCGGTGCCCAGCCAGCCCGCCAGCTTGCCGCCCCGGCCGACCGCCCGCAGCCGCTGCTCGGCCGCGTCCCGTACCGGGTCGGTGGCCACCACCAGGAGTTCGTCGCCGCGCCGCAGCACGGTCGACGGTAGCGGTACGAAGCTGTTGCCGTCCCGGACGACGAGGGTCACCGCGGCCCCGGGCGGCAGCCGCAGCTCGGCGACCTCCACCCCGTGCATCCGGGAGTCCCTGGGGATCGACACCGACAGCAGATGGCCGCGCAGCCGCTCCAGCGGCGCCGATTCGATGCCGAGATCCGCGGTGCCCTCCGCCTCCTCGAGTCGCAGCCGGGTGGCGAACCAGGGCAGTGTCGGCCCCTGGATCAGGGTGTAGATGATCACCAGGACGAAGACGATGTTGAAGATCCGGCGGCTGTCGGGCACCTCGCCGACCATGGGGATGGTCGCGAGCACAATGGGCACCGCGCCGCGCAGTCCGGCCCAGGACAGCAGGGCCTTCTCCCGCCAGGCGACGCGGAACGGCGCCGTGCTCACCAGTACCGACACGGGCCGGGCGACCACGGTCAGCACCAGTCCGACGACGACGCCCGGCAAGATGTCGTCGGCCAGCTCGTGCGGCGTCACCAGCAGTCCGAGCAGGACGAACATGCCGATCTGGGCGAGCCAGCCGAGCCCCTCGGCGAAACCGCGGGTCGCCGGCCAGTGCGGCAGCTTCGCGTTGCCCATGACGAGCGAGGCGAGGTAGACGGCGAGGAAGCCGGAGCCGTGCGCCAGCGCGCCGCCCGCGTACGCGACGACCGCGATGGCCATCACCGCGATCGGGTACAGGCCCGAGGCGGGCAGGGCCACCCGGCGCAGACCGTACGAGCCCAGCCAGCCGATCGCGAGACCGATCGCCGCGCCGATCGCCAGCTCCAGCGCGATCAAGCCGATCATTTGGTACCAGGGATCGATCGAGCCCTGGCTGGAGAAGGCGACCACAAGGATCACCACCGGGGCGTCGTTGAAGCCCGATTCGGCCTCCAGGACACCGGTGAGCCGCTTGGGCAGCGGCACCTTGCGCAGCACGGAGAAGACCGCCGCCGCGTCCGTGGACGACACCACCGCGCCGATGATCAGCGCCTGCCGCCAGTCCAGCCCCACCACATAGTGCGCCGCCGCGGCGGTGACCCCCACGCTCACCGCGACGCCCACGGTCGACAGTGCGGCGGCGGTCGGCAGCGCGGGTTTGATTTCTCGCCACTTGGTGCCCAGACCGCCCTCGGCCAGGATCACCACCAGCGCGGCGTAGCCGATGACCTGCGTCAGTTCGGCGTTGTCGAAGGTGACGCCGAGCCCGTCCGTGCCCAGGGCGACGCCCATCCCGAGGTAGAGCAGCAGGGTGGGAAGCCCGCTGCGGGAGGAGATCCTTACGGCCGCCACCGCGACGAGCAGGACGAGAGAGCAGACCAGCAGCAGTTCATTGAGGTGGTGGACAGTCAGGGGCCGAACCTTTCTCACGTGAGCGGCGGGACCTTCGGGGACGAGATGAACGGTTCCCGGCCGACCGGAACTTCATTGCCTTACCTAACATTTTACGGGTTCTTGACGCGGGCCTTCCACGCGGGCCGACCGCGGAGGTGCGGGAGGCCCGGTCCGGAGTCCGGTGGCGCGTCCGCTGAGCCGGTCCGGGCGACCCGGTACGGGTGGCCGGTGGCGCGGTCCGGGGAGCCGGTGGCAGGCCGGGGTGGCCGGTGGACGGCGTCAGCCATGACTCCGCGTAGGGGCGGCGACAGCCCTGCGCCTATGGTTGCTCCAGCACTCCAGGATCACCCTGCCCCTCGAAGGACAGCGATGCCCGCCAACACAACCGGCTCTCCTCCTAAGAAGAAGAGCCGACGTCTCCGCCTGATCGTGATCGCAGTCGTGCTGCTGCTCCTGGGGGGTACCGGTTTCGGCACGTACTGGAGTATCAGTACCGTGCGGGCCTCTTTCCCGGAGACCACGGGGTCGCTGCAGGTCAAGGGTCTCGACGACCCTGTCCAGGTCAAGCGCGACGGAAATGGCATACCCCAGATCTACGGCAATTCATCCGAAGACCTCTTCCGCGCCCAGGGCTTCGTCCAGGCGCAGGACCGCTTCTGGGAGATGGATGTCCGCCGTCATATGACGGCCGGTCGGCTCTCGGAGATGTTCGGTTCCAGCCAGGTGGAGACCGACGCGTTCCTGCGGACCATGGGCTGGCGCCGGGTGGCGCAGCAGGAGTACGACACCAAGCTGTCGCCCGAAACCAAGAAGTATCTGCGGGCCTACTCCGACGGCGTCAACGCCTACCTCAAGGACCATGAGGGCAAGGCGCTGTCGGTCGAGTACGCGGCGCTGGGCTTCGAGAACGACGGCTACAAGCCCGAGAAGTGGACCCCGGTCGACTCGGTCGCCTGGCTCAAGGCCATGGCGTGGGACCTGCGCGGCAACATGCAGGACGAGGTGGACCGCGCGCTGGCGTCGAGCCGGCTGAGCGCCAAGCAGATCGAAGAGCTGTACCCGTCGTACCCGTACAGCCGGAACAAGCCGATCGTCCAGGGCGGCGCGCTCAACGAGGCCACCGACGAGTTCGACCCCAAGGCGACGTCCACGGGCACCACGGGCAACGCGGGGTCCGCTGGCACGGTGAACGGGGGCGGGGCCACCGGAGCGGCCCAGGGCCTGCAGAGCCAGCTCACGTCCATGTCCAAGACCCTGGAGAAGATCCCGGCGCTGCTCGGCCCCAGCGGCAGCGGTATCGGCTCCAACTCGTGGGTCGTCTCCGGCCGGTACACGACCACCGGCAAGCCGCTGCTCGCCAACGACCCGCATCTGGCGCCCCAGCTGCCGTCCGTCTGGTACCAGATGGGCCTGCACTGCAATCAGGTCAGCAGCAAGTGCCCGTTCGACACGGCGGGATACACCTTCTCCGGGATGCCCGGCGTGGTCATAGGTCACAACCAGGACATCAGCTGGGGGATGACCAACCTGGGTGCCGACGTCAGCGACCTCTACCTGGAGAAGGTCAACGCGACGCACTATCTCTACGACGGCAAGCAGGTCCCGTTCCGCAGCCGTGAGGAGACCATCAAGGTCGCGGGCGGCAAGAGCCGCACGATCACGGTACGCGGCACCAACAACGGGCCGATCGTCTCCGACCGGGACGACGAGCTGACGAACGTCGGCAAGAACGCACCGGTCGGCAGCGGGGCCGATGACGTGGCCCCCGACCGCGGCGACGGTTACGCGGTCTCCCTGAAGTGGACCGCCCTGTCGCCGTCCAACAGCATGGACGCGGTCTTCGGGCTGAACAAGGCACGGAACTTCGACGACTTCCGCGCGGCGGCCCGCGACTTCGCGGTCCCCTCCCAGAACCTCATCTACGCCGACACCAAGGGCAACATCGGCTACCAGGCGCCGGGCCGGATCCCGGTGCGCTCCAAGGGCGACGGCCGCTACCCGGCGCCCGGCTGGGACTCGCGCTACCGCTGGTCGAAGTTCATCCCGCAGTCGGCGCTGCCCTGGGAGTACAACCCCGACCGCGGCTTCATCGTCACCGCCAACCAGGCCGTCATAGACAAGAAGAAGTACCCGTACCTGCTGACCGACGACTGGGGGTACGGCGCGCGGAGCCAGCGCATCACCGACTTGATCGAGTCAAAGATCAAGGACGGCGGGAAGATCTCCACGGACGACATGCAGACGCTGCAGACGGACAACAGCAGTGAGATCGCCAAGGTGCTGACGCCCTATCTGTTGAAGATCAACATCAAGGACCCGTTCGTCCGCGAGGCCCAGAAGCTCCTGGAGGGCTGGGACTACACCCAGGACGCCGACTCGTCGGCCGCCGCGTACTTCAACGCCGTCTGGCGCAACACCCTGATGCTCGCCTTCGGCGAGAAGATGCCCAAGGAGCTGCGGGTCAAGGGGCAGTGCCTGCGGGTGCGCCCGGCCGGGGACTCCGGTCCGATCGAGGACCTGGACGGCAACACCCGGCTGGTCCGCGAGTGCGGCACCCGCGACGCCGACCAGGCCCAGCCGGACGGCGGCGACCGCTGGTACGAGGTCGTACGGAAGCTCCTCAAGGAGCCGGGCAGCGACTGGTGGAAGACCACGGGCACCCGCAACCAGCCGGGCGCGGCCAACCGTGACGAACTGCTCGCCGAGGCCATGAAGGACGCGCGCTCCGAGCTGACCGCCAAGCTGGGCAAGAACATCAACACCTGGAGCTGGGGCCGGCTGCACCGGCTGACGCTGAAGAACCAGACGCTGGGCACCGCGGGCCCGGGTGTCGTCCAGTGGATGCTCAACCGCGGCCCGTGGGACCTCGCGGGCGGCGAGGCCGCGGTCAACGCGACCGGCTGGAACGCGGCGGGCGGCTACGACGTCACCTGGGTGCCGTCGATGCGGATGGTCGTCAACCTCGACAACTTCGACAAGTCGCGGTGGATCAACCTCACCGGTGCCTCCGGTCACGCCTACAACGCGCACTACACGGACCAGACCGAGAAGTGGGCGAAGGGCGAGTTGCTGCCCTGGGCGTTCAGCAAGACCGCGGTGGACAAGTCGACGGACGATCAGCTGGCCCTCACACCCTGAGGCCGCAGACGGCCCGCTGCGGGCCGCTCCCGCCCCCGGCCCGGGGAAGGGGGTCCGCGAACCTCCGGCCCCGCCACAGCGCCTTCGGGCGCCCGTGGCGGGGCCGTCGCGTTGCCGGGCTGGACTGTTGCCGTGCGGGGGCTGCCGCCTGGCGGGGCTGTTGCGGTGCGGGGCCGTCGCCGGTTGGGGCTCAGGTGAAGCGGTGTGCCCCCGACGGCGTCACCGCCGCGTGCACCGGCCGGTCATGGGGTTCCTCCGGGACCGCGTCCAGCAGCTCGCCGTCGTACAGCAGCACCACCAGCGCGGGGTCGGCCCCGGCCCGCGCCAGCCGGGCCAGCACCCGGTCGTACGAACCGCCGCCGCGCCCCAGCCGCATACCGCGCCGGTCCACCGCGAGTCCCGGCAGCAGGACCGCGTCCGCCCGGGTGACCGCCTCCGGGCCCAGCCGCGGCCCGCCGGGCTCCAGCAGCCCCCGTCCGGCGCGCACCAGCCCGTCCGGGCCCTCGTCCGCGCCCCAGTCGAGGTCGTTGTCCGGCAGCAGGACGGGGAGCAGCACCCGTACGCCCCGCGCCCGCAGCGCGTCCCGCAGCGCGCGCGTACCGGGCTCGCGCCCCACCGAGACATAGGCCGCCACGGTGCCCGCCCGGGCCAGCTCCGGCAGCTCCAGCGCGCGACACGCCAGGGACGCCCCGGCCGCCTCGATGTCATCTGCGGTCAACCCGGACCTCACCGTCAGGAGACGTCTCCGCAACGTGGGCTTATTAGCGTCGGGGGTGCTCACTGAGTGCACATACTTCCTGTCTCATGTCATATTCACCGTATCCTCATCAATTGCCTAAAAGGCACCGGATAAGGTTCGGGACATGACTCAATCGCGTACTCGGATCAGCAAGGCTGTCATCCCTGCCGCGGGCCTCGGAACCCGCTTCCTCCCGGCCACCAAGGCCACCCCGAAGGAGATGCTGCCGGTCGTCGACAAGCCGGCGATCCAGTACGTCGTCGAGGAAGCCGTCACCGCCGGCCTGTCCGACGTTCTTATGATCACCGGTCGCAACAAGCGGCCCCTGGAAGACCACTTCGACCGCAACTACGAGCTCGAAGAGGCCCTGACGCGCAAGGGCGACGAGACCCGCCTCGCCCGCGTCCAGGAGTCCAGCGACCTGGCGACCATGCACTACGTCCGGCAGGGCGACCCCCGGGGCCTCGGCCACGCCGTGCTGTGCGCCGCCCCGCACGTAGGTGACCAGCCCTTTGCCGTCCTCCTCGGCGACGACCTCATTGATGCCCGCGACCCGCTTCTGGCCCGGATGGTCGAGGTACAGGAGCAGCACGGCGGCAGTGTCATCGCCCTGATGGAGGTGGATCCCGCGCAGATCCACCTCTATGGCTGCGCCGCCGTGAAGCCCACCCTGGACGAGGGCGTCGTCCAGGTCACCGGACTGGTGGAGAAGCCCGACCGGGCCGACGCGCCCAGCGCGTACGCGGTCATCGGCCGCTATGTGCTGGACCCGGCCGTCTTCGACGTGCTGCGCCGCACCGAGCCCGGCCGCGGCGGCGAGATCCAGCTGACCGACGCGCTCCAGGCGCTCGCCTCGGATCCGGACATCGGAGGCCCGGTGCACGGCGTCGTCTTCAAGGGCCGGCGGTACGACACAGGCGACCGTGGCGACTATCTGCGTGCCATTGTCAGACTCGCGTGCGAACGTGAGGACCTGGGCCCGGACTTCCGGGAATGGCTTCGCAGTTACGTCACCGAGGAGATGTAGCACTTTGAGCAGCACCGCGGCACGGGCCGCCGATCAGGGCACGGACGAGGGCCGGGAGCGTCACCGGGTCTGGTCGGTGGCCGAGCACCTCGACGACATCCTCGGGCACGTCCACCCGCTGGACCCCATCGAGCTGCAGCTGCTGGACGCCCTGGGCTGCGTCCTGGTCGAGGACGTCACCGTGCCCGCGGCCCTCCCGCCCTTCGACAACAGCTCGATGGACGGCTATGCCGTCCGCACGGCCGACGTCGGGGCGGCGACGGGCGAGCATCCCGCGGTGCTGACGGTCGTCGGGGACATCGCGGCGGGCAGCGGCGAGCTGCCCGCCGTCGGCCCCGGTGAGGCCGCCCGGATCATGACCGGCGCCCCGCTGCCGCCCGGCGGACAGGCCGTTGTCCCGGTCGAGTGGACCGATGGCGGACTGGACGACGGTCCGGTCAGCGGCATGCCCGCCCGCAGCTCGGATCCGCACGGCGGCAGCGGCCTGGTGCGGGTCTTCCGGCCGGTCCGGGACGGGCAGCATGTGCGCACCCGGGGCAGCGACGCGGGGGCGGGAGAGCTGGCGCTGAGCGCCGGTACGGTCCTCGGGGCGGCCCAGATCGGGCTGCTCGCCGCCATCGGCCGGGCCACGGTCAGGGTCCGTCCGCGGCCCCGCGTCGTGGTGCTGTCCACCGGCAGCGAGCTGGTCCAGCCGGGTGAGGAGACCGGGCCCGGCCGCATCTACGACTCCAACAGCTACCAGCTCACCGCCGCCGCCCAGGAGGCCGGGGCGATCGCCTACCGGGTGGGCGCGGTCGCCGACGACGCCGGGACGCTGCGCTCCACCGTCGAGGACCAGCTGAGCCGCGCCGACATCGTCGTCACCAGCGGCGGAGTCAGCGTCGGCGCGTACGACGTGGTCAAGGAGGCGATGCACGAGGTCGAGTTCCGGACCGTCGGCATGCAGCCCGGCAAGCCTCAGGGCTTCGGGCGGGTCGGCTCCGACCGGACTCCGCTGCTCGCCCTCCCCGGCAATCCGGTCAGCTCGTACGTCTCCTTCGAGCTGTTCGTACGGCCGGTGATCCGCACCATGCTGGGCGCGGGGCTGGTTCACCGCACTACCGTGCGGGCCGTCTGCCCGGACGGCATCGCGTCCTCGCCGGAGGGTCGGCGCCAGTTCCTGCGGGGCTGGTACGAGCCGTCGGCGACGCCGGGCGAGCCGGGCACGGTCGCCCCGGTGGGCGGCGCCGGATCGCATCTGATCAAGGCTCTCGCCCGGGCCAACGCGCTGCTCGTGATCCCCGAGGACGTGGCCGAGGTGGCCCCCGGGACCGAGGTGGACGTCGTCCTTCTCGCCTAGCCGGGGTCTACGGCGGGTACGGTGTCGTCGCACAGAGCCACCTGGCCCGGACCGGGAGAACGATGAGCAGCGCCCAGGACCACCTCACCCATCTCGACCCGGCGGGCGCGGCGCGCATGGTCGACGTCTCGGCCAAGGACGTCACCGCGCGCACCGCCCGCGCGAGCGGCCGTGTGCTCGTCGCGCCGCGCGTCGTCGAACTGCTCCGGGGCGAGGGCGTCCCCAAGGGTGACGCCCTCGCGACTGCCCGGATCGCGGGCATCATGGGCGCCAAACGCACCCCGGACCTGATCCCGTTGTGCCATCCGCTCGCCGTGTCGGGCGTGAAGGTCGACCTCACGGTCGCCGACGACGCGGTCGAGATCACCGCGACCGTGAAGACCACCGACCGTACGGGCGTCGAGATGGAGGCCCTGACGGCGGTCTCGGTCGCCGCCCTGACGGTGATCGACATGGTCAAGGCCGTCGACAAGGGCGCGGTCATCACCGACGTACGGGTGGAGGAGAAGACGGGCGGCAAGTCCGGCGACTGGAGCCGGGAATGAGCGCCCCCAGCGCCTCTGCCGGTCCTGGCGCCCCTGACGGAGCGTCGCGGTACCGCGCCCTGGTCGTCACGGCCTCCAACCGCGCCGCCGCCGGGGTCTACCCGGACAAGGGCGGTCCGCTGATCGCCGAGGGGCTGACCGCGCTCGGCTTCGCGGTCGACGGCCCGCGCGTGGTGCCCGACGGCGACCCGGTGGAGGCCACGCTGCGGGAAGCGGTGGCCGCCTCGTACGACGTCGTCGTGTCCACCGGCGGCACCGGGCTCACCCCGATGGACAGCACCCCCGAGGCCACCCGCCGGGTGCTGGACTACGAGATCCCCGGCATCGCGGAGGCCATCCGCGCCGAAGGGCTCGCCAAGGTGCCCACCGCCGCGCTCTCCCGGGGGCTGGCCGGGGTCGCGGGGACGACCCTGATCGTCAACCTGCCCGGCTCGACCGGAGGCGTCCGCGACGGCCTCGCGGTGCTCGGGCGGCTCCTGGTGCACGCGGTCGACCAGATCCACGGCGGCGACCACCCCCGACCCGCCGGACCCGCCAGACCTGCCGGACCGGCCGATGAAGCCGACGCAGCCGATGCCGCCGGTCCCGCCGGGAGCGCGAGCTGAACGCGCCCTGGCCGGTCGTGCTGGCGGATGGTGACACGGTCCTGCGCCCCATAAAGCTGCGCGACCAGCGCGTGTGGCGCGAGGTCAACCAGCGCAACCGGGAATGGCTGCGGCCCTGGGAGGCGACCATCCCGCCGCCCGCGCCCGGCGGTCCCGTCACCCAGCGGCCCACCTACCGGCAGATGGTGCGTCATCTGCGCGCCGAGGCGCATGCCGGGCGGATGCTGCCGTTCGTCATCGAGCACCAGGGGCGGCTGGCCGGGCAGTTGACGGTCGCCGGGATCACCTGGGGCTCGATGTGCTCGGGCCATGTCGGCTACTGGGTCGATCAGGCGGTGGCCGGGCGCGGCGTCATGCCGACCGCGGTCGCGCTCGCCGCCGACCACTGCTTCCGCACCGTCGGACTGCACCGCATCGAGGTGTGCATCCGGCCGGAGAACCTGCCGAGCCGCCGGGTGGTGGAGAAACTGGGATTCCGCGAGGAGGGGCTGCGGCCGCGCTATCTGCACATCGACGGCGCGTGGCGCGACCACCTGGTCTTCGCGCTCACCGTGGAGGAGCTGTCGGAGGGACTGCTCACCCGGTGGCACCGGACCCGACCAGGGGCATCGCAGAAATAAAAACTCTGTTCGATTACATTGGGCCCATTCCCAGCCTGGTCATCCCAACAATCACAAAAAACTTTCGAGATATCAGCCAGATCGTGCGACACACCGCGCCAATTGGCAGATGGCCTCATGCGGACCCCTCTACCGTGTGAGCGTGAGTAGCAGTGGCCTCATCTACGCAGTCATCGTCGGGGCCTGGGCCGCCTATTTGGTGCCGATGTGGCTCCGTAGGCAGGACGAGCTCAATGAGGCCCGTCCGACGGAACGCTTCAGCACGGCCATCCGGCTGCTGTCCGGACGGGCGGGCATGGAGCGCCGTTACGCCAAGGGGCTGGAGGACCGAGAGTGCCCGGGGACCCCGGACGACCTGGCGGCACGTACCGCCCAGGAGACGGACGCCCCCGATGCCGGGGGTCGCTCCGCCGACCCGGAACGCCACTCGGCCGACCGCTACTCAGCCGACCCGGAAGCCGTCACCGACGCGGTCGACGTCCGGGCCTTCGCCGAGCCCGTGACCCTGCTCGCGCCCGCTCCCGGCGGCCCGGACGCGCCGCAGGCGGACACCGGGGCCGCCGCCCCGGCCGCCTCCGCCGTGGCCAGCGCGCTGGAGCGCGGGCGGCGCGCGCGGGTGCTTGCGCGCCGTCGCCGCACCACCGTGATCCTCTTCGTCGCCTTCACTGTCGGCGCGGTCGTCGCGGCGGTCGGCGGTCTCGCCTTCCTGTGGGCCCCGGCCATTCCGGCCATACTGCTCAGCGCGTACATCGCCTATCTGCGCGCCCAGGAGCGCCGCCGCTTCACCTTCACCATGGACCAGCGCCGCGCCGAGCAGGCCGCGCAGCGCCTCCGGGAGCGCCGCCCGCGCAGCCACCCGCCCGCCGACGGCCCCTCCGCCGACGACCGTCCCGCCGAGCCGCCCGTCCCCGCCGAGGCCGAGCCCGCCGGTGTCCCGTCCGCCTCCCCGCACGCGGCCGGGCGTCGCGCCCTGGTCGAACAGACCGACCACGCGGAGTGGGTGGACCAGGAGCGCGAGCGCGAGCGCGGCCCGGCCGCCGGGGAGGGCTGGGATCCGGTGCCGGTCCCGCTGCCGACGTACGTCACGGCGCCCGTCGCTCCCCGCGCGACCGGCAGCGTCGACCTCGCCGCCCCCGACGCCTGGAGCTCCGCCCGCTCCAGCACCGTCGACCCCGCCCCGGCCCACGACCCGGCACCGCACGCCGAGCCCGACCCCCGCCAGGGCTCCCCGGCCCCGTCCCGCACCCCCCGGGAGCGCGGCCGCACCCCCCTCTTCGACCAGTACGCGGACGAGGACCGGCCCCGCGCCGCCAACGAGTGACGCGCACTCCATTGACCAGCGGGGAACGGATTTCCAAGCACCCCGCAGGGGATGCTAGAGTTTCACTCGTTGCAAGGGCCTGTGGCGCAGACTGGTAGCGCACCTCGTTCGCATCGAGGGGGTCAGGGGTTCAAATCCCCTCAGGTCCACCGCAGCTCAAAGCCCCCGCCGGGGAAACCCGGCGGGGGCTTTGCTTGTGAGGGGTTAGTCTCCGGGCATGCTCACATCAGCTCTTGCCTTCGCAGGCGTTGCCGCGCTCATCAATGTCACTCCGGGGCTCGACACCCTGCTCGTGCTGCGCACGTCGGTGTCCCAGGGGCGGAACGCGGGGCTGGCCGCGTCGGTCGGGATTCTCGCCGGTTGTCTGGTGTGGGGGTTCGCTACGGCGGTCGGGCTTACGGCGCTGCTCACGGCTTCGCGTGTGGCGTACGACACGCTGCGGGTCGCGGGGGCGGCGTATCTGGTGTGGCTGGGGGCGTCCGCGCTGTGGCGGTCGCGCCGGGCGGCGGGGTCGGAGGTGGAGCCGGAGCAGGCGCTTCCGGGGGCGGTGGACGGAACGGAGTCGCGAGGGCGGTGGGCGGCGTTCCGCGCGGGGGTGGGGACCAATCTGCTCAACCCCAAGGCGGGGGTCTTCTATATGAGCCTGATTCCCCAGTTCACCCCGGACGGTGCCTCGGTGTTCACCGCGACCCTGGTGTTCACCGCGATCGACATCGTCGAGCTGGCGCTCTGGTACTGGGTGGTCTCCGGTGCCGCGTCCGCGCTGAGCGACCGGATCCGGCGGCCCGCGTTCCGGCGCCGGATGGAGCAGGTGAGCGGGGTGGCGTTCTTCGGGTTCGCGGCGAACCTTCTGGTGGAGGGCGGGCGTAAGACGGCGTGATGTGGCACTGGTGGCGCCGTCCTGACGGGGCGTCCGATGTCAGGGAATCGTGCTGACACCGTTCCTGTTGTGTGCGGGCCGTGAGACGGGTGATGGCCCTGGCGAGAGGCACCGGCATAGTGGGGGCGTCCTGGAAAGGATGTGGCGCGAAAGCGCCGCTGCAGAACTCCGCACAGCAGAACAACAGCAGCACAGGGGGATAAGGCGCCATGCCACTCATACGCCGTTCCGCGGCGGCGGCCGCCGCCGTGGCCGCACTGCTCGTGGTCACCGCCTCGGCCTGCGGGTCGAGTGAGGACAAGGCCGGTTCCGAGTCGAGTGAGACGTCCGCGGCCGGTCAGCCGGGCGACAACGGGATCAAGCTGCCGGAGGGCGTTCCGACGAGTCTGGACGACCTGAAGGAGTGGAAGGAGGGCGGGTGGAAGAACTGGGACAAGTGGGCGCGCGACGCGTCAGATTTCGCCAATCCCGTCATCAAGAACTTCTGGCAGCCGTCCCGGATGTCCAAGGCGAAGGACTCGCCCAACACACTCTCCACGCAGAGCGCGGGCGAGGGCCAGGCCGCGACCGATCCGGAGCCGCCCGCCGTACCGGCCAAGCAGGTCTCGCGGCCGTACCACCAGAACATGGCGCCGGTGGGGAAGGTGTTCTTCGACAGCCCCGAGGGGCCGATGGTGTGCTCGGGTACGGTCGTCGAGGACCCGGCGCATCCCGGCAAGTCGAACCTGGTGTGGACCGCTGGCCACTGCGTGCACTCCGGCAAGAAGGGCGGCTGGATGCGCAACATCGTGTTCGTGCCGTCGTACAACGACGACGGGCTGCCCGCCGCCAAGGCGGAGACCGCGGCCCAGCGTGAGGTGACCCCGTACGGCGTGTGGTGGGCCGACTGGTCGCAGACCTCGTCCCAGTGGATCGACACGGGCGGCAAGACCGGCAACGTGGGCTCCACGTACGACTTCGCGGTGCTGCACGTGAAGCCGGAGAACAGCGGCGGCAAGTCGCTGCAGGAGACGGTCGGGGCGGCCGTGCCGGTGTGGTTCGGGGCTCCGTCGGCCAACAAGGTCAGCTCGATCGGGGCGTACGGCTACCCGGCCGCACCGCCCTACGACGGGGCGAAGATGTTCAACTGCACCAGCAGGCCCGGCCGGTTGTCGTTCACGCCGACCACGCCGACCATGTATCGCATCGGCTGCTCGATGACGGGTGGCACCTCCGGCGGCGGCTGGTTCGTCAACCGCGGCGGAAAGACGGTGCTGGTGTCGAACAGCTCGATCAGTTCGAACGAGCACACCTGGCTCGCCGGTCCGCACCTGGGGGCCGAGGCGAAGGGCGTGTTCGGCGCGATGAGCAAGAAGTTCGCCAGCAAGGGCTGAGGCCCGGTCGGCGTGTGGCGGAACCTGCTCCGGGGACGGAGCGGGTTCCGCCCTTCCGTTTATCCGCGTGGTGAAGACGCGTCACATGGGCTCGACTGGTCCATCTGGTGCACGGCGGCGTCGTCAGAGAGTGCCAGCGGCTTGCCGAAGCAGCGGCTCAGCTCTTCGAAGCGGTACAGCCCGAACTTCTTCACCAGCTCATAGCCCGATGAGGTGTACAGCGCGATCGCCTCGGGCTGCTTGAGGCCGGTCTCCAGCACCATACGGGTGCGCCCCGCCGCCCGGGCGCTGTCCTCCAGCGCCGCCAGGATCAGGCGGGCCAGGCCGCGTCCGCGCGCCTCCTGTATGACGAACATCCGCTTCAGCTCGGCGTCCCCGTCCTCGTACCCCTCGTCGTTCCGATCCTGGCTGCGCCAGCCGCCGGTGGCCACGGGGCGGCCGGTCTCGTCGTAGGCGATCAGGTAGAGGCCGTGGGGCGGGTCGAATTGGGCCGCGTCCAAGGGGGTCATGTCCCCCTCGTCGTCGTAGCGTTCGGCGTACTCCGCCTGCACCTCGTCGTTGAGCCGCACCGCGTCGGGATGATCAAAGCGAACCGCTCGGATATTCATGCGCTGGATCGTACTTCTATGCGACTGGGGCGGCATCGGAATTTCCATGTCGTATCGTGCCGTAGTGCTCTCCGTGACGACCGTGAATGTGAACGGGCTGCGTGCCGCCGCCAAGAAGGGCTTCGTGTCCTGGCTGGACGGTACCGCGGCCGATGTGGTGTGCCTCCAGGAGGTGCGCGCCGAGCCGCGCGAACTGCCCGAGGCCGTGCGCGAGCCGGATGGGTGGCATGTGGTGCACGCCCCGGCGGCGGCCAAGGGCCGGGCGGGGGTGTCGGTATACGCGCGGCGCGAGCTGGAGGGCGTACGGGTCGGCTTCGGCTCCTCCGAGTTCGACGGCAGCGGCCGCTATGTGGAGGTCGATCTGCCGGGCGTGACGGTCGGCAGCCTGTATCTGCCCTCCGGGGAGGTCGGCACCGAGCGGCAGGACGAGAAGGAACGCTTCATGGCGGAGTTCCTTCCGTACCTCAAGGAGCTGCGCGAACGGGCGGCGGCCGACGGGCGCGAGGCGCTGGTGTGCGGCGACTGGAACATCGCCCACCGGGAGGCCGATCTGAAGAACTGGAAGGCCAACCGGAAGAAGTCCGGGTTCCTGCCGGAGGAGCGCGCGTGGCTGTCGCGCGTCTTCGAGGAGGCGGGGTACGTGGACGTGGTGCGCGCGCTGCACCCGGACGTCGACGGTCCGTACTCCTGGTGGTCGTACCGGGGCAGGGCCTTCGACAATGACGCGGGGTGGCGCATCGACTACGAAGTGGCCACCCCCGGGCTCGCCGGTCGGGCGCTGAAGGCGGTCGTGGAGCGGGCCCCGGCGTACGACCAGCGGTGGAGCGACCACGCCCCGGTGACGGTCACCTACGGCGCCGCTCACTGATCCGGCGGCGGGTGCCCGGCGTCGTCCGCGCGCTCGCCCGCCCGTTCCGCCAGACCGGCCCGCAGCCGGCGGTCCATGGCCATCGACAGCTCGGCGTCCACGACGCTCTTCGCGAGCGGCCGCAGCCGCTCCACGGTCTCGCCGATCTCCTCGCCGCGCTTCCGGGCGTCCGCCAGCACATGGCTGATCAGCAGGGTGGCGAAGGTCTCGGCGATGGCGTCCACATGCTCCCGGACCTCGCGCCCGGCCGCGAGGACGGCCGACAGCGGGATGCCCTGGTCGACCAGGGCGCGCGAGGTGTCCAGCAGTCGGCGGCTGATGTGCACGATGTCGTCGCCGTCGACCGCGAGATAGCCGATGTCGAGGGAGACGGTGAGGTTCTCCGCCGTGGCCTCGCTGTCGAAATAGTCGGCGAGCGCCTGCGGGGTGAGCCGGACCGGGGTCTCCTCGGACCAGGACGGAAGGCCGCCGTCCAGCCCCAGCAGTTCGCCGACGTCCCGCCGCCCGCTCTCGAACGCGGCTATCAACTCGGCGATCCCGCCCAGGGTGTGGCCGCGCTCCAGCAGGGCGGTGATGGTCCGCAGCCGGGCCAGGTGGTGGTCGTTGTACCAGGCGATACGGCCGTCCCGGCGGGGTGGCGGGATCAGTTTGCGCTCGCGGTAGAAGCGCAGGGTACGTACGGTGATCCCGGCCTTCTCCGCCAGTTCCGTCACCCGGTACTCGCGTGCCTGGTCCGCTTCGCTCGTCGCCACAGCAGCAGCCTATGTCGAGGGCGGTGGGGTGTGACCGCCGGTAACTGAGTTATCCACAGCCCCTACCGCTCGCCGGATCCCTGTCTTACGCTCCCATCGTGCCAGTGAACGCTGGCACGGTTTCGAGCAGTTCGAGCGGCGGGAGGCGGCGGCATGGCGGCTGGGCTGACGCGTGAGCACGTGCGGGTGGCGGTGATCGGGTCCGGATTCGGGGGCCTGGGCGCGGCGGTGAGGCTGCGCCGCGCGGGCATCACCGACTTCGTGGTCCTGGAGCGGGCCGGTGCGGTCGGCGGGACCTGGCGGGACAACAGCTATCCGGGCTGTGCCTGCGATGTCCCGTCCCATCTCTACTCCTTCTCCTTCGCACCCAATCCCGACTGGCCGCGCACCTTCTCCGGGCGGCGGCACATCCACGCCTATCTGGAGCGGGTCGCCGACACCTTCGGGCTGCGGCCGCATCTGCGCTTCGACGCCGAGGTGCTCGCCCTGCGCTGGGACGGCGCGGCGCTGCACTGGGAGATCGAGACCGCGCGCGGGCCGCTGACCGCCGATGTCGTGGTGAGCGCGACCGGCCCGCTCTCCGATCCGAAGATCCCGGACATCCCGGGGCTCGACGGCTTCCCCGGCAAGGTCTTCCACTCCGCGCGCTGGGACCACGGCTACGACCTGCGCGGCAAGCGGGTCGCGATGGTCGGCACCGGCGCCTCGGCCATCCAGATCGTGCCCGAGATCCAGAAGGAGGTGCGCGGGCTCACCCTCTTCCAGCGCACCCCGCCCTGGGTGCTGCCGCGCATGGACCGCCGGATCACCGGCGCCGAGCGCTGGCTGCACAGCAGGCTGCCGGTGTCCGGGACGCTGCGGCGCGGGCTGCTGTGGGGGATCCGGGAGTTGCAGGTCGGGGCGTTCACCAAGCGGCCGTCCGAGCTGGGATTCGTGGAGCGGCTGGCCGGGGAGCATATGCGGCGGGCCGTCAAGGACCCGGTGATGCGGGCGAGGCTGACCCCGCGCTACCGCATCGGCTGCAAGCGCATCCTGCTGTCGAACGACTACTACCCGGCGCTCGCCAAGCCGCATGTGGAGGTGGTCGGCGGGCTCAAGGAGATCCGCGGCACCACGCTGATCGGCTCCGACGGCACCGAGACCGAGGCCGACGCGATCATCTTCGGGACGGGCTTCCACGTCACCGACATCCCCATCGCCCAGCGCGTGACCGGGGCGAGGGGTACCACGCTCGCGGAGGAGTGGAAGGGCGGAATGGAGGCGCTGCGCGGCGCCAGCGCGGCGGGCTTCCCCAACTTCCTGACGATCATCGGGCCCAACACCGGGCTCGGCAACAGCTCGATGATCCTCATGATCGAGGCCCAGCTCAGCTATCTGACCGACTATCTGCGGCAGTTGGACGGCCTCGGCGGCAAGGTCGCGCTGGACGCCCGGCCATCGGCGGTCCGCGCCTACAACGACATGATCCAGGAGAGGATGAAGCGCACAGTGTGGAACTCGGGCGGCTGCGACAGCTGGTATCTGGACGACAACGGCCGCAATACGACCCTGTGGCCGGGCTCCACCGGCGAATTCACCAGGGCCACCCGGCACGTGCGGCTCGCGGAGTACGACGTGCTGCGGCAGCGGCCCGGAGCCGGTCAGGGCGCCGAGGCGGCCGCGGGGAGGGGATCGCTGTGAGGCGCACTCCTTACGCCGCCGCCGGGCCGTACGCCCCGCCCGGTGGCGCGCACGAGCTGACCGTCACCTCGGCGGACGGCGCCCGGCTGCACGCGGAGCTGTACGGGCCCGCCGACCCCGCCGCTCCCGCCGTCGTCCTGGTGCACGGCTGGACCTGCTCGACCGCCTTCTGGGCGCCGGTCCTGCGCGAACTGGCCGCCGACCACCGGGTGGTCGTGTACGACCAGCGCGGCCATGGCCGCAGCACCGCCCCCGGACCTGGCGGCTACCGGACGGACACGCTCGCCGACGACCTGGAAGCGGTGCTGGAGCAGACCCTGGAGCCGGGCCGCCGGGCCGTGGTCGTGGGCCACTCCATGGGCGGGATGACGGTGATGGCCGCCGCCGGGCGCCCGGCACTGCGCGAGCGCGCCGCCGCCGTGGTGCTGTGCAGCACCGGCGCCTCCCGGCTGGTCGAGCGGGCGCGCGTGGTGCCGCTGCGCTCCGAGCGGGCACGGGCGCGGATCCATCGCGCGATCCTCGGCGCGCGCGTCCCCATGGGGCCGGTCACGCCCGTCGCCAAGCGCCTGCTGCGGTACGGGACGATGGGCCCGGGCGCCACGCCCGCCATGGTGGAGGCGTGCGCGCGGATCGTGCACGCTTGCCCCCGCGTCGTGCGCGCCGGATGGGCGCATGTCATGAGCGACCTCGACCTGGACGCCCGCGTCGGCCTGCTGACCATGCCCGCCGCCGTCATCGTCGGCACCGCCGACCGGCTGACCCCGCCCGAGCACGCCCACGCCATCGCGGCCGCGCTGCCGAGGTGCACCGGCCTCACCGAGCTGCCCGGGCTCGGCCATATGACCCCCGTGGAGGACTCCGGGGCGGTGAGCCGCGTGATCCGCCGCCTCACCGCGGAATACGGGACGGCTGCACAGGACACCGCCACCGGCCACGCCCCCCACCCGGTCGAGGAGCGGACGACATGAGCGCGCGCAGGAGTCTGGAGGGCCGGGTCGCGGTGGTGACCGGCGCGGCGCGGGGAGTCGGCGAGCTGCTGGCCCGCACCCTGTCCGCGCGCGGCGCCAGGGTGGCGCTGGTGGGTCTGGAACCGGAGGAGCTGAAGCGGGTGTCGGGGCGGCTGCCCACCGACTCCGATCACTGGCACGCCGATGTGACCGACCCGGACGCGATGACCCGGGTCGCGGAGGAAGTGGTGGCGCGGTTCGGCGCGGTGGACATCGTCTGCGCCAATGCCGGGGTGGCCACCGGCGGTCCGTTCCTCGACACCGATGAGACGGCCTGGCGGCGGGTGGTGGAGGTCAATCTGCTCGGCAGCGTCACCACGGCCCGCGCGTTCCTGCCCGCGCTGATCGCCAGCCGTGGCCATCTGCTGCAGATCGCCTCGCTCGCCGCGCTCGCGCCCGCGCCGATGATGACCGCGTACTGCGCGTCCAAGGCGGGGGTCGAGGCGTTCGCGCACTGCCTGCGCGCCGAGGTGGGCCACCGGGGCGTCACGGTCGGCGTCGGCTATCTCAGCTGGACCGACACCGACATGGTGCGCGGCGCCGACCGGGACGAGGTGATGCGGGAGTTGCGGTCGCGGATGCCGTGGCCTGCGGGGCGTACGTATCCGCTGGGCCCGGCCGTGGAGCGGCTCGTCGCGGGGATAGAGCGCCGCTCGGCCCATGTGTACGCGCAGTGGTGGCTGCGCGGGATGCAGCCCATACGCGGCTATCTGCCCGCGTTGATCGGGGCGGTGGGGCGGCGTGAGATGCGCCGGGCCGAACCCCGGCTGGCGGCCACCCGCGAGCAGCGCGGCCATCTCGTGGGCGAAGGCGGCGCGGCGGACGAGCGGGCGCGCACCGCCCGTACGCAGCGTTACCGGTAACCCTCTGTCAACCATGCTGACCTGGGAATTCGATAGATGTGGTCGATCGAAATGCGGAGTATGTCCCTGCGTGTAACTCTGGTCGGGCCCGATCCCTTTCACCCGATGAGGAGTGACGCAGATGGGGAAGGACGAGTTCAGCGAGAAGGCCCAGCAGGCCAAGCGCAAGGCGCAGGGTCAGCAGGGCCAGCAGACCCAGCGCGGTCAGCAGGGTCAGCGAGGCCAGCAGGCGCAGGAGGCCCAGCGAGGCGAGCGAGGCCAGCGAGGCCAGGAGCAGCGCCGCGACCAGGACCGGCCCGAAGGCCGGGAGCAGGCCGAGCGCATGGGCCGGGAGCGCCGTCAGCAGGGCATGGGCGACGAGAGGCGGGACCAGGAGCCGTTCGAGGAGATGTAAGTCGTCTCGTCGGCAGGTTCCTTGGCGGGCCCGTCGGCGGGTCTCTCGCCGAAGGGCTCGCGGAGAGTGTGCGCGAGGGGGCGCATCCGTCAGGGGATGCGCCCCCGGCACGCAGGCGGGCCGCGCTCAAGGTCCCGGCTCTCAAGGTCCCGGCTCAAGGGCCCGGCAGGGTCCGGCGGCTCAGCTCGTTACTTGGCTTATTACTTGCTTTATTGCTCAGCTCGGTTGCCCAGCTCGTCCGCTCAACTGTCTCCTCGCGGGGGGAGTTTCGGGCGCCGCCGGTCCGGCACCTGTCCGTAGCCCGGCGGGGCCGCGGCCGGATGCCGCTCCAGCAGTTCCAGCGCCGTCCGCACGGCGACCCCCAGCTGCGGGTAGCGGCCCTCCGCCCAGTCCAGCGGGGATCGGGGCGCAGGGATGTCCGGCTCCACGCCATGGTTCTCGACCCCCCAGCCGAAGGCGTCGAACCAGGCGGCGTTCATCGGCACCGTGATCGCCGTACCGTCTCCGAGCGGATGGCGGCCGGTCATGCCGACCACGCCGCCCCAGGTCCGCAGTCCCACCACCGGGCCGATGCCCTGGATCTTGAAGGCCGCGGTGATCATGTCGCCGTCCGAGGAGGTCGCCTCGTCCGCGACCGCGACGATCGGCCCGCGCGGCGCGTTGCTGGTGTACGACACCGGCTGGGCGTTGCGCGTGAGGTCCCAGCCCATCACGGTGCGGGTCAGCTTCTCGACCACCAGCTCGCTGATGTTGCCGCCCGCGTTCCCCCGGACGTCCACGATCAGCGCGGGGAACGACACCTCCCGGCGCAGATCCCGGTTGAACTGCGCCCAGCCGGAGCCGCCCATGTCCGGGATGTGCAGGTAGCCGCACCGCCCGTCGCTCAACTCCCGTACCACCGCCCGCCGCCTGGCCACCCAGTCCTGGTAGCGCAGCGGCCGTTCGTCGATCAGCGGGACGACCGCGGCCCGGCGCGGCGGGCCCTCGCCGTCCGGGGAGGCGAAGGTCAGCTCGACCGTGGTGCCGCCCGCCGCGGTCAGCAGCGGATAGGGACCGGCCACCGGGTCCACCGGGCGGCCGTCGACATGGGTGAGCCGGGCGCCTTCGCGGATGCCGGAGCCCGCCAGCGGCGAGCGCGCCCGGGAGTCGGAGGACTCACCGGGCAGGATGCGGGACACCTGCCACGCCCCGTCCTCGGCGCGCGTGAGGTCGGCGCCGAGCAGCCCGATGGGGCGCTGGTAGTGGGCCGGGCCCTCGTTGCGGCGCGCGGCGCTCACATACGCGTGCGAGGTGCCCAGTTCGCCCAGGACCTCGCGCAGCAGATCGGCGAACTCGTCGGGCGAGGCGACCCGTTCGACCAGCGGCCGGTACTGGTCGAGCACCCCGTCCCAGTCGACGCCGCACATGCCCGGCTCCCAGAAATAGGCGCGGGTGATGCGGCCCGCCTCCGCGTACGCCTGCCGCCACTCGGCCGCCGGGTCCACGGTGTGCTGGATGCGCCGCATGTCGATCTGGACCGTGGAGTCGCTGTCGCCCGACTCGGTGGCGGGCACCGCCCGCAGATCGTCGTCGTCGACGACCACGAGCCGGGAGCCGTCGCCGCTGACCCGGAACCAGTCCAGCTCACTGGTGAGTTCGGTGCGCTTGGCCTTGGCCAGGTCGAAGTGTTCGAGGGTGGGGCGGTCGGAGGTGTCGGCGGGGTTGGCGAACGTCTCGCCGAGCGCACCCGAGATCGGCCAGCGCAGCCACACCAGGCCGCCGCCGCTGACCGGCCACAGAGAGGAGTACTTGGAGGCGGCCACCGGGAAGACGGTGACCCGGCTGGACAGCCCCTCCACCTCGACGGTCACCGTGCCGTCGCCCTCCCCGCCCCCGGCGTCGTCGTCCGGGTCGAGTCCGCCCGCCGCCGGGCGGCCCTCGGGGGAGAGCGCGAAGGGCGAGGGCGTGGCGGAGGACAGCGGTACGAGATACGGGCGGCAGCCGAGCGGGAAGGAGAGGTCACCGGTGTGCACGTCGTAGACGGGGTCGAAGCCGCGCCAGGAAAGGAAGGCGAGATAGCGGCCGTCGCTGGTGAAGACCGGTTCCTCGTCCTCGAACCGCCCGCTGGTCACGTCCACTATGGTCCGGTCCGCCAGCCGCGCGATCTTGATGGAGCGCAGGGTGCGGCCGATGCCCGGGTGGGACCAGGCGAGCCAGGCCGAGTCGGGTGAGAAGGCGAGGTCGGCGACCGGGCCGTTGAGCGACCGGACCAGCTCGGTGACCTCGCCGTCCCCGTCCGCGGAGGTGTCCACGAGCAGCAGTCGGCCGTCGTTGGCGGCGACGGCGAGCTGGTCGCCGTCGGGCGAGGGCTCCATCTCGTGCACCCGGCCCAGTCCGCCCGCGGCCAGCCGCCGCGGTTCGCCGGTCTCGCTCGCCCGTGGCAGATAGGCGATCTCGATCGCGTCCTCGCCCTCCGCGTCCGTCACATAGGCGACCCGGCCGCTGGAGCCCAGGATCTCGGGCGTCCGCACCCGGACGCCGGGGGTGTCGGCGAGGGTGCGGGCGGGGCCGTCGCGGTGGGTGAGCCAGTACAGGCTGCCGCGGACGCACACCGCGCTGGCCCGGCCGGTGGTGTCCACGGACAGTGAGTCGACATGGGAGGCGGCGGGCACCTGGTAGGGCCGCCGGCCGGTCCGCGCGCCGCCCAGCCGCACCCGCAGCCTGCGGGGTTCGGTGTCCGGGCCGAGGTCGTCCACCAGCCACAGTTCGCCCGCGCACTGGTAGACGACGCGGCTGCCGTCGGTCGAGGCGTGGCGGGCGTAGAAGTCGTCGTGGTCGGTGTGGCGGCGCAGACCCGTGCCGTCGGGCAGACAGGAGTAGAGATTGCCGACGCCCTCGTGGTCGGAGAGGAAGGCGACGCGGCCGCCGACCACCATGACCGAGTCCAGGTGGCCGTCGAGTTCGGGCAGCAGCCGGACGCCGCCGAGCCACAGCCGGCCGGTCGCGCCGCCCCGGTAGCGCTTCCAGCTGGCGGGCTCGTGCGGCGGCTTGCCGGTGAGCAGCAGGGTGCGCCGGTCGCCGCCCTGCCCGGTGGCGGGGTTGGCAGCGGTGGCGGAGAGGTCGGCTACGGCGATGTCGGCCACCGGCCCCCAGGGCAGTCGGCTGCCGGGGCTGCCGTCGGTGGGCAGGCTGTAGGCCCAGGAGAAGTGCGAGAACGGCTGGCCGTGCGAGGACACGGCGAGGATGTGGGAGGCGCCGTCCCGATCGGGGTCGGGCGGCGTCCAGCCGCAGACCCGGGCGTCCTCGCTGCCCCAGTAGGTCAGTCTCCGGGCGGGGCCGCCGTCCACCGGGGCGAGATGGATCTCCGGGTCGAGGCTGCGCCAGTTCGTGTAGGCGATCTGGGAGCCGTCGGGGGAGAAGCGGGGGTGGCCCACCCGGGTGCGGTCGACGGTCAGCCGCCACGCCCGCCCGGGGGGTTCGCCCCGTGCGGTCAGCGGGGCGACCCAGAGATCGTCCTCGGCGACGAAGCACAGCAAGTCGCCGTGCAGATGCGGAAATCGCAGATAGGCGCGGTCGGTATCGCTGGTTTCCCTCACCTCATCCATGTTTTCGGCCCCGGTCCGGCAAAGCAACTCCAATCTGTGACGCATACCACGAGCGAAACGGCTTGGTTTCGCTAAAAGGGCGGCGGATGCGGTCGTATGCTTGAACGAGTACGAAACCGTTTCGTTCGGAAAGGGGGATGCCATGACGCTGCGCCGCAGCAGGCTGTCCCCCGAGCGGGAGGGTGAGCTGTACGAGGCCGTGGTCGAGCTTCTCGGGGAGGTCGGTTACGACGCGCTGACCATGGACGCCGTCGCCGCACGCACGCACTCCAGCAAGGCCACGCTCTACCGCCAGTGGAAGAGCAAACCGCAGCTGGTGGCCTCCGCGCTGCGGCACACCAAGCCCGTTTCGATCCTGGACGTCGACACCGGATCGCTGCGCGGCGACCTGCACGAGATCGTGCGGTGCGCCGACGGCGCCCCGGCGCGCGACGCGGCCCTGATGAGGGGGCTGGCCCAGGCCATCCACACCCATCCGGACCTGCACCAGGCCCTCCGGGAGCTGCTGTTCCATCCCGAGATGTCCGCGCTCGACGTACTGCTGCGGCGGGCCGTCGACCGGGGGGAAGTGGCTCCGGACAGACCCGCCCTGGGTTATGTCGTGCACATGATGTGCGGCGCCCTCGTCGCCCGGTCGCTGATCGACGGCGAAGAGCCGGATGTCGCCTACCTCAGCGAATACGTCGACGCCGTGGTCCTCCCCGCCCTCGGCCTCTGAATCTCCCCACCCCGCACCACCCCATACGTACCCGGCCGGCGCGCCGCTCTCGTCGCCGGTCCGGTCACCCACACCTGCCAGCAGTGACCAGCAGTGACACCGACTCGACGGGAGCACCTCTCCTCGTGGCCACGTTCCTCTACAAACTCGGTCGATTCGCCTTCCGGCGACGCCGGTTCGTCGCCCTCATATGGGTGGCGCTCCTGGCCGTCGCCGGAGTCGGCGCCGCGACCGCCTCGCCGCCCGCCAACGACAGCTTCTCCATCCCGGGGACCGAGGCCCAGAAGGCCTTCGATCTCCTGGAGAAGCGTTTCCCCGGTGGTAACGCCGACGGCGCCACCGCCCGGGTGGTCTTCCGCGCGCCCCAGGGCGAGAAGATGACCGACCCGGACAACAAGGCCGTGGTCACGAAGACCGTCGCCGACCTCAAGGCCAGCTCTCCGCAGGTCGCCTCGGTCGCCGACCCGTACCAGGCCCGCGCCGTCTCCAAGGACGGCTCCACGGCGTACATCCTGACCAGCTACAAGGTCAACGCCATGGAGCTGGAGGAGACCGCCAAGGACGGCTTGACGGAGGCCGGGGAGAAGGCGCAGAAGTCGGATCTCACGGTGGCGATCGGCGGTGACGCGCTCCAGGAGATACCCGAGACGGGCTCCACCGAGGTCATCGGCATCGTGATCTCCGCGATCGTGCTCGCCATCACCTTCGGCTCGCTGGTGGCCGCCGGAATGCCGCTCCTGACCGCGCTCATCGGCGTCGGCATCGGCATCTCCGGGATCACCGCGCTCGCCACCCCCCTCGGGCTGTCCACGACCACGTCGACACTGGCGATGATGATCGGCCTCGCGGTCGGCATCGACTACGCGCTCTTCATCGTCTCCCGCTACCGCGCCGAACTGGCCGAGGGCCGGGAGCGCGAGGAGGCCGCCGGGCGGGCCGTGGGCACCGCGGGCTCCGCGGTGGTGTTCGCCGGTCTCACCGTCGTCATCGCACTGGTCGGCCTCGCGGTCGTCAACATCCCGATGCTGTCCAAGATGGGCTTCGCGGCGGCGGGCACGGTGGTCATCGCCGTCCTCATCGCGATCAGCCTCATCCCCGCGCTGCTGGGCTTCGCGGGCAAGCGGGTGTACGGGCGCAAGGCGCGCGAGCGGATGGCCGCCGCGTCGGCCGCCGCCGCGGAGGGCGAGCAGGCGGAGGAGAAGCCCAACATGGGCACCCGCTGGGCGCGGTTCGTGCTGCGCCGCCCGGTGGCGGTGCTGCTGCTCGGCGTGCTCGGCCTCGGCGCTGCCGCGGTGCCCGCGCTCAGCCTGGAGCTGGGGCTGCCGGACGACGGTTCGCAGCCGGTCAGCAGCCAGAAGCGGCAGGCGTACGACATGATCTCCGACGGCTTCGGCCCGGGCTTCAACGGTCCGCTGATGGTGGTCGCCGACACCAAGGGCAGCGACGACCCCAAGGCCGCCGTGAACAAGGTGACCAAGACGATCGCCGGTATCGACGGCGTCGCGGCCGTCACCCCGGCGACGTTCAACAAGTCCGGCGACACCGCGATGCTCACCGTCGTGCCGAAGTACAAGCCGAGCAGCGTCGACACCGAGAAGGTCGTCGCCGACATCCGGGACGAGGCGGGCTCCTTTAAGTCCGACACCGGCGCCGAGGTGCTGGTGACCGGTCAGACAGCGATGAACATCGACATCTCGCAGAAGCTGAACGACGCGCTGGTGCCGTATCTGGCACTCGTCGTCGGGCTGGCCTTCCTGCTGCTGATGATCGTCTTCCGGTCCATCCTCGTCCCGCTCAAGGCGGCGCTCGGCTTCCTGCTGTCCGTCGTCGCGGCGCTCGGCGCGGTGGTCGCGGTCTTCCAGTGGGGCTGGGCGGCGGAGCTGTTCGGCGTCGAGGAGACCGGCCCGATCATGAGCATGATGCCGATCTTCATGATCGGTGTGGTGTTCGGGCTCGCCATGGACTACGAGGTCTTCCTGGTGACCCGGATGCGGGAGGCGTACATCCACGGCGAGCGCCCCGGCCAGGCCGTCGTCACCGGCTTCCGGCACGGCGCCCGGGTGGTCTCCGCGGCCGCCGTCATCATGATCAGCGTCTTCGCCGGGTTCATCGGCTCGTCCGAGGCGATGGTGAAGATGATCGGCTTCGGCCTGGCCACCGCGGTCCTCTTCGACGCCTTCGTGGTCCGCATGGCCATCGTCCCGGCGGTGCTGGGGCTGCTCGGCAAGTCCGCGTGGTGGCTGCCGCGCTGGCTCGACAAGGCGCTGCCGAACGTGGACGTCGAGGGTGAGGGGCTGCGCGAGCAGCTCGACAAGGACACCCCGGGGCAGGAATCGCACGTCAAGGACTCCGACAAGGACCCGGAACTGAGCCGGGTGTGAGCCGGGCGTAAGACGGCCGTATATCGGCCAACGCGCGCCCCGGCGGCGGCTCTTCCCTCGCGGAAGGGGCGCCGCCGGGGCTTTCGCGTGGCAGGCGCTCTTGCGAACGATGTGCAGGTAGGCCACCATCGACCGGATACCCGCAGCTCAGGAGCGGAGCCCCGCATGCATGTCCCCGATGGATTCATCGACGCCCCGGTGTCGGTGGCGACCGGTGCCGTCGCCGCCGCCGCGGTCGCGGTCAGCCTGCGCGGTGCGCGGCGCGAACTCGACGAGCAGGCCGCGCCGCTGGCCGGTCTGGTCGCGGCGTTCATCTTCGCCGTCCAGATGCTGAACTTCCCCGTCGCCGCGGGCACCAGCGGCCATCTGCTCGGCGGGGCGCTGGCCGCGATCCTCGTCGGCCCCTATACGGGCGTGCTGTGCGTCTCCGTGGTGCTGCTCATGCAGGCCGTCCTGTTCGCGGACGGCGGCCTCACCGCGCTCGGCGTCAACATCACGGACATGGCGGTGGTCACCACGGTCGTGGCCTACGGGATCTTCCGCGCCATCCTGAAGATCGCCCCCAACCGGCGCCGCACGGTCACCGTCGCGTCCTTCGTCGCCGCCCTGATATCCGTCCCGGCCGCCGCCATCGCCTTCACCGCGCTCTACGCGCTGGGCGGCACAGCGGACGTCGCGATCGGCAAGGTCTTCACCGCGATGGTCGGCGTGCACGTACTGATCGGCATCGGCGAGGCAGCCATCACGGCCCTGACAGTCGGTGCCGTGATGGCCGTACGGCCGGATCTCGTCCACGGCGCGCGGGACGTGGCCGCGCGCCGCCTGGAACTGCGCACCGGTACGCCCGCGACCCCGGGGCGCACTCCGGCGCCCGCCGGGTCCGCGGCGCCCGCCGGGTCCACCACCCCCGCCGGGGCCGCGCCCGCCACCGCCCGTACGGTCACCGCGGCGCCCGCCGCCAAGGAGGCGGACGCCCCCGCCCCCGCCGCACCGCGCCGCTCCGCGCGCCGGGTGTGGGCGGCCGGGCTCGGGGCCGCGCTGCTGTGCGCGGGCGTCGTGAGCTTCTACGCCTCCGCCAGCCCGGACGGACTGGAGAAGGTCGCCGCCGACAAGGGCATCGACAAGAAGACCGAGGACCACGCCGCCAAGGACTCCCCGCTCGCCGACTACGGCGTCAAGGACATCTCCAACGCCCGGCTCTCCGGCGGCCTCGCCGGGGTGATCGGGGTCGGCGCGACGCTCGCCGTGGGCACCGGGGTCTTCGTCGTCGTACGGCGCCGCCGGGCCGGGGCCGACGCCGAGGCGGGCTGAGATGGGCGCGGGACACGCGCATGCGCTCTACCGGGCGGGCCGCTCCCCGGTGCACGCCCTGCCCCCGCACTGCAAGATCGCCGCCGTCTTCTGCTTCGTCCTCGTCGTCGTCGCGACGCCCCGCGAGGCGCTGTGGGCGTTCGGCCTGTACGCCGTGCTGCTGGCCGGGGTGGCGGCGACGGCCCGTATCCCGGCCGGGTTCCTGCTGAAGCGGCTGCTGATCGAGATCCCGTTCGTGACGTTCGCCCTGCTGATGCCGTTCGTCGCGGAGGGCGCGCGGGTGGACGTGCTCGGGCTGTCGCTCAGCCAGTCCGGGCTGTGGGGCGCCTGGAACATCCTGGCCAAGGGCACGCTCGGGGTCGCGGCGTCCGTCATCCTGGCGTCCACGACCGAGCTGCGCGCGCTGCTGCTGGGGCTCCAGCGGCTGCGGCTGCCGCCGCTGCTGGTGCAGATCGCGTCGTTCATGATCCGCTACGGGGACGTCATCACCGACGAGATGCGCCGGATGCGGATCGCCCGCCGCTCGCGCGGGTTCGAGGCGCGCGGAGTGCGGCAGTGGGGCGTGCTTGCGAAGTCCGCCGGGGCGCTGTTCATCCGGTCCTACGAGCGCGGCGAACGGGTCCATCTGGCGATGCTCAGCCGCGGCTACACGGGCACGATGCCGGTGATCGACGAGGTGACCGCGGACCGTGCACAGTGGGGTTACGCCGCCGCACTTCCGCTGACCGCGCTCGCGGTCTGCCTGACCGGATGGATGCTCGTATGACCGGCCCCGCCGCCACCCCGCCCTCCCTCCAGGTGTCCGGCCTCGCCTACGCCTACCCCGACGGCCATCAGGCGCTCTTCGGCGTCGAGCTGACCGTGGCGCGCGGGGAGCGGGTGGCGCTGCTCGGCCCCAACGGGGCGGGCAAGACCACCCTGGTGCTGCATCTGAACGGCATCCTGGAGGCGGGCGCCGGATCGGTCACGGTCGCCGGGCTGCCCGTGGGAAAGCGGAACCTGGCCGAGATCCGCCGCCGGGTGGGCATCGTCTTCCAGGACCCGGACGACCAGCTGTTCATGCCGACCGTGCGGGAGGACGTGGCGTTCGGCCCGGCCGCCGCCGGGATGCGCGGCGCGGAGCTGGCGGAGCGGGTGCACCGGGCGCTGGACCGGGTGGGGATGGCGGAGTTCGCGGACCGGCCGCCGCACCATCTGTCGTTCGGGCAGCGCCGCCGGGTGGCGGTCGCGACCGTGCTGGCGATGGAGCCGGAGATCCTCGTCCTGGACGAGCCGTCCTCCAACCTCGACCCCGCCTCGCGCCGTGAACTCGCCGACATCCTGCGCTCCCTGGACGTCACCGTGCTGATGGTCACCCATGACCTGCCGTACGCGCTGGAGCTGTGCCCGAGGTCCGTGGTGCTCAGCGGGGGAGTGATCGCGGCCGATGGGGGTACGCAGGAATTGCTGTGCGACCAGGAGCTGATGCGGGAGCACCGGCTGGAACTGCCCTTCGGCTTCGATCCGCGCTCGGTGAAGGCCCCGGTCTGATGTCCCGGTCCGAGGCCCCGGTCTGACGTCCCGGCCGGGCACGTTGCACCATAAGGACGGCAGCACGGTCGGATCAGCAGGGTGGGAGTCGGATCAGTGGTGGACGTCCAGGGCACGGTGGCCGACGGATTCGAACCGGTCCGGGACGCCTTCGCGGAGAACTTCGCGAAGCGCGGTGAGCGCGGCGCGGCCCTGGTCCTCTACCGGGACGGCGAGAAGGCCGTCGACCTGTGGGGCGGTACCCGGGATCCGGGCCAGGAGGGCGACGGCGAGCCGTGGGCCCAGGACACCGCGCAGGTCGTCCGCTCCGTCACCAAGGGCGTCGCCTCCGCCGTACCGCTGCTGCTCCACCAGCGCGGCCAGCTCGACCTGGACGGCCGGGTCGGCACGTACTGGCCCGAGTTCAAGGAGAACGGCAAGGAACGGGTGCTGGTGCGGCATCTGCTCGCCCACCGCGCCGGGCTGCCCGCCCTCGACACCCCGCTGACCCCGGCCGAGGCCATCGACGGCATATCCGGGCCGCGGGCCGTCGCCGCCCAGCACCCCGACTGGGAGCCCGGCACGGCCCACGGCTATCACGCCCAGACCTACAGCTGGCTGCTGAGCGAGCTGGTGAAGCGCGTCACCGGGCGCACCATCGGCCGCTGGATCGCGGAGGAGATCGCCCGGCCGCTCGCCCTGGACCTGTGGCTCGGGCTGCCCGAGGACCAGTTGCACCGGACCGGCCGGATCGAGCGGGTGGAGGCCCCGGCGGCGCCCGCCGGGCAGGGGCTGCGGCTGCGGCCCAAGCGGTCGGTGGCCGAGGCGTACGCCGACCCGGAGTCGCTGACCCGGCGGGCGTTCGGCGCGATCAGCCCGGCGCCCGACGAGAACGATCCCGCGTACCTCGCCGCCGGGCTGCCCGCCTCCGGCGGGGTCGCCACCGCCGACGCGCTGGCCCGCTTCTACGCGGCGCTGATCGGCCCGCTGCCGTCGGCGCGCACGGCCCGCGCGGGCGGCCGCCTCTTCGCGCCGGCGACGCTGACCCTGGCGCGTACGGAGGAGTCGGCCGGGCCGGACCGAGTGCTGGTGGTCGGGACCCGCTTCGGGCTCGGCTACATGCTGCACGGCCCGGCCTGCCCGCTGCTGGGCCCGGGGTCCTTCGGCCACCCGGGGCGGGGCGGTTCGCTCGCCTTCGCCGATCCGGGGGCGCGGATCGGCTTCGCGTACGTCACCAACGGCATGCGGCGCGGCGTCACCGCGGACCCGCGGGCGCAGGCCCTGGTGCGCGCCGTACGGACGGCGCTGGCGGCCCAGGAGGCGTAGCCAGGAGGCTTAGCGCGCTGTTCGTACGCTCCTTCGTGCCTTCGCGCGCCCTCTCGCACACGCACACGCCGGGTTCGTGGGGCCAAGGGGCCCTGTCGCATGGTTCCGGCCCTGCCCAGACTGGGGATCCTTCCGGGGGTGAGAGCCGTAGGGGGCGGCTCTCCCGGGGGGAATCACGGGGGACAACGCGTGGAGCGGACACGGGGGTTACGGGGCGCACGCGCGCGTACGGGGGAGCCACCGGCTCAGCGGCACCGGCTCGCGCGGCGGGACATGGAATGGCAGATGCTGCGCATCCTGCTGATCTTCCGGCTGATGCACGCCATCCAGTTCGCGGTGACCGTGCCCGGTATCGCGGGCCATCTCGCCCACCGCACGGGCGGGTTGGTGCTGCTGGTGGCGGTGGTGGCCGAATCGCTGTGGTTCACCCTGCACATCTTCCGCAACCACCGGCGGGTGGCGGCGCGCGACGAGGAGGACCACGCCGCCGACGACCGGGGCGACGCCCGGCCGGTCGTGTACGACGGCCTCGCGGCCGGTGTCGAACTGTGCTCCGCCGTCGCCTCCCTGTGGGCCTGCGTCGTGGTCATGGGCCCCGACCGGGCGCAGGACATGGCCCCGCTGCTGGTGCTCACCACCGAGCAGATCTCCGGTGCGAGCATCGGCTCGGCGCTCGGCCAGCCGCTGCGCGTCCTCGTCGCGGGCACCGGCGCGGTCGCCGCCTCGTACGCCGCGGTGATCGCCCTGGGTGTCCCGGAGGCGCTGACCCACTCCGATGTGCTGATCGGGCTCACCGGTTACGCGGCGCTCGCCTATCTGATCCGGCGCGGCGCGCTGTATCTGCTGCAACTCGCCGCCGACCTGGGCGATATGAGCCTTCAGCTGCACGAGGTGCAGCAGCGGCGGCTGCTCGCCATCGAGCTGCACAACCACATCGGCCACACCCTGGGCGCGTTCCAGCGGATCGACGTGACCGACACCGATCAGCTCGCGTCGCTGCGCACGTCCGCGATGGTCGCCCTGGAGCGGCTGCGCACCTTCATCAGCACCGGCCGGTTCAGCGCGTCGGTGCCGCTGATCGGCATGGTCCACCGGCAGGTCGCGCTGGCGGCCAACGACACCCTCACGGTGGAGCCCATCGTCACCGAGCGCGTGGTCGGCGCGGCGGCCCGGGTCCGTCCGCACGAGGTGGAGCTGCTGGAGGCCGCGCTGCGCGCGCTGCTGATCAACGTGGAGCGCGGCGCCGGGGTGCGCGAGGCGCTGCTGCACGTGGACATCGTGAACGACCCGGCCGCCGGTGCGGGGGAGCTGGTGGAACTGGTGGTCACCGACGAGGGCGCCGGGTTCCCGCCCGAGGCGCTGGCGGCCGGGGTCGCCGGGATGCGCTCCCTGGCCGTCCATCAGCGGCTGCTGGCGGAGTACGGCGGGGCGCTGCGGGTGCTCTCGGTGCCCGGCCTCACCCAGGTGACGCTGACCCTGCCGATCGCCCCCGCCCCGGCGGCGGCCGAGCGCGCGCCCGGCGCGCGGGACGGGCGCGTACGCGGCGTACGGGGGCGCGGTGGACGGGCCCGGAGCGGGCGGGCACAGGGCGGACGCGCGCAGGGCGGGCGCGCACAGGGCGAACGGGCGCGGAAAGCGGTCACGGCGGGAGAGCCGGGGGAGCCGGGAAAGGAGGCGTCGGCGTGACGGACGAGAGCGGGCGCGGCAGCGGGCAGCCCTTACAGGTGGCGGTGGTCGAGGACCACGAGATGACCAGACGGGGCCTGGTGGCCGCGCTGAACGCGGACCCGCGGCTGACCGTGGTCAGCGCGGTCGACTCGGTGGAGGGGCTGGACATCAGCGGCGCCGAGTACGACGTGTGCGTGGCCGACCTGATGGGCGTCGGCACCGCCGAGCAGTTCGCCGACCTGGTGCGCCGGTCGGACGTGGTGGTGTGCACGGCCGCCGAGCAGTGGCGCCAGCGCGTCGCCCCCTGGGTGTGCGGGGCGCGGGCGGTCTTCGGCAAGACGGTCGGCGCGGCCGTCCTCGCGAACGCCGTATGGGACGCCCGGCACCATCCGCACTGGCTGAAACCGCATCTGGCGTCCGCCCTGGAGACCGCCGTGCGCGAATGCGGGCTCACCATCCCGTCGTACCTCGCCGAGCTGCTCGCCCGCACCGCGCGCGGCACCCGGGTGGCCTGGATCCTGGAGGAGCTGGACGTCGCGGACAGCCGCTACCGCGAAGACCTGGAGCTGTTCCGGATGCAGTGCGCCCGCACCGGGCTGGGCCAGCTGACCCTGCTGGACACGCTCTACATGGCCTCCTCGGCCGAACAGCCGCCCGCCCACCAGCCCGTGGTGTTCTCCCACTGGGCGGCGGGCCTGAGCGAGGGCCAGGTACGGGCGCTGGAGTGGTACGCGGACGGCTATTCGTACGAGGAGACCGCCGCCCAGCTCGATGTGAAGGTCTCCACCGTGCGCACCCAGATCGACCGGGCCATGACCGCCTGCGGCATCAGCTCCAAACCGGCCGACATCCGCATGATGTTCGCGATGTACGTCTGCTCCCGGCACACCAAACCCGACCAGCTGCTGCGCCGCCTCACCGCGCTCGGCGCCCATGCGCCGCGCCGGGGCAACGGAGCGCTGTAGGCCCCGTACGTCCCGTACGCGGGCCGGTGTCGGTTTCTGTCGTACGCGGTGACGACAGCGGCGCGCCGAAATTCCCGCCGTGCCGTGGGACGCGCGGCGACACGCGGGGCGAGGAGCATCGGAGGTGCCGGGCCCGGCACCTCAGCCGGGCCCGCCCCACGGGAGGACACCCATGGCAGAACCCCTCGTCCCCGACGACAAGCCCGCCGCCAACCCCCTGCTCGACACCGTCGACCTGATGCTCCGGCAGATAGACACCCTCATCGACTGGGGCGACCAGGTCGGCGAGGCCCGGGACGGGCTCGCCGCCCGGCGCGCCCCGCTGCGCCCCGTCCTCGGCTACGCCGACGTGGTCGCGTTCCTGGTCCGCAACCGCCCCCGGGTGCCGGAGGCGGAGGCCGGGGCCGTGCTGCGGCGGCGCCGGGGCCGCGAATACCTCGTCCAGACCTTCTTCCTCGACGCGGACAACACCCCGGTGCGCGGCACCGGTACGCCCGCCCCGGTCTGGGTCTGCCGCACCCGGCAGCTGGACGAGGAGCTGTCCGCGGCCTTCGGCGACAAGGACCTCATCATCTTCGGGAAGGCGGTGCCCTCGTGCTGAGCCTGCTGGCCATGGTCCTCGTCGCGCTCGGCGGGCTCGGGGCGGTCGCGGTGGTCTACGTGGTCGTCGTGACCATCGAATACCTCGCCGACTGGTTCCGGGCCCGCAGCGAGCGGCTGCAGACCGACCCCGATCTGCGCTGCGTCACCGTCTCCGAGTCCATCCGGGACGGCAATGTCGCCTATGTCCAGGGGTTATTCGACACCGCGCGCGAGCAGTTCGTCGAAAGCCGCCGCGTCGAGGGCAAGCAGGCCGACGAGCGCGTCCGCAACGCCCACGCCAACCACCAAGTCGCCGTCTGGGGCTGACCCCCGCCGCCC
Source organism: Streptomyces sp. NPDC059850 (assembly GCF_042731515.1). Lineage (NCBI taxonomy): Bacteria > Bacillati > Actinomycetota > Actinomycetes > Kitasatosporales > Streptomycetaceae > Streptomyces > Streptomyces sp. NPDC059850. The sequence goes on from NZ_JBHWJI010000034.1 coordinate 81,782, forward strand.
GCCCTCGGGCGGGGGAGAGAGGACACCGGTGAAACACCACGGAGCCACCGCCACCGCCTTCGCCGTCACCGGCATACCGCACGGCGCGGACGACGTGGAGGCGGGCTTGCTGCGCACCCGTCTGATCGCCGCCGCCAAGGCGTTCAGCGGCCATCACGGACCCCAGCCGCTCACGGTCACCATCACCAACCAGCCGCCCGGCGCCCCCACCGGGCCCACCGCGCCCCCGCGCGCCGACGAGCCGGGGGCGCGGCGCGAGGCGGACGAACCGTCGGAGGCCGAGCGGGCCGCGCGCTTCACCGCGACCGCCCCGCTGCACAGCTTCGACCGCCTCGTCCTCCCCGCCCGCACGCTCGACCAGCTGCTGCGCGCGGTGCACACCGTGGAGCAGCGGCGGGTCCTGTACGACGACTGGGGGCTGCGCAGCATCCAGCCGCACCCCAGCTCGGCGGTCAACCTGGAGGGCGCCCCCGGCACCGGCAAGACCCTGGCCGCCCACGCGATCGCGGACCGGCTGGGCCGCCCGGTGATCGCGGCCCGCGCCTCGCAGCTGGAGAGCAAGTTCCACGGGGAGGGGCCGAAGAACCTCGGCGCGCTCTTCCACGCCGCCCGCGAGCAGGGCGCGGTGCTCTTCCTGGACGAGGCGGACGCGCTGATGTCCGCCCGTTTCGAGACCACCAGCCACGGTTCGGAGCACGCGGTGAACGCGATGCGCAGCGAGATGCTGACCGCGCTCGACGGCCACGAGGGGCTGGTCGTGCTCGCCACCAACCTGGTGACCAGCTACGACACCGCGTTCGACAGCCGCGTCTGGCATGTGCGCTTCCCGAGCCCGGACCGGGCGGCCCGCGTCGAGATCTGGCGCCGCCATCTGCCCGACGCCCTGCCGCTGGACGGCGACGTCTCCCCGGAGCAGCTGGCCGCCGTCGACGATGTCACCGGGCGCGACATCTGCCGCGCGGTGATCGACGCGGCCGCGGAGGTGCTGCGCACCGGGCGGCCCCGGGTGACCCAGGTCGACCTGCTGGCGTCCGTGCACCGCATCAAGTCCACCCGCCCGCACCGCCCGGCCCCGTCCCCGCTCCCCTCGCAAGCCCCCGCCCCGGCCGTCCGGCCGGACTGAGCCCGCAGGCTCAACCCGGGTGCCACATCAGGCCGATGCCCGCCACCATCAGGCCCGCCGCCGCGATGCGCGGGGCGCCGAAGCGCTCCTTGAAGAAGAGGGTGCCGATGGCCGCGCCCACGATGATGGACGACTCGCGCAGGGCGGCGACAGGGGCGAGCGCGGCGCGCGTCTGGGCCCACAGCACCAGGCCGTACGCGCACACCGAGAGGACGCCGCCGAGCAGGCCGCGCACGGCGACCGGGCGGAGCTGGGCGGCGAGCGCGCGGCGGCGGGTGGCGAGGGCGTAGGCGGGGATCGCGAACCCCTCCAGGATCATCAGCCAGGCGATGTAGCCGAGCGGGGTGCCGGAGGCGCGCACGCCGAGGCCGTCCACGACGGTGTACGCGGCGATGGACAGCCCGGTGGCCACGGCGGCGGCCAGCGCGAGCCCGGGCCTGCCGCCGCGCCCCGCCGTACGGGCGCCGTCCTCCTTCGTACGGGCGCCCCGCGCGCCCCACAGCGCCACGCCCAGCAGCCCCGCCGAGGACACCGCGATGCCCGCCGCCTGCCAGGCGTCCGGGGTCTCGGCGGCGAAGACCGCGGCGAGCACGGTCACCACCAGCGGCGCGGTGCCCCGGGCGATCGGGTACATCTGGCCGAAGTCGCCCAGGTGGAACGAGCGCATGAGCAGCGCGTAGTACACGAGGTGGATCACCGCTGAGGCGATCAGATACGGCCAGGCGTCCGCCGCGGGCAACGGGCTGAAGGCGGCCAGCACCACCCCGCACAGCGCCCCGCCGCCGCTCACCAGGGTGAAGGAGAGCAGCTGATCGCGGATGTTGTGGGCGATGGCGTTCCAGCTCGCGTGGGTGACCGCCGCGAGGAGGACCGCGGCGGCGACGAGCGGGGTCATCCGGTGGTGTCGCGTACGTCGGCCAGGGTCCCTTCGGCGTGCGCGATCAGCGACGTGGGGTCGAGGGCGAACACGGAGTGCGGGGTGCCCGCCGCCGCCCAGACGACTCCGTGGTCCAGCAGCCGCCGGTCGGCCAGGACCCGGGTGCGGGTGCGGTGCCCGAAGGGCGGTACGCCGCCGATGGCGTAGCCGGTCGTCTCGCGCACGAGCGCGGCGCTCGCCCGCCGCACCGCGCCCGTGTCCAGCGCGCGGCGCACCAGTTCGACATCGACCCGTGACGCGCCGTCCACCAGGACCACCACCGGCGCCCCGTCCGCCTCGAAGACGAGGGACTTGACGATCTGGCTCAGCTCGCAGCCGACCGCCTCGGCCGCCTCGACGGCGGTGCGGGTGGCATCGGGGAAGCGCCGGATCTCCACGTCCAGGCCGAGGTCGCGCAGGGCTTCGGCGAAGCGGGGATGGGCGGCGGTGTCAGAGGTGTGGGAGACCATGGCGCCGACGCTATCGGCGGGCGCCGGACCCGCGCGAGGACATTTCGCGGTCGCCGCGGTGCCGGGTGCCGCACCCCGCACCGCCCCCCGGCCGCGCGCTCAGCTGTCCGGCGTGCGCGTGCCCGCGCTCGGCGGGCTGTGGGCGGCGTGGGCCACGGCGGGCGGCCCCCGGCGCGCTGTCGACCGCCCGTGACGACGGCGTATCGGCCTGGCCCGCGACGGCCGGGTGCGCCGGATCGGCCTGGTGCGGGCGGTATGCCCCGCACCAGGTCACGTTCCGCGTGACCGGCGGCGCCTCGTACGCCCGCGAGCCGACATTTCGCGGGTGCCGGAACTCCGGAACGCGCACCGGCGTTCGTCCCGGCTCCCGTGGACCGCACCACCGGCCACGGCCTCAGCCGTGTCTCGCCGGGCGGTAGCCGGTTTGGGAGCGGATGTGTTGGGCTCGGGCGGCGTGGTGTTCGGCTTGGGGTGGGTCGCCCAGGGCATGGCGCAGGGTGGCCAGGGTGTGGTGAGCCCGGCATTCCACCAGGCGTAGTCCCTGGTCGCGGGCGATGGCCAGGGCGCGTTCGGCGTGGTCGGCGGCCGCCTCGTACGCCCGTGAGCCGTCCCGGAGCCGGGCCAGGCCCATGTGGGCCTCGGCCTCTTGGCGCCGCAGGCCCCGGGAGGCGGCGGTGTCCAGGGCCTCGGTGAGCCGGGCCTCGGCGCGGTCGGAGCGGCCGTCCGCGCTGTGCAGGTCGCCGAGTGTGGTGAGCGCGTCGGCCTCGTCCTTGGGGGTGCTGGTCTCGACCGCGATCTCCAGGGCGCGTTCGGCGTGCGCGAAGGCGGTCTCGGGCCGCCCGGCGTCGCCGTGCACCTGGGCCAGCAGATCGTGCGCGCTGGCCTCGTTGTGACGCTGGCTCAGCTCCCGGCACAGCCGCGCCGCCGTCCGGCCGTCTTCCAGGGCCCGGTCCGGTTCGCCGAGCAGCCGGTGTGCCTGGCCTCGGTTGATCATCGCGGTGACCGTGCCGGACGAGGCCTGCTGCCGCCCGTAGATCCCGATGGCCTCGGTCGCCCGGTCCACCGCGCGCCGCAGCTCGCCGAGCTGGACGTCGACGGCGGAGCTGTTGGTGAGCGCGGGGCCGAGCAGCCCGGGCCGGTCGAGCGTACGGAACATCCGGATGCCCCGCTCCTGCCACTGGGCCGCGCGCCGCATGTCCCCCATGTCGTCGTACAGGGCGCCCAGGTTGCACAGCATCGCGGCCTCCCCCTCCGCGAACCCCGCCCGGCGGTATCCCTCCAGCGCCGACCGGTGGTACTCCAGCGACACCTCGACCTCGCCGGTGTGCCGGTACAGCGTCCCCAGGCTGTGCAGCATGGCCGCCTCGCCCAGCGGATCGCCGCCGCGCCGCGCCGCCCGCAGCCCGGCCTGGGCCGCGTCCTCCCACGCGGAGAGATGGCGCCGCTGGTAGAAGTACGTGCGCAGCTCGTCCGCGAGCTGCCAGGCGGCCCGGTACGGACCGGACTCGGCGGCGCGGACGACGGCGGCGACCAGGTTGGCGCGCTCGTCCTCCAGCCACGCCAGCGCCTCGTCCCGCCCCGCGAACGCGCCGCCCTGGGCGCGGGCCCGCTCCAGCCGGACCGGCGGGGTGTACCCGTACGCGGTGGCGGCGTCGGCGTGCCGCAGGAACCAGGCGAGCAGCCGCTCCAGGGCCTCGCCGCGCTCGGCGGCGCCGCACTCGGCGCGGGCCCGCTCGGCGGCGTACTCGCGCAGCAGGTCGTGCGGCCGGTAGCGGCCCGGACGCGGCGACTCGACCAGATGCGCCGCGTCCAGCGCCCGCAGCAGCCCGGCGGCCTCCCGCTCGCCGGTGTCCAGCAGGGCGGCCGCGGCGGACACGGTGACCTCCGGCCCGGGGGCCACGCCCAGCAGCCGGAAGAGGTGCCGCGGCCCGGGGGCCAGGGCGCGGTACGACAGCGTGAAGGCGCGCCGGACCGCGGACGCCGGGTCACCGTCCAGCTCCAGGGCCGCCAGCCGGTCGCCGTCGCCCAGCTCGTCGGCCAGATCGGCGACCGGGCGCCCGGGGTCGCAGACCAGCTGCGCCGCGGCGACCCGCAGCGCCAGCGGCAGCGCGCCGCACCGCAGGACGAGCCGGTCGGCGGCCTCAGGTTCGGCCGCGATCCGGTCCTCGCCCACGGCGGCCGTCAGCACCTCGCGCGCGGCGTCCGGGGCGAGCGAACCGAGGACGAGCGGCCGCGCCCCGTCGCGGGCGACCAGACCGCTCAGCCGCTGACGGCTGGTCACCAGCACCTGGCAGGCGGGACCGCCGGGCAGCAGCGGACGCACCTGTTCCGCCGAGGCGGCGTTGTCCAGTACGACCAGCATGCGCCGCCCGGCCAGCAGCGAGCGGTACAGATGCGCCTGCTCGTCCCGGTCGGCCGGAACCCGCTCCCGGGCCACCCCGAGGCCGTGCAGCAACTGCCCGATGGCCTCGCCGGGGCGCAGCGGCTCGCTGTCGTGGTCGAAGCCGCGCAGATCCACATAGAGCTGGCCGTCGGGGAAGCGGTCCCGGGCCCGGTGCCCCCAGTGGACGGCCAGGGCGGTCTTGCCGACCCCGGCCGTGCCGCAGACCGCCGCGATGGCCACCGCCCCGGCGGGGTTTTCGGCCTCCGTGTACGGAGCGGCGCCGGACGGCAGCAGGGCGTCCAGCCGGGCCAGTTCCTCGTCCCGCCCACGGAACCCGCCCACCACATGCGGCAGCCCGGCGGGCACCTGCGGCGATGCGGAGTCGGCGGGAGCGGAGTCGGCGGGAGCGGAGTCGGCGGGCGGTCCGGGGGCGCCCGCCTCGATCGGCACTTCGGGCACCACACCCGGCGCGGCCAGGGACGGGTCCTCGCTCAGGATGCGCTGATGCACTCCGCGCAGTTCGGGCCCGGGATCGACGCCGAGGTCGTCGGCCAGCCGGTGCCGCGTGACCTCGTACAGCTCCAGCGCCTCCGCCTGCCGCTCGCCGCGGTACAGCGCCGTCATCAGCTGCCGTACGGCCCGCTCGTCCAGCGGGTACGCCGCCGCCTGGGCGCGCAGCTCCGCCAGCAGTTCGCGGTGGCGGCCGAGTCGCAGCTCGGCATCGTACAACTCCAGCCGCGCCGCGAGCCGTTCGTCCGCCAGGCGGGTCCGGGTCGCCTCCGCCCAGGCTCCGGGCAGCCCGGTGAGGGCGTCGCCGCGCCACAGGTCCAGCGCGTCCCGTAACGGGCCGACGCGGTCGTCACGGTCGCGGGCGGCGGCCGTGAGGCGGTGGAAGCGGTGCAGGTCCACCCGGTCGGGGTCGGCCTCCAGGACGTAGCCGCCGGAGCGGCGCGTCAGCCGCACGTCGGGTACGCCGCAGTCGGCGAGGGCGGTGCGCAGCCGCCCGATGTACCCGTAGAGGATGTTGCGGACCGAGCACGGCGGATCCTCGCCCCACACCCGGTCGATCAGCCGCTCCGCGGGCAGCGCGCGGCCCAGTTCGCACAGGAGCACCGCCGCGACGGTGCGCTGCTTGGGATGGCCCAGGTCGACGGGTCGGCCATCGGCCGACGCCTCCACCGGGCCCAGCAACCGGAACTCCACCTCGACCCCCTGTCACGTCCTCTACGACGAGCCTGAACCACCCCGGTAAATGACCGGTCAACGTTTCTTCAACCTCCCTTCCACACCCACCCGGGAGAGTCATATGTGCCGCCACGGGGAGCACGACCGGCGGCACTGGACAGCACGACGAGCAGCACAACGACTGAAGGAGCGAGACCCATGCGTGTACGTGGACGCCTGACGGGGGCCGGTCTTGGTATCGCCGCGGTGGCGATGGTGGGACTGAGCGCGACCGCGGCCAGCGCCCAGCCCGCCGACTCCATCGGCACCAAGGCGGAGGCGGCGAACGTCCCGGTTCATGTGACGACCGACGCCTACATCCGGTCGGTGCCCGCCACCACCGGCGCCAACTGGGGCAACGTCCAGTTCGGCAGCGACGAGGAGGCCATCTGCTTCACCGAGGGCGGGGAGGCCAGCCTGGGCGGCCGGACCAGCAACATCTGGGTCCAGCTCGACCAGTTGGGCCCGTCCAACGGCTATGTGACGGAACTGGCCCTGCAGAACGGCCATGCCGGTATGCCGCACTGCTGACCGGCCCAACAGAAAGCCGGGCGGGCGCGGAATCACCGCGTCCCGCCCGGCTCCTCAGCCGTATGCCGGGGCGTCAGCCGCCCGCGCGCAGCAGGGCCGACACGATCGGGCCCGCCGTGTCGCCGCCGTGGCCGCCCTCGGGGACCACACCGGCGGCCGCGAGGTCGCCGTTGTACGCGGTGAACCAGCCGTTCGGCTTCTCCTGGTTGTCGACCTCGGCCGAGCCGGTCTTGGCGCCGAAGTCACCGCTCATCCCGGACATCGCCTGGGCGGCGGTGCCGGAGGTGGCGGTCAGGTTCATCAGCTTGCGCAGCTGGTCCTTGGTGCTCGACTTCATCGTCTTGCTCGCCTTGGCCAGCGTCCGGTTGTCCACGGACGGCGCGACCAGGTACGGCTGCCGGAACGTGCCGGTGGACGCCGTGGCCGAGACCGACGCCATGTTGAGCGGGTTCATCCGCACCCCGCCCTGGCCGATCAGCGACGCGGCCTTGGACGCCGCGGACTGGACCGGCACCGCGCCGTCGAAGGTGGGCACGCCGGTCTGCCAGTTGAGGCCGATGCCGAAGACATCACGGGCCTCCTTGGTCAGATCGTCGTCCTTGAGCTTCCCCGCCTGGCTGATGAAGGCGGTGTTGCAGGAACGGGCGAAGCTCTGCTCGAACGTGCCGTTCTTGATCTCGAACTTCTTGTCGTTCTGGAACTTCCAGCCGCCGTAGCTGAAGTACTTCGGGCACGGATGTGCCTTGCCGTACCCGGCCAGTCCCTTGTCGATCAGCGTCGCCGCCGTGATGACCTTCATGGTCGAGCCCGGCGCGTACGAGCCCTGGAGCGCCGTGTTGAAGCCGCTCGCGGGCGAGTTGGCCACCGCGAGGATCTCACCGGTGCTCGGCTTGACGGCCACCACCGACGCCTTGCTGCGCTTGCTCACCTGCTGTTCGGCGGTGGCCTGCAGCTTCGCGTCGATCGTCGTCTTCAGCGTGCCCGGAGTGCCCTTGGAGAGCACCTTCAGCGTCTCGTCGGGGGACTTGGAGCCCTTGCCGCGGGCGATGAAGGTCTCCACGCCCGCCTTGCCGCCGGCCTTCTTGCCGTACCGCTCGCGCAGCCCGGACAGCACCGTCTTCAGCGTCGGGTGGTCGGTGGCGCTCAGCTCCGTACCGTCCCGGTCGACGGCCTTGATCGGCGGAGCCTCGGACTCGCCGGTCTTCAGGGTGTCGCCCTCACCCAGCTTGGGGTGGACGACCGAGGGCTGCCAGTCGACGACCGGCTTGCCCGTCTTGGTGTCGCGCGTCACGGACAGCGCGGATTCATACGTCCAGGGGACGCTCTCACCGCTGTACGCGATCTGGGCGTTGACCGCGAACGGCACCTTGGCGCCGCTGGCCTGTCCCGGATTCAGCTCCACCTTGTCGATATGGGCCTTCTTGCGGTAACCGCTCAGCGCCGCGGTGGCCGCGTCGCTGTCGTCCGTCAGGGCGGCGGCCTTCGCCGTCTCGCCCGCCGACCATGCCGCCAGGAACGTGCGGGCGGTGGTCTTGACCTCGGCCGCGCTGGGCGGGCCGGTCTTCACCTTCTTCACGGTGTTCTTCTCGTCGCCCGACGCGTTCGCGCCGTCCTGGGAACCCGACGAGTCATCCTGGCCGCTGCCGCAGCCGGCAACACTGACGACCATGGCGGCGAACACCGCACTGACGATCGCGGCTCTCGCGCCACTCCGCATGCAGAACCCCCACTGTGTTCTTCGAGTCCCCCCACCGGTGCGGTGGGGGCCGCGGTTCGAGGCACTCTACCGGCATCGTGTGAACCTCCCGCGACCCCTTCGGAACGCCTTCTTCCGGGGGCCTGGCCCAGTATCAGATCCAGGGAGTCAGATCCAGGTGTCGAGCCACATGCGGGCCCGCCAGGCGTCCATCGGCATCGTCTGGCCCGTGTACAGCGGGAAGAAGTAGATGAAGTTCCAGATGATGAGCAGGACGAGGGCGCCCGAGCCGACCGCGCCCACCACCCGCCGGGTGTCGGTGGCCCCCGGCGGACCCAGCAGGGCGCCGATCATCATGGCCACCGCCAGACACAGGAACGGCACGAACACGACGGCGTAGAAGGAGAAGATCGTGCGGTCCTGGTAGAGGAACCACGGCAGATACCCGGCCGCGATCCCGGCCAGCACCGCGCCCGCCCGCCAGTCGCGCCGCAGCGCCCACCGGAAGAGCAGGTAGAGCACGGCGAAGCAGGCCGCCCACCACAGCAGCGGGGTGCCCAGCGCCAGCACCTCGCGCGCGCACTTCTCGGCGGCGTCCTCGGGGCAGCCGTCCTGTCCGGCGCGCGGCGACTCGTAGAAGTACGAGACCGGCCGGGACTGGACCAGCCAGCTCCACGGGTTGGACTGGTAGACGTGCGGCGAGTCCAGGCCCACATGGAACTTGTAGACCTCGGTCTCGTAGTGCCACAGGCTGCGCAGCGGGTTGAGCAGCCAGTCGAAGACACCGCCGGTGCCGTAGCCGCCGCCGTCCGGCTTCGGGGACTCGGCCCAGTGGCGGAAGTAGCCGCTGTCCCGCCAGCCGCGCGCCCGGCTGAAGGTGCCGCTCGCGGCGAACCAGCCCGACCAGGAGGCGACGTACGTGAGGACCGCCACCGGCACCGTCGACAGGAACGCCCACGGCAGATCGCGGCGCAGCACCGTCCGGTAGGGGCGCGGGGCGCCAGCGGTGCGGCGCGCGCCGACGTCCCACAGGACGGTCATGAGGCCGAACACGGCCAGTACGTACAGCCCGTTCCACTTGGTGCCGACGGCCAGGCCCAGCAGCACCCCGGCCGCGATCCGCCACGGCCGGGCGCCCAGCTTCAGGCTCCGGCCGACCGTCGCGTCGGGCCGGGCCGGTTCGTCGTCGCTGCCCGGAACCGCTGACGGCAGCGCCGCCGCGAGCCGGGCCCGGGCCTTGTCCCGGTCGATGAGCAGACAGCCGAAGGCGGACAGCACGAAGAACATCAGCACCAGATCGAGCAGCGCTGTGCGGCTCATCACATAGTGCAGACCGTCCACGGCCATCAGTGCGCCCGCGAGGCACCCGAGGAACGTGGAGCGGAAGAGCCGCCGCCCGATCCGGCACAGCATCAGCACCGACAGGGTGCCGAGCAGGGCGAGCATGAACCGCCAGCCGAAGGGGGTCAGCCCGAAGAACTGCTCGCCCAGCCCGATGACCCACTTGCCGACCGGCGGATGGACCACATAGGACGCGGCGTCGCTCAGCGGGATGTGCTGCGGCGAGTCGAGGATCTTGTCGTTGGCCGTTTTCGGCCAGGTGCCCTCGTAGCCGAACTGCCAGACCGACCAGGCGTCCTTGGCGTAGTACGTCTCGTCGAATATGACGTTGTCCGGGCTGCCGAGGCGCCAGAAACGGGTCAGCCCGGCGACGAGCGCGACCAGCAGCGGCCCGCCCCAGCCGCTCCAGCGGGCGATTCTGGCCGCCACCGCGGGGGTCGCCCCGAGCGTCTCCCACAGCCGGGTGCCCGGCTGCTGGTACGGCGGGACCAGCCGTTCCCGTACGCCGGGCCGGGGGCGGCCCGCGTATCCGAAACGGCGCAGCCGGCGCTGCCAGGCCGGCGGGTGCTGGCCGGCGGCTCGGCCCGGCTGGGCGTGGGTCGCGGTGTCACTGCTCACCGGGCCATCGTAGGGAAGCGGTCTGTGAGTGTGGCGTGGATCAGGTGGTGTCTCGCGGAAGCGGCGGCCGACGCGGCGGAAACAGCGGCCGACGCGGCGGAAACCGCGGGCTGCGAGGATGACCGGGTGACTGGAACGCTCGTACTCGCAGGGACCCCCATCGGCGACACCGCGGACGCGCCCCCGCGCCTGGCCGCCGAACTGGCGGCGGCCGACGTGATCGCCGCCGAGGACACCCGGCGGCTGCGCCGCCTCACCCAGGCGCTGGACGTCCAGCCGGGCGGCCGGGTGGTGTCCTACTTCGAGGGGAACGAGTCGGCGCGCACCCCCGAGCTGGTCGAGGCGCTGGCGGGCGGCGCCCGGGTGCTGCTGGTCACCGACGCGGGCATGCCCTCGGTCTCCGACCCCGGCTACCGGCTGGTCGCCGCCGCCGTCGAGCACGGCATCGCGGTCACCGCGGTGCCCGGCCCGTCCGCCGTGCTCACCGCGCTGGCCGTATCCGGGCTGCCGGTGGACCGCTTCTGCTTCGAGGGCTTCCCGCCGCGCAAGGCGGGGGAGCGGCTGGGGCGGCTGCGCGAGGCCGCCGAGGAGCGCCGCACCCTGGTGTACTTCGAGGCCCCGCACCGGCTGGCCGACACCCTGGCCGCCATGGCGGAGGTGTTCGGCGCGGACCGGCGGGCCGCGGTGTGCCGGGAGCTGACGAAGACGTACGAGGAGGTCCGGCGCGGCCCCCTGGAGGAGCTGGCGGCGTGGGCCGCCGAGGGCGTACGGGGCGAGATCACCGTCGTCGTCGAGGGCGCCGCGGAACCGGGCCCCGACGAGGCCGGTCCCGATGAGCTGGCCCGCCGGGTCGCGGTGCGCGAGGAGGCCGGGGAGCGCCGCAAGGAGGCCATCGCGGCGGTCGCGCAGGCCGCCGGGGTACCCAAAAGGGTGGTGTTCGATGCGGTCGTGGCGGCAAAGAACGCGGCCGCGGGCGCGCCACGCGAAGGTAAAGCTCACCACTGAATGGCAAAGGGCAGGCCTGCCGTTCGGGCGGTTTCGATAGTGCACAGCTAAATCTCCCCCAAAGAGAGGGAAGAGCTGCTGCGATCCCGCCGGGAAAGGCGTCCACTGGAGGAGAAGCGAAGGGGACGTACCAATCCCGGAAGACTTGTCCTGCGGGCAAGAGGAGCTGCCATGACCGAAATAGCGGGAGCCTCGAACGGCGTGCACCCGATAACCCGTCCCACCGACGGCCCGGCGGGCGGTGAGGTGGCCCACGAGGCCTACGCCTTCGCCTGCATGAAGTGCGGGCACGGTTGGGAACGGTCGTACGACATCGAGCACCACGTGGACGGCGAGGGCCACCCCTTCGTCGTGTACTTCACCGGCGGCACGCGCGTTCCGTCTCCGCTGACGAGCCCCGACTGCGTCAACTGCGGTGCGCATCTGGTGCGCATCATGCGCGCGGGGCAGGTCGCGTCGGTCCTGGAGAGCGCCCGCCGCGGCGCCCCGCGTGCGATGACGGAGCCGAAGCCGGATGGTTCGGAGCCGGACGGCGCGGCGGACGCCGAGAGCCCCACGCGGCGCCGTGGGCACCACTGGCACCTGTCGAATCTGCTGCACCCCTTTTCGCACCATCGCAAATGAGCCCGGCAGGGGTCAGCTGAGCGCCATTTGCTCGCATTCATAGAATCACGCACATGGCGCAATCAGCATCGAAGAACAACGGCGGACAAAACGGCAGGCAAAAGGAAAAGGACGCTCCGCCCCCGCTCCCGGACCCCCTGCGGGTACCGGTCGCCGACTCGCACACCCACCTGGACATGCAGACGGGAACCGTCGAGGACGCCCTCGCCAAGGCGGCCTCGGTCGGTGTGACGACCGTCGTCCAGGTGGGGTGCGACATCGCCGGATCGCGGTGGGCTGCCGAGACCGCGGCCGCCCACGACGCCGTCTGGGCCACCGTCGCCCTCCACCCCAACGAGGCGCCCCGCATCGTGCTGGGTGACCCTGACGGCTGGTCCCGGCAGGGCGCCAGGGAACCCGGCGGCGACCGGGCCCTCGACGCGGCCCTCGCCGAGATCGACACCCTCGCAGCCCTCCCCCAGGTGCGCGGCGTCGGCGAGACCGGCCTCGACTACTTCCGCACCGGACCCGACGGCATGGCCGCCCAGGAGCGCTCCTTCCGCCGCCACATCGACATCGCCAAGCGGCACGGCAAGGCCCTGGTCATCCACGACCGGGAAGCCCACGACGACGTCCTGCGGGTGCTCGCCGAGGAGGGCGCCCCCGACACCGTCGTCTTCCACTGCTACTCCGGCGACGCCGCCATGGCCAAGGTGTGCGCCGAGCACGGCTACTACATGTCGTTCGCCGGGAACGTCACCTTCAAGAACGCCCAGCCGCTGCGCGACGCCCTCGCCGTCGCCCCCCTCGACCTCCTCCTCGTGGAGACCGACGCGCCGTTCCTCACCCCCGCGCCCTACCGCGGACGGCCCAACGCCCCGTACCTGATTCCGTTCACCCTGCGGGCCATGGCCGACGTCAAGGACGTCCCCGAGGGCACCCTGGCGGCCGCCGTGGCGGTCAACACCGCGCGCGTCTTCGGCTATCCGAACCCGGGTGCTCCCCAAGACCGTTGACGACGAAGGGTAATTAATCGGCTTTGGAGAGTGACGGAACACTCCGCTACAGTCCGCGGCACCTTTAAGGCGTGACCCGTGGAGTGTTGTCGTGAGCCGTACGCAGGGCAGCCACCGCGTCCCGGGCGGCCGTGCCGCCGCCCGCCGAGCCGCCCGGCGCGGACGCCTCCCGGCCCGTACCGACCCGGTGCGGCGGCTGCTGCCGCAGGCGCTCGTGGTCGCCGCCCTGGCCGGGGGCACCTCCGCCTTCGTCGCCCAGGACAAGGCGGTCCGGCTCAGCGTCGACGGCCACACCCGCACCCTCCACACCTACGCCGACGACGTGGCCGAACTCCTCGCCGACGAGGACGTCGACGTCAGCCCGCACGACATCGTCGCCCCCGCCCCCGGCCAGCCCCTCACCAGCGGCGCCGAGATCGCCGTCCGCTACGGCCGCCCCGTCGCCCTCACCGTCGACGGCGAGCGCCGCCGGGTGTGGACCACCGCCCATACCGTCGACGGCGCGCTGCGCCAGCTCGGTGTGCGCGCCGAGGGCGCCTATCTGTCGGCGTCCCGCTCCGCCGCCATCACCCGGAGCGGGCTCGATCTCCACGTCCGCACCGAGCGCACCGTCACCTTCCTGGCCGACGGGCGCGAGCGCCCCGTCCGCACCAACGCCGCCACCATCGGCGAGGCGCTCGCGGCGGCCGGGATCACCCTGCGCGGCCACGACACCACCTCCGTGCCGCAGGACACCTTCCCGCGCGACGGCCAGATCGTGAGGGTCATGCGCATCACCGGCGGCAGGGAGATCCGCGAGACGCCGGTCCCGTTCCCGACCATCCAGCGCGCCGACCCCACCCTGTTCAAGGGCACCCACCTGGTCGCCCGGGAGGGCCACCCCGGCACCCTGCGCACCATCTACCAGGTGCGCACCGTCGACGGCGTACGGCAGCGGCCCCGCAAGGTGCGCACCGAGACCGTACGGGCGCCCGTCGCGCGCATCGTCCGGGTCGGCACCATGACCCCGCCCACCGCCGTCGCCGGGGCCGACCGGCTCGACTGGCAGGCCATGGCCCGCTGCGAATCGGGCGGCCGCCCGGGCGCCGTCGACAGCTCCGGCCGCTACGGCGGGCTCTACCAGCTCGACCGCCAGACCTGGCAGGCCCTCGGCGGCCACGGCAGCCCCCAGGACGCGCCTCCGGCCGAGCAGACGTACCGGGCCAAGAAGCTGTACGTGCAGCGCGGCTCCGCGCCGTGGCCGCACTGCGGCCAGAAGCTGCGCCAGTGAACGGTCCCGCTGCCGCCCCGTAAACTTCCCCGGTGAGCTCAACCGACCCCATTGACGCCCTGCTGGGCCCCGCCGACATCCGCGACCTCGCGGCCCGGCTCGGCGTACGCCCCACCAAGCAGCGCGGCCAGAACTTCGTCATCGACGCCAACACGGTGCGGCGCATCGTGCGCACCGCCGAGGTGCGGCCCGACGACGTCGTCGTCGAGGTCGGCCCCGGTCTCGGCTCCCTGACCCTGGCCCTGCTGGAGGCCGCCGACCGGGTCGTCGCGGTCGAGATCGACGAGGTGCTGGCCGCCGCCCTCCCGGCCACCGTGGCCGCCCGGCTGCCGGGGCGCGCCGACCGCTTCGCGCTCGTCCACTCCGACGCGATGCAGGTCACCGAGCTGCCGGGGCCCGCGCCGACCGCCCTGGTCGCGAACCTCCCGTACAACGTGGCCGTCCCCGTGCTGCTCAACATGCTCGCCCGCTTCCCCACCATCGAGCGCACGCTGGTGATGGTGCAGTCGGAGGTCGCCGACCGCCTCGCGGCCCCGCCCGGGTCCAAGGTGTACGGCGTGCCCTCCGTGAAGGCCGCGTGGTACGCCCACGTCAAGCGCGCGGGCGCCATCGGGCGCAGCGTCTTCTGGCCCGCCCCGAACGTCGACTCCGGGCTCGTCTCCCTGGTCCGCCGCGACGAACCCCTCGCGACGACCGCCTCCCGCGACGAGGTCTTCGCCGTCGTCGACGCGGCCTTCGCCCAGCGGCGCAAGACCCTGCGCGCGGCCCTGTCCGGCTGGGCTGGTTCGGCCCCCGCCGCCGAGGCCGCCCTCACGGCGGCAGGCATCTCCCCCCAGGCCCGGGGCGAGTCCCTGACGGTAGAAGACTTCGCCAAAATCGCCGAACACGCCCCGCCCGCCTGACCGCACGGGGCGCCTGCGCCGGGCTTGTTCCCCACCCCGCCCCTTCCCGAACCGGGGGGCACCCCCCGCCCCCCAACAGGGGGGGGGCCCCCCCCCCCCCCCCCTGCCCGACCCGGGGGAAAGCCCCCGGCCCCCCAACTGCGGGGCTCCGCCCCGCACCCCGCCAGGGCTGCGCCCCAGCCCGCCGCTTCGGGGCTGCGCCTCCGGTCGCTCACTGGGGTTGTGCCCGGGGTTGCGTCCCCGGGCCCCCGCCGGGGCTGCGTCCCGGGCCCTCGCCAGGGCTGTGCCTCCGGGCCCTCACCGGGGCTGCGCCCCCGGACCCCCACCGGGGCTGCGCCCCCGGGCCTCCACCAGGGCTGTGCCCTGGGCCTCGTAGGGCCTTTGCCTCGGGTCGCCGCTTCGGGGCTGTCCCCGGGCCCCGCTGGGTCCGGGGCGGAGGCGCCGCATCCCAGCCTCTCCGGCGATTGAGGAGCGGGGGCCGGGGCGGAGCTCCGGTTCGGGAAGGGGCGGGGTGGGGACGGCTCGCCGCAGGCGCCCCGGGCCGAGGGGCGGGACGCCGCCAGGGGGCTTGGTGGGGGCGGTTCGCCGCAGGCGGGACAATGGGGGCGCCGGACATTCGAACTCACCGAGGAGCCCCGTGACCCGATCCGTGACCGCCCGCGTCCCCGCGAAGGTCAACGTTCAGCTCGCGGTCGGCGGCCTGCGCCCCGACGGCTTTCACGACCTGGCCAACGTCTTCCTCGCCGTAGGGCTCCACGACGAGGTCACGGCCACCCCGGCCGACACCCTCCGCGTCACCGTCGAGGGCGCGGACGCCCACCACGTCCCCGCCGACCACACCAACCTCGCCGCCCGCGCCGCGATCGCGCTCGCCGCACGGCACGGCATCGCCCCGGATGTCCATCTGCACATCGCCAAGGACATCCCCGTCGCGGGCGGCATGGCGGGCGGCAGTGCGGACGCCGCCGGGGCGCTGCTGGCGTGCGACGCGCTGTGGAGGACGGAGACGAGCCGCGCCGAACTCCTCGCGCTCTGCGCCGACCTGGGCAGTGACGTCCCGTTCAGCCTGGTCGGCGGCGCGGCCCTCGGCCGGGGGCGGGGGGAGCTGCTGACGCCGCTGGAGACGGGCGGCACGTTCCACTGGGTGTTCGCGGTCGCGGACGGCGGGCTGTCCACCCCGGCCGTCTACCGGGAGTGCGACCGGCTCCGGGAGGAGACCGGGGCGGGCGCGACCGTCGAGGACATCCCCGACCCCGAGCCGTCGGAGGCGCTGCTCACGGCGCTGCGCACCGGGGACCCCGCCGCGCTGGCCGCCGCCGTGACCAACGATCTGCAGCCCGCCGCGCTCTCCCTGCGCCCGGCGCTCGCCGAGACCCTGCGCGCGGGCGCGGACGCCGGGGCGCTCGCGTCGCTGGTCTCCGGATCGGGCCCGACCTGCGCGTTCCTGGCGAAGGACGCGGAGGCCGCCCAGACCGTGGCCACCGCGCTCACGGCCTCCGGCACCTGCCGCACCGTACGGACGGCGTCCGGTCCGGCGGCCGGGGCGGCGGTCATCGCGCCGTAAGCGGTCAGCGGAGAGCCCGCCCGCCGTAGCCGTGCGCGGACGCGACTACCCTGGGACGTCGGTCGATCCGCGTATCTGGAGTGTGATGGTCACCAACTTGGTCAACGTCGAAGCCGTCGGCAAGGTGTACGGCACCCGTGCACTGCTGGACGGGGTGTCCCTCGGGGTCAACGAGGGGGACCGGATCGGCGTCGTCGGCCGTAACGGGGACGGGAAGACCACGCTCATCCGGATCCTCGCCAAGCTCGAACCGGCCGACAACGGCCGCGTCACCCACTCCGGGGACCTGCGGGCGGGCGTGCTCACCCAGCACGACTCGCTCGACCCCGCCGCCACCGTCCGGCACGAGGTGATCGGCGACCTCGCCGACCACGAGTGGGCGGGCGACGCCAAGATCCGGGACATCCTCACCGGGCTGTTCGGCGGGCTCGACCTGCCCGCCTTCCCGCAGGGCCTGGACACCGTCATCGGCCCGCTGTCCGGCGGCGAGCGCCGCCGTATCGCGCTCGCCAAGCTGCTGATCGCCGAACAGGACCTGATCGTCCTCGACGAGCCGACCAACCACCTCGACGTCGAGGGCATCTCCTGGCTGGCCGGTCATCTGCGGGCCCGCCGCTCCGCGCTGGTGGTGGTCACCCACGACCGCTGGTTCCTCGACCAGGTCTGCACCCGCATGTGGGACGTGCAGCGCGGCGCGGTGCACGAGTACGAGGGCGGCTACAGCGACTACGTCTTCGCCCGGGCCGAGCGCGAGCGCATCGCCGCCACCGAGGAGGCCAAGCGGCAGAACCTGATGCGCAAGGAGCTGGCCTGGCTGCGCCGCGGCGCCCCGGCCCGCACCAGCAAGCCGCGCTTCCGCATCGAGGCGGCGAACGCGCTGATCGAGGACGTCCCGCCGCCCCGCGACACCGCCGAGCTGATGAAGTTCGCCAACTCCCGCCTCGGCAAGACCGTCTTCGAGCTGGAGGACGTGACCGTCACCGCCGGGCCGAAGATGCTGCTCAAGCATCTGACCTGGCAGCTGGGGCCCGGCGACCGGATCGGCCTGGTGGGCGTGAACGGCGCGGGCAAGACATCGCTGCTGCGCGCCCTCGCCGAGGCCGCGCGCAGCGAGGGCGAACAGCAGCCCGCAAGCGGCCGGATCACCGTCGGCAAGACCGTGAAGCTCGCGTACCTCTCGCAGGAGGTCGCCGAACTCGACAAGCGCCTCCGCGTCCTGGAGGCCGTCGAGCAGGTGAAGCAGCGCGTCGAGCTGGGCAAGGGCAAGGAGATGACCGCCTCCCAGCTGTGCGAGAAGTTCGGCTTCACGAAGGAGAAGCAGTGGACGCCGGTCGGCGACCTGTCCGGCGGTGAGCGGCGGCGGCTGCAGATCCTGCGGCTGCTGATGGACGAGCCCAATGTGCTGTTCCTGGACGAGCCGACGAATGACCTGGACATCGAGACCCTGACCCAGCTGGAGGACGTACTCGACAGCTGGCCGGGCTCGCTCGTGGTCATCAGCCACGACCGGTACTTCCTGGAGCGCACCACCGACCGGGTGCTCGCCCTGCTGGGCGACGCCACGCTGCGGATGCTGCCGCGCGGGGTGGACGAGTACCTGGAGCGGCGGCAGCGGGCGCTGGCCGCGACGCCGTCCGCGTCCGGCTCCGGTTCCGGTTCCGGCAAGCAGAAGGCCGCGGAGACGCCGTCCGACGGGCAGGCGCCGCAGCGTTCGGCGGCCGAGCAGCGTGCCGCGAAGAAGGAACTCCAGAAGATCGAGCGGCGGCTGGACCGCATCAGCGAGCAGGAGTCCACGCTGCACGCCCAGATCGCCGAGGACGCCACGGACTTCGCCCGGGTCGCCGAGCTGGACGCCAAGCTGCGGGAGCTGACGGGGGAGCGGGACGACCTGGAGACGCGCTGGCTGGAACTCGCCGACGACGCATGAGCAACAGTCGCGTCACGGGCCGGTCTCAGCTGCTCAATGAGTTGGCGACCGGTCCGTGGCTTGTCATGACCGGGTGATACAAAGAACTCCCGCCTTGCCCTGCTGCTCACCGGCGGGTCGCATGTCCGATTCACTCCATCCTGGCGGCCTTTGGCACCAACGCCTCCGGGATAGCGGGGGAGGCCGAGTCGGTTCATGGGCTCGCGTACAGAGGAATACGCATGTCACAGCCGCCTCCGCCGCCGAATCAGCCGCCGCAGGGCGGCTTCGGCGCGCCGCAGGAGCCGAGTTACGGCTATCCGCAGCAGCCGCCCGTCCCGCCCCCGCCGCCCCCCGGCCCGCCGCCGCAGCCGCCGCAGACGCCGCCGCAGACGCCCCCGCAGGGCGCGGGCGGTTACGGCTACCCGAGCCCGTACCAGCAGCAGCACGGACAGCAGCAATTCGGCCAGCAGTACGGGCAGCAGCCCTACGGCCAGCAGCAGTACGGCTACCCGCCCCAGCCGCAGTACCCCGGCGGCCCGGGCCACGGCGGCCCCGGCGGCAGCGGCCGGTCCAAGCAGCGGATGGCGGTCATCGTCAGCGCGGTGGTCGCGGTCGCCCTGATCATCGGCGGCGGCATATGGTTCGCGACCAGCGGTGACGACAAGTCCGACGAGCAGGCCAAGGACAAGGGCAAGCAGACCACCCAGGGCAGCAGCAGCGGCGGCACCGGCGGCACCGAGAACAAGCCCGCCCCGAAGACGGTCAACGCCCAGCTGATCAACAAGCTCCCGATGCCGAAGGTCAAGAGCCAGGTCGTGGTCCAGGGCATGTGGACCACCGACGACACCTTCGTGAAGGCCGGTGCCAACAAGATCGACGGCTATCCGCTGAACGGCGGCAGCCCGAAGTGGTCGATCCCGCTGGCCGGCGCGGTCTGCTGGTCCTCGGAGCATGTCACCAAGGACGGTCTGACCGCGGTCGTCTACCAGGAGGCCAAGCCCTCCAAGGAGGACCAGTACCCGAGCTGCAGCCAGGTCGCGCTGCTGGACCTGAAGAACGGCAAGATGCGCTGGCACCGGGACATCAGCGAGGGCGACGAGAAGGTCTCCTTCGACCAGGTGACCATCGGCGGTGGCACGATCGCCGCGGGCGGTTCCAGTGGCGGCGCCGCCTGGTCGACCTCGGGCAAGCAGCTGTGGAAGCCGCAGTCCACCGGTGACTGCAAGGACCGCGGCTACGCCGGCAGTGACACCAAGCTGGTCGCGGCGCGCCAGTGCGGTCGGTTCGACAATCCGCAGATCCTGGTCCAGACGCTGAACCCGAAGACGGGTGCGGTGAAGTCCGAGTATAAGGTGACGCGGGGCCTCAAGTTCGTGTACATCGTGTCCGTCGATCCGCTGGTGATCGGGCTCGACGCGGGCGACTCGTCCAGCTCCGGGGTCTCCGACTTCTTGTCCGTCGACGACAGCGCCAAGGCCGGTACGGTGCGTGGCAAGATCAGCACTGAGAACGGCAAGTATCAGGCCAGGTGCGGCTCGACCAGTGTCGAGGACTGCAAGCAGGTCGCCGTCAGCAAGTCGGCCGACGCCCTCTTCCTGGGGTCGGAGGACCGCAATAGCTACGACAGCGGCACCACCGCCAACGAGATCGTGGCGTTCAGCCTGGCCACCGGCAAGCCGGTCGGCAAGGCGGACGGTGCCAAGGGCGCCGCGATGACCCCGCTCGGGCTCGACGAGGACGGCTTCGTGCTCGCCTACCAGGAGAGCACGTTCGACCAGGGCGGCGCCGTCTGGCGCGTCGACCCCAAGTCGTACGAGAAGGCGAAGCTGCTGCAGAACCCGACCTCCAGCGGGGCGATGGAGATGAAGTTCAGCCCCACCTATTCGGAGATCATCTACTCCCAGCAGCGGCTGTATATGAGCACCGTCTACGCCGACAAGCCCTCGGGCTCGTACGACGAGGAGGACCCGCTGGCCCTCGTCTTCGGCAGCGGCGGCAGCTGACCGCGCCCTGCGCACACCTCGGCGGCCCCGCCCGTACGCACCGTACGGGCGGGGCC